>NZ_JBWKER010000026.1:0-113239 GCF_056435345.1 Kitasatospora sp. NPDC043950
CCCCCCCCCCCCCCCCCCCCCCCCCCCCCCCCCCCCCCCCCCCCCCCCCCCCCCCCCCCCCCCCCCCCCCCCCCCCCCCCCCCCCCCCCCCCGCTACTGGACGGCCGTGCCGGACTTGGCCCAGTTGTCGTGCAGCCGGTCGAGGTAGGACTGCGCCTGGGAGCCCACCTTGACCCCGCGGGCGAAGGCCAGCATGTTGCCCGCGCCGGCGTTGTAGCCGAGGGCGAGGAGCTCGTCGTGGTTCAGCGGCGCGCTCGGCCGCGCCGGGAGCTGCCCGGCCAGGTCGTGCAGGTGCCAGGCGGCGGCCTGGACGGCCAGGTCGCGGTCGTCCGGCAGCTCCTCCCACTTGCGGTCGGCGAAGGGGCGGCCGGGTTTGGTGTCGTCGAAGGCGGCGCGGTGCATGTTGGCGATGCCGAACGAGGCTTCGGGCTTGCCGCGCTGCCAGGCCCGTTCGAGCTCCGGGTCGTGCGGCTTGTAGGACTCGTTGTAGAGGATCGCCATCAGCAGCTGCGGGTTGACCCCGGCCTCGGCGGCGTACCGGCGCACCGGGGCCGCGTAGTCGGCGGGGTCGTAGCGGCCGGACGGCTTCGACGGTTTCGACGGCGCGGTCGAGGCGGACTCGGACGGGGAGGACGCGGACGCGGAGGGCGCGGCACCGTCCGGGGAGGGGGTCGCGGACGGGGAGGCGTCGGACGACGCCGTGGTGGGGTGGTCGCCGCCGTGGACGATGCCCCACCCGGCCGCGACGAGTACGCCGACGACCAGCCAGCGTCCCCAGCGCGACCCCTGCTGCCCCTCGCTCATCGCTGCCGACCCCTCCCCGTGCGCCCGTGTCCTTGTTCGACCGTCGTACTGCCGATCGCGCCGGCGACCGTGCCCGGTGGCAGGCTACTCGGCCGGCTTCTGCTCGCCGTCGAGGTTGCGCAGGAAGCCCTTGGCCTTCTCGACGCCGGTGTCGATCTGGCCGCTGTACTTGCCGTCCGTGCGGTCGTCGATCACGTCGCCGACCTTGTCCAGGCCCTGCCCGAGCACGTCGCTGTGCTCGCGGGCGAGGTCGGTGGCCTTGTCCGCGAGGTTCTTCAGACTCTCAAACATGGTGACGCTCTGCTCCTCTGACGCGTTCCTGATGGTGTGCCGACGTGGCGGGGGATCATGACCATCCTAACGACGGCCCACCGGGCGCTCGGCCGCTGCCGAAGGACGGCGGATGACTTTGCTGAAATGGGTTTGTATGCTCCAGCCCAACTTCTACAGAACTGTAGAAGTTGGGAACCGCCACCAGGACGGAACGCGTCCCGGCACGCACGGCGGCGCGCACGCGCCGCGGCAGCCGAAACGAGCGAGGGAAGTGCGCATGGCCGGGCAGCGGGCGAGAACGCCGTACCAGGACGCGGGACCGCGCACCGAGGACCCCGCCCTGCCCGCGCAGCGCTCGCGCGCGGCCGACCGGGCGGAGCCCGCCGCGCCACCCGCCGCCCGCCCGCCACGGACCGCGGCCTCCCGCCGCCGGCCGCAGGCCCGCCGGGGAGGCCGGCTGACGGTGCTGCTCACCGCCGTCGGCCTGCCCGTCCTCGGCGGTGTCGCGGACGAACTCGGCGGCCCCGGCGTCGGCGTGCTCTTCGCGGTCGGTGCGGTCGGCGGGACGGGCGCCGCGGCGGCGCTGTGCAGCCGGGCCGGCCGCTGGTGGGTCGTCACCGCGGCCCCGCTCGTGGTGCTGCTCGGCGCCGCCGGCATCGAGTACCTGGCGAACCGGGACGCGTACCAGGGCAAGCAGCTCGGCACCGGCGCGCTGCGGTGGGTGGTGGGGGCGTTCCCGGTGATGGCGGCGGCGGTGGGGGTCGCGCTGCTGGTCGTCGCGGTCCGCGTCGCGCTCGACCGCCGACGGCCCCGCAGTGCGGGCACCCCGACCGGAAGGAGCCGTCGTGGCTGATCGCGCCGCCCGCCTCCGCCCGCGCGGCCGCGCCCCGCGCCGCGGCACCGCCCCGCTGACCGTCGCCGGGCGCACCCTCGCCTGCACCGTCTCCGTCGCCGTCCTCGGTGCCAGCGGCTTCACCTGGTACGAGTACCGCAGCCTCGACGACGGCATGACCAAGTCCACCGCGCTGAGCGAGGCCAAGAAGAACGCCCCGCCCCACCTCGACAAGTCCGTCAACCTGCTGCTGATCGGCCTCGACAGCCGCAAGGACATGGACGGCAACGACCTGCCCAAGCAGTTCGTCGAGGACGAACTGCACGCCGGGTCGAGCGAGATCGGCGGCTACAACACCAACGCCCTGATCGTCCTGCACATCCCGGCCAACGGCGGCAAGGTCACCGCGCTGTCCGTCCCGCGCGACGACTACGTGCAGACCGCCGGCGCCGACGGCAAGATGCACAAGATCAAGGAGGCCTACGGCATCGCCAAGGTGGCCGCCGAGCAGAAACTCGCCGGCAAGGGGCTCTCCAAGGCCGACCTGGAACGGCAGAGCCGCGAAGCCGGGCGCTCCGCCACCATCCAGACCGTGCAGAGCTTCCTCGACGTCCCGATCGACCACTTCGCCGAGGTCAACCTGATCGGCTTCTACGACATCGCCAAGGCCGTCGAGCCGATCCAGGTCTGCCTCAACCACCCCGTCGACGATCCGATCATCGCCCGTACCGCCGCCCACGAGGGCGGCGGAACCGGCCTCAAGCTCCCCGCCGGCATCAGCTCCCTCAACGCCGCCCAGGCCCTCTCCTTCGTCCGCCAGCGCCACCACCTCGCCAACGGCGACCTCGACCGCACCCACCGGCAGCAGGCGTTCATCTCCTCCGTCGAGTACCGGCTCAAGCAGCAGGGCATCCTTAACGACTTCGGGCAGATGCAGAAGCTGTTCGGGGTGGTGAAGAAGGACGTCGTCATCGACAACGAGTGGAACATCCTTGACTTCGCCCAGCAGGCGCCCAACCTCACCGGCGGGAACGTCGAGTTCAACACCCTGCCGATCACCGGGTTCAAGACCGTCGGCGGCCAGGAGGTCAACACCGTCAACCCGGAGCTGATCAAGAAGATCGTCCGGCAGCTGTTCAACCGCGAGCCGGCCCCCGTCCAGGCCGTCCCCGCGCCCACCGAGACGGCCGCCGAGACCGCCACCCCCTCGCCGTCCGCGGCTTCCCCGACCGTGACCAGGGCCGTCGTGGACGTCAACGCCGTCGCGGGCGCCGGCGCGGCCGCCACCGAGTCCAAGGCCCTCACCGAACTCGGCTACCAGCCGGGGAAGATCGGCGACGCCGCCGCCAGGACCAGGGCCACCACCGTCACCTACGGCAGCGGCGCCAAGGCCGACGCCCAGCAGCTCGCCACCCGCTACGGCGTCACCGCCACCGCAGCCGCCGTCGTCGCCCCCGGCCACATCGTCGTCACCCTCGCCGTCACCCGCACCCCCAGCCCCTCCGCCGCCGCCGCCACCGGGCCGGGCGACGCGACCACCGACCCCGCCGCCGGCCTCCCCATGCAGGGCCCCGCCGTCAAGGCCGGCGGCATCCCCTGCGTGGACTGACGGGCGGCGGCGGGCGCCGCGCGGCCGCACCCACGAGGCGGCGGGCGAACCGGCCCGGCGGCCGAACCGGCCGTCACGGGAGGGGAGTCCGGCCCCGGGCGCGCTGGACGAGCAGGCCGACCAGCCACAGCAGGACCGCCGTGGCGCCCACCGCGGCCAGCACGTAGGTCGCGGGCATGTCGTCGTTGGGGTAGTGGTCACCGGCCACGCGGACGGTGGCCGGGTCGTCCGCCGCCGCCTCCAGGGGGACGGTCATCCCGACGTGCGGCTTCTCGACCCGTTTGAGGCCGAGCGCCGACGTGCGGTAGTCGCGATCCCCCACCCGGTAGGTGACGGTGTAGAGCCAGCCGCCCTTGCGCAGGGCCACGGCGCTGACCGTCCCGTCCACCCGCAGCGGCGCGGCGTCTATCCGGTTCGCGGCCCGCCACTGCGCGGACGCGGCGAACAGGCTCCAGCAGAGCACCAGCAGCGAGACCACCGCGCCCGCCAACGGAAGGGACCACACCCGGCGTAACACTGCCTTCATGGCCGGGACGATACCCGCCTCGTGACGCGCCGTCGGATCAGGGGGAGGAGCGGTTCGGGGGTTTCGTCAATTCTGCTTCCTGGCAAGCCAGTAGAGCAGTGCGGCCAGGTTGGTGGCCGCGCCGAGGAGGCAGACGGCCGTCCAGCCCCAGCGCTCGTAGACGACGGTGGAGCCGATCGCGCCCGCCGCGCAGCCGGCGGAGTAGAGGAGCATGTACCCGGCGGTGAGCCGGCTCTGCGCCTCGGGGCGGACCTGGTACAGCAGGTGCTGGTTGACCACGTGCACGGACTGCAGGCCGTAGTCGATCACCACCATGGCGAGCACCAGCCACCACACCGAGTGCGGCAGCAGGGCCGCCGGGATCCAGGCGGCGAGCATGGCCAACAGGCCGATGCCGGCGGTGCGTTCGGCCCGGCCGCGGTCGGCCTGGCGGCCCGCGTGGCCGGCGCCCAGGGCTCCGGCGGCGCCGGCCAGGCCGAACAGCCCGATCTGGGTGTGACTGAGGCTGAACGGCGGGGCGGCGAGCGGGAGCACCATCGGGGTGAGCAGGACGGTGATGGAGGTGAAGGTGAGCAGCGCGAGGACCGCCCGGGCGCGGAGCACGGGCTCCTCGGCGAAGAGTGTGAACACCGAGCCGATCAGCCGGGGGTAGCTGATCCGTGCGGTCTGCGAGGTCTGCTCGGTCTGCGCCGACGGTCGGTGGCGTTCGGCCGGGAGGACGACCGCGACGGCGAGGGCCATCGCGCCGGTGGCGACGGCGGACACCACGTAGACGGCGCGCCAGCCGGCCAGGTCGCCGATGGTGCCGGCGACGGTGCGGGCGAGCAGGATGCCGACCACGATGCCGCTGGTGACGGTGCCGACCACCCGGCCCCGGTCGGCGGGCGCGGCGAGCGAGGCCGCGTACGCGACGACGACCTGGGCGACCACCGCGAGGACGCCGACGGCAGCCATCGCGGCGAGCATCAGCAACGCGGAGGGGGCGAGCGCGACGGCGGCGAGGGCGAGCACGGAGAGCCCGAGCTGGGCGGTCGTGAGGGTGCGGCGGTTGACGCGGTCGCCGAGCGGGACGAGCAGCAGCAGGCCGAGCGCGTAGCCCGTCTGGGTGAGGGTGCCGACGAGGCCGATGGTGGCCGGGTCGATGCCGTAGTCCGCGGCGATGAGGTCGAGCAGGGGCTGTGAGTAGTAGACGTTGGCGACGGCGAGGCCGCAGGCGACGGAGAGGAGCCAGGCGGCGGCGGGTGGCAGGCCACGTGAGGGTGCTTCGGCGGCGGTGGCGCGGGTGGGCGAGGTCATGGGCGGGTCTTCCTGGTGGCGGGCACGGCCGACTGGTTTCAAAGTGCTACCACGCCACCCTGGCATAATGTGGTTTCAATAAGCAACCGCGCGACTCGCCGATAGGCTGGGCGCCGACCGGTGGAAGGTGGGAGAAGTGCCGAAGCGCACCACGCACGAGGAGTCGACCTGCCCGGTCGCCCGCCCGCTCGACGTCGTCGGCGACGGTTGGACGCTGCTGATCGTCCGCGACGCCTTCGACGGGCTGCGCCGCTTCGGCCAGTTCCAGAAGAACCTGGGCCTCGCCAGGAACATCCTCTCGGCCCGCCTCGCCAACCTGGTCGCCAACGGGGTGTTCGCGCTCGCGCCGGCCGCCGACGGCAGCCCGTACCAGGAGTACGTGCTGACCGAGAAGGGGCGCGCCCTCTTCCCGGTGATCACGGCGCTGCGGCAGTGGGGCGACCAGTGGTTCTTCGCTGAGGGCGAGCCGCGCGCCCGGCTGGTGGAACGCGGGACGGGCGCGCCGATCGAGGCGATGGAGGTCCGTGTGGCCGGCGGCCGGGCGCTGGGGCCCGAGGACGCCGAGGTGCTGCTGCCCTGAGGTGCGCCGCCACCGGCGGCGGATGGGCGGCGGGCGGTGCCGGGGAGTCGGGCGGATCAGCTGGGGGTGGCGCTCCCGGCCGTCGCGGTCTTCGGGGGCTCGGTGGTCGTCGCGGTGGTGCCGTTGGTGGTGTTCGTCGCGGTGGAGCCGGTCGTGCTCTCCGGGGCCTTGGTGCTCGGCGTCTGGGTCGGCGTCTTGGTGGTGGACGACCCCGTGGACGAGCTGGCCGAGGAGCCGGTGGACGCGGACGCGGTGCCGGTCGACCTGGTCGTCCCGGTCGGGGCGCCCGAGGAGGTGGACGACGTTGCCGAGGCGGAGCCCGTCCCGGTCGAGGCGCCCGAGGACGTCGCTCCCGAGGAGGTCGAACCCGAGGTCGTCGCCGAGCCGGACCCGGAGGTCGCCCCGGAGGTCGAGGCGGAGGTCGAGGCGGAGGTCGAGTGCGACGTCGAGGCCGTGCCCGCCGGCGTGGTGGGCGTCATCTTCCCCGGCGGCGGGATGCCGGGCGCCAGCGGCCCCTTGGGCGGTCCGACGTTCCGGTCGACCACGTCGATCCGCCCGGTCAGCCGGGAGAACCAGCCGCCCGTCTCGATGTTCACCAGGATGATCTCGGTCACCGGCTGCGGCGCGGGCACCACGACGACCAGCGTGGTCGGGTGGAAGCCGGCCCATGCCTTCCCGGTGTACTTGGCGTCGCTCACCAGCACCGGCGGCTTCAGCGGGTTGCCGCAGGAGCAGCGCACCCGGGGCACGCCCTGGGCGTCCACCAGGACGGCGGTGCCGGCCTGGAGCGCGGACTGGTACTCGACGACGGCGCCGCTCTTGTAGTTGTGGTTGGTGACCCGGGTGTCCACCCGCAGGTAGGCCGAGGTCAGCGAGCGCAGGTAGGACGGGACGTCGGACTGCTGGACGCCCGCGGCGGAGGCCCAGGCGCGGCCGGCGTCCCCGCTGGAGACCATCCCGATCAGGCGCTCGGTGTCGCAGCTGGGCTTGGTCATCGTCCCGCCGTACAGCCCGGCGGAGCTGCCCTCGACGCTGTGGATCACCGCCGGGGAGGCGGCCGTGGACCGGCCGCCCGGCCCGGACTGCGCTGCCTGGGCGGACTGCGGCGCCTGCCCGGACTGCGGCGCCTGGGCAGGGGCGGGGGCGCTCACCCCCTGGGTTTCCACCGATGGGGTGAACGGGTCCGGCCCCGGGTCGGCCGGGGCCTGGAGGGCCACCTCGTTGGCGGCCGGCAGGGTGTCGTGGTGACCACCACCCTGGCTGTTCACGATCAGCACCGTGGCCACCGCGGCCACCGCCAGCGTGCCGGCGGCCAACGCGAGCCCCCGCCCGGAGCGCCACCACGGCGTGTGCGGCCCCCGACCGTCCCCGGAGGGCGGGCCGGGCGGACCAGGCGGCCCGGACGGGGGGCCGGACGGACCGGACGGGCCGGATGCCCCGGACGGCGGCCCGAACCGGCCGCCGCCCGACGGGGGACCGGCCAGCGGGCCGGACGGGGGGCCGTGGGGCGGTTCGCTCGGCGGGCCGGACGGCGGCGGTTGGGAACTCATCGAGGCTCCGTTTCGCAGGCGGCCGACGGACGCGCCGACCCGGGAAGCTCCTGCCACTGGCCTCCCCCCGGCTCCCCACCTGCCGCAACAGCAGGTGCGGGGGCCGTCGCCGAGCGTGCCCGCCCGCTGTCGGCCACCCTGGAACGCGAAGCCCGACGCACCGAGGAGGCGCCATGCAGCAGCCCACCACCCGGGTCGCGGGCCCGCCCGGCGCCCTGCGCGGCTGGCTGGACGCGCTGGCTGTGGTGCTGGCCGGGTTCGCCGCCATGGCGGCGGTGGCCGCGCTCGGTCTCTGGCTGGCCGGCGCCGACGACCTCCCGGGCGGCGGCTTCCCGGCCGTGCTGGCCGGGGCGGTGGCGCTGGCCGTCGGCGGATCCGTCCAACTCGACGGTGGGGCTGGGCAGTTCGCCGCGGTGGATGCCGGGATCAGCGCCATGCCGCTGTCCGTCTCGCTGGCCGGCGCGGTGGTGATGGCCGAGGTGTTCCTGCGTCAGCTGCGTTTCCGCGCGGTGGCCGGCGGCGGCGAACTGCTCGGCCGGATCGCCCGCACGGTGGTGATCTGGCTGGTCGCCCTCGCGCTGCTCACCCTCGGCGCCCGGCACACCTTCGACGTCCCGCTCGGCGGCGACCTGGCGCAGACCATCGGCGGCGCGCTCGGGCTCACCCCGGAGGTCGGCTTCCACGCGGATGCCCCGAGCACGGTCGGCATCGGGCTGGCCTGGCTGCTCGTCGTCCTCGCGGGCACCTTCGCGGTGTCCCGGCGGGCGCCGCTGCCGCGCGTTCTGCTGCCCTACCAACTGGCCGTCCGCCCGGCCGCGTTCGCGCTCTGGCTGGTCCTGCTGGCGTACCTGGTGATCGGGCTGGCGGCCGGGGTGCTGACCGCGATCGTGCACGGCAACGCCCGGCAGACCCTGGCCGTACTGCTGCTCGCCCTGCCCGACCTGGTCTGGCTGGCCTTCGGCGTCGGGCTCGGCGCGCAGTGGCACGGGCGGCTCAGCGGCGCGCTCGGCCTGCCGGTGCCCAGGCCGCTCGCCGAGGTGCTGCGGGCGCCGGACGGGCAGCAGGCCACCATCAGCCTGGGCACCCTCGCCGACCAGGACGCGCGCAGCTGGTGGCTGCTGCCGCTGGCCGCCGTGCTGCTGCTCGCGGCCGGCTTCCTCGCCGCGTACCGCTCGCCGCGCACCGTCCGGCTCTGGCAGCACGCCGTCCGGTTCGCCCTGGCCGGCGCGGTGGCGGTGCTGCTGGTCGGGCTCTGGACCAGGGCGGACGCCGACTACGGGCTGTCGGTGCTCGGCGTCGGCGTCGGACAGGGCGGCCTCGGCGACCTGATCGGCTCGCTCCTCGGCGGGGCCAACCCGCTGGCCGGCCTCGGTGGCGGCAGCCTCACCCTGCGCCCGGTGCTGTGGACGGCCGTCCCGCTGGCGGCGGGCTGGGGCCTGCTGACCGGCGCGCTGGGCGCCCTGCTGGCCGCCCGCACCGCCCGCCGGGGCGAGGTCTCCAGCGGCGATGTCCCCGGCGGCGAGGTCTCGGGTGGTGAAGTGCCCGGCGGCAAGGAAGTGCCCGGGGCGGGCTGACGGCTGCCGGGCGGCGCGCGCTCAGAACGCCTCGGCGATGAGGATCGCCGCCGCCGGCAGCGCCTGGGCGAGGGCGCCGCGCCAGACCTTCGGCTCCGAGGCGAAGAGGGTGACCCCGCCGGCGACCATGAACGCGGCGACGTAGCTGATCACGGCGCGGCCGGAGGCGGCGTGCCCGGTGTGCAGCAGGACCAGTCCGGCGACCAGGCCGAGCGCCAGGAACAGGTTGTAGAAGCCGACGTTGAAGCGCCACAGTCGGACCTCCGGCGCGTCCGCCGTGCTGCCGGTGAGCAGGAAGCGCACCCGCGGGTGGCCGTACAGGAAGCTCTCCAGCGGCCACGCGAGGAGGTGGACCGCGGCGGCGATCACGGCGAAGACCTGGCTCACGGCGTTCATGGCGGTCGGCTTCCTGGGGTTCGGCTTCCGGGGGGGGCGGTGGACGGTACGGCGCTCACCACGGCGGCGGGTGGACGACCGGGGCGGCCCACGCGGGCGGCTCGGGCACGACGGCCGCCGCGGCGAGGCCGGGGACGACCGCCTGGACGACCCGGGTCGGCGGCCCGTTCCCGCTCCCGCTCCACGCCCTTGGCGCGGCGCCGTGGCCGGGCACGACGGCGGTGGCCGCGCGCAGCTCGGCGACGAACTGCAGGCAGCTGGCGTAGCGGTCCTGGGGGGCCTTGGCGAGCGCCCGGGCGACCACCGCCTCGACGGCGGCGGGCAGGTCGGGGCGGTGGTCGCGCAAGGTGGGCGGCGGGTCGTTGAGGTGCGCCCAGAGCAGCGCCACGTCGCTCTCCCGGCGGAACGGGGGGGAGCCCGCGAGCATCTCGAAGACCACGCAGCCGAGGCCGTACTGGTCGCAGCGCCCGTCCAGCGGCCTGCCGGAGATCTGCTCGGGCGCGGCGTAGTCCAGCGTTCCGACGATCTGGCCGACGCTGGTCAGGCCGCTCAGCGAGAGGGACTTCTTGGTGAGGCCGAAGTCCGCCAGGTACAGGTGCTCGGGGTGCTCGCTGTCCGTCCCGGCGGCGACCAGCACGTTGCCGGGCTTGACGTCCCGGTGGACCAGGTCGTGGTCGTGCGCGGCGTCGAGCGCGGAGGCGATCTGCAGGGCCAGTCGGGCGGTCCGCTCGGCCGAGAACGGGCCTCCCCGGTTCATCAGCCCGCGCAGGTCGCCGCCCTCGACGTGGCGCATCGCGATGAACAGGATGCCGTCGTGCTCGCCGGCCTCGAACACCGGGATGATGTGCGGGTGGTCGATCGCGGCGGCGGCCTCGGACTCGTGCATGAAGCGCTGCCGGAACACCTCGTTGCGGGCCAGTTCGGGGGCGAGCAGTTTGACCGCGACGGTCCGACCGAGCCGCAGGTCCTTGGCCCGGTACACCACGGCCATGCCGCCGCGGCCGATCTCGCGCTCCAGCCGGTAGCCCGCGATCCGGCGCCCGACCATGCCGGCCGGCAGGCCGGGTGCGGACGGCCGGTCGGGGTGGTCCGGCTGGTCGGCATGGCCGGGGCGGTCGGGGCGGTCTCCGGGCACCCGTTCGGCCGGCTGGGCCGCGGGCTGGGCGGCCGGCCGGTCGAGGGGGCGTTCGGGAGGTCGTTCGGCCGGGGTCACGGCGCGCCCGGCCGGGTGGGGGCGTACGGACCGGGCGCGGGCCCCGGCGGGGCGGCGGGGGCGGGCGACGGGGCGGGGGGCGGTGTGGGCGACGGCCCGGGCACCGGCCGGTCGGTGGCCGCGTACGTCTGGAGCTGGAGCCCGTCGCAGTAGCACCAGCGGTCGCGCACCGCGTCGAACACCCAGAGAGCCTCGGCGTCGACGACCAGGCCGATCCGCAGGCCACGGGTCCGCTCCCGAAAGGCCTCCAGGTCCAGGGCGCCCGCCGCGAGGTCCTCCAGCAGGGCGCGGTAGCGGGCCACCGCGGCCTCGGCCTCCACGAGCGCCGGGCGCGGGTCCGCCGTCCGGGTGGGCGGGCCCTCGGCGGTGGGCGGCGGCTCCGGGAGGGCGACCAGCAGGCGGCCGTCGACCCAGGCCGTCCAGCCGTTGGAGCAGAGGATCTGCGCCCAGTCGCCCTGCCGGGCGACCACCCGCACCGGCAGCAGCGCGTCCAGCCGGGTGGCGGGCCGGGCCGGGTCCGGGGCCGCCCAGGTGGCCATCCCGGCCGGTGGGGCGACGTGGGTGGGGCGGAACGCGAACTCGTCCATGGGCGGCTACATTTCCTCCGCCGCGCGAGCCCGCGGCTGCGCGCGGTCATAGCGATGGGACTCGCACCACAGGTCGCTTCCCACTGTACCGGCGCTGGTCGGCCGGGGCCCGGGGCCGCTGTTCGGGACTCAGCGCCGCATGATCGCGGGCTCGTGCCGCCGCAGCAGGGCCAGCACCAGCAGCCCGTACGCGACCGCGAGGCCGGGCAGCACCGCGATGTCGAGCAGCCAGCCGGCGCGCTCGTGGCGGAACATCGGGTCGGCGGTGATCGAGCTCGGGAAGATGCCGTGCAGCTCGACGGTGCGGGCCATCGCGGCCATGTCCCAGCGGGACGGGATCAGCCAGGCGAACTGCTCCAGCCCGGGCACGCCGTGCAGCTTGAGCATCAGGCCGCTGAAGACGATCTGCACCACCGAGAGGAGCACCAGCAGCGGCATGGTGGCCTCCTCCTTGTCCACGATCGCCGAGACCACCAGGCCGAGCATCATCGCCGAGAACGCCAGCAGCGCGACCGCGATGATCAGTTCGGGCAGCTGCGGCATCACCACCCCGGTCGGCACCGCCCAGGAGAGGTCCACCCCGGCCAGGCCGACCACGGTCAGCACGACGGCCTGGGCGGCCGTGACCGTGCCGAGCACCACCACCTTGGAGACCAGGTACGCGGATCTGGACAGTCCGACCACGCGTTCCCGGCGGTAGATCGCCCGCTCCTTGACCACCTCGCGCACCGAGTTGGCGGCGCCGGTCAGCAGGCCGCCGATGCACAGCGTGAGCAGGC
Source organism: Kitasatospora sp. NPDC043950 (assembly GCF_056435345.1). Taxonomy (NCBI): domain Bacteria; kingdom Bacillati; phylum Actinomycetota; class Actinomycetes; order Kitasatosporales; family Streptomycetaceae; genus Kitasatospora; species Kitasatospora sp. NPDC043950. The sequence goes on from NZ_JBWKER010000026.1 coordinate 12,020, forward strand.
AGTTCACGGCGTTGTCCGGGGTGAGCCGGGAGCCGGCCATCACCCGGCACATCAGGCCGATCACGAAGGGCAGCACCACCATGATGGTCAGGAACAGCCGGTCGGCGGCGAGCACCGCGGTGTACCGGCGTACCAGGGTGCCCAGCTGGGAGAACCAGCCCTGCGGCTTCTCCCAGCCGATCGGGTCCCGCCCGGCCACCGGTGCCCGCGCCGGCTCCGCTGCCGGCCCCGCTGCCCCCGGCGCTCCCGGTGCCGCGGCCGGAGTCAGGGACACCGCCTCGGCGGCGACGTACCGCTCGTACTGCGGGGAGGTGCGGAAGCGGCGCTGCCAGGCCTCGTGGTCCTCGTTCTCGAAGGCCTCGAAGGCCTCCGGCCACTCCGCGAAGCCGAAGAACGCCAGTGCCTCGCCCGGCGGGCCGTAGTAGGCCGTCCGGCCGCCGGGGGCGAGCACCAGCAGGCGGTCGCACACGTTCAGGCTCAGCACGCTGTGCGTCACCACGACCACCGTCCGGCCGTCGTCGGCCAGCCCGCGCAGCATGTGCATCACCGAGCGCTCCATGCCCGGATCCAGACCGGAGGTCGGCTCGTCGAGGAACAGCAGCGAGGGCTTGGTGAGCAGCTCCAGCGCGACGCTGACCCGCTTGCGCTGGCCTCCGGAGAGGCTGCCGATCACCTGGTCGGCCCGGCCGGCCAGACCCAGCTCGTGGACCACCTCGACGACCCGGGCCTCCCGCTCGTGCTTCGCGGTGTCGCCGGGGAAGCGCAGCTCGGCGGCGTAGCCGAGCGCGCGGCGGACGGTGAGCTGGGTGTGCAGGATGTCGTCCTGCGGCACCAGGCCGATCCGGCGGCGCAGTTCGGCGTAGTCGCGGTAGAGGTCGCGCCCGTCGTACAGCACGGTGCCCTCGTCGGCGGGGCGCAGCCCGGTGAGTGCGTTGAGCAGGGTGGACTTGCCGGCGCCGCTCGGGCCGGCCACCGCCAGCAGCGCCTTCTCGGCGAGCGGGAAGCTCACGTCGTCCAGCAGCACCCGGTGGTCGGACCCGACCCGGACCACCAGGTGCCGCACGTCCAGGGAGATCTCGCCGGTGTCGGTGTACTCGACCAGGTGGTCGTCGGCGAGGCAGAGCGCGGAGTGGCCGATGCCGACGATGTCGGCCGGGCCGACCGCTGCCCGCTGCACCGGGCGGCCGTTGTGGTAGGTGCCGTTGTGGCTGTCCAGGTCGACGATCTCGTGGCCGCCGCCGGGCAGTTCGCGCAGTTCGGCGTGGTGGCGGGAGACCACGAGGTCGTCCAGGACCAGGTCGTTGTCGTGCGAGCGGCCGATCCGGACCGTGCGGCCGGGCAGCTGGAGCACCGAGCTGGGGCTGCGGAAGGTGCCGGAGGCCTGCGGGGCGAGCAGGGAGGGCCGCTCGCCGGGGTCGGGGCGGGGCAGGCCGGCGAAGGTCGCGGACGGGCCGTCGGCCGGGTCGCCGAAGCGCAGCCGGGTGCCGGGGCCGATGTCCTCGCGCTCGACCCGGCGGCCCTGGTCGTAGGTGCCGTTGGTGCTGCCGGCGTCCTCCAGCAGCCAGTGCCCGTCGGTGGCCCGCAGCACGGCGTGGTGCCAGGAGACCCGGGGGTCGTCCAGGACGACCTCGCTGGTCGGGTCGCGGCCGAGGTGGTAGGCCAGGGCCGGGTCGATCAGCAGCGACCCGGTGTCGGTGACCAGGACGAGGGGCGGCGCGGTGGGTGCGCCCGGGCGCTCTCCCATGCTGGGCATTCTATCGCCGCAGCAGTCCAGCGGCCTTTCCGGATCCCGGGATTGGACTGGACCACTGTGACGGCGCGGCACTATCGTTCGGCGTGCCCGCACGCCACCCGCCGAACAATCGGGGACGGAACGCATGAGTAGTTGGCCGGTGTTGCGAAGATCCCGGACTGTCAGGGCCGGCCGTGCCCCCGGAACGGTGCTGCACTGCGGCCTGATGGACACCATGCTGGCGGACCTCGCCGTCTCGGTCGTGCTCTACTTCGACCAGGCGCTGGACGAGGACCGGCTGGCCGCCGGACTGGCCCGCGCGCTCGACCGGGTGCCGGTGTTCGCCGGGCGGCTGCGCACCGGCGGGGGAGGCGCCCTCGAAGCGGTCTGCGACGACTCCGGCGTCCCGCTGGACGTCTACACCGTGGACGGCACGCTCGCCGAGGCGATGGGCCGGGTGACGGCCGCCGGCTCCGAACTGGTCGATCCGGTGGACGCCCCGGCCGCGCGCGGCGGCGGCGTACCGCTGCTCACCGTCCGGGTCACCCGCACCGGAGACGGCGGGACGGTGTTGGGCTGCTCCTGGCACCACGCGATCGGCGATCTGCACAGCTTCATGCTGCTGCTGCGGATCTGGTCGGCGGCGGTCGAGGACGAGGAGCTGCCGGAGGCCGAACTGGTCGAGGATCAGGACGAGTTGCTGGACCGGGTGCTCCCCGCCGAGGACTGCGGACGGCCCGGCTTCCGGGTGCCCTCGACGGCGCAGGCGCAGCTGCTGGCCCGCGAGGTGGCGGTCGGTCCGCGGGCCAACCGGACCGTCCAGATCTACTTCGGGGACGCCGAAGTCGAGCGGATGCGCGCGGAGTTCAGCGAGACGGCCGGCCGACGGCTCTCCTCCGGTGACGTGCTATGCGCCCATGTCGTCAGCACCATAAGGGAGTTGGATGGCGACGAGGCGGAGCGCTGGCTGACCGTACCGGTCAACGCCCGGCGCTGGCTCGGACTTTCACCCGCCCTGGTGGGCAACCTGCTGGGCGACGTCCACGTGTCGCACCGGCCCGAGGACGGCCCGGCGGCGCTCGCGGGCGCGCTGCGGGCGGCGGTCGAGGAGTTCCCGGCCGCCCACCTCAACCTGCGTTCCAATCTCGGCTTCCTGGCCTCGCTCGGCCGCTCCCGGTTGCGGGACTGCGTGCCGCTGGGCTTCGACCCGCAGGAGCGCCGGTTCAGCTTCTCGAACTGGAGCCGGTTCGGGGCCTATCGGGTGAGCTTCCAGGGGCACCGGCCGGTGTTCTTCAGTCCGGCCGCCAACTATCCGCTTCCCTGGGTGAGTTGGACGGTCGAGGGGTTCGGCGGCACCGGATGCCTGACCACCGTGGTGCTGCCGGCCCGGCTCGCCGCCCGGGTGCGGGGGGCGGAGGGCCGGGCCGCGCTGCACCGCTTCCGGAGGGCGGCGGACGAACTGCCCGCGTCGGCCGCCGCCGTCCCGAAGGTGATCTGAGCCGTACCGCACGTGGCGTGAGTCGTACCGCGACGCGCGGGGTGAGCCGCGCCTGAGCCGCGCCTGGGCCGCGCTACGCGAAGGCGGCCTCGATCGCCGTCCACAGCTGCACCCGGGCGCGCAGCGCGGTGCGGACGGTCTCGGCGCACTCGTCCCACTTGGCCTGGTCGTCGCCGCACAGGTCGATCAGCATCTGCATCGCCATCGGGGTGTGCTGCTCGCCGTCGACCTCGATGTGCCGGGCCAGGTAGTCCTTGAAGACGGTGAGCACGCCGTCCGGGTCGTCGATGCCGACCACCTGCGCGAACATGTCCGGGATCAGGTCCTCGCGGCCGAAGGCGAAGGCGGCGGCCCGGCAGTGCACCGGCGCGTTCTCGATGATCGACCAGGTGGTGCCGGTGAAGTCGACGGCGGCCTGCGGCACCGCGGCGGCCTTCAGCGCCTGCGGGACGGCGGTGCCGGTGCCCAGCAGCCCCAGGAACTCCTCCACCGGGCCCGGGTCGGCGCCGGCCTGCCGCATGCCCTCGACGTACAGCTCGAAGTGGCTGGTGTAGCCCTCCCCGAGTTCGTCGCTCTCCTCGACCAGCACGATCTCGTTGATCAGCCGGCGGCTGGCGGTCGGCCCGCTCGGGACCCACGGGACCTCGACGCTGGTGAGGTCGCGTTGCAGGCTCTTCAGCAGCGACATGAAGTCCCAGACCGCGAAGACGTGGCTGTCCAGGAAGGTGCGGACGCGCCCGATGCTGGTCAGCCCGCCGTAGACGCTGTGGCCGACCACCTCGCGGCGCAGCGGGTCGATGGCCTGCTGGAGGCTGGTCAGGCCGGGGTGCGAACGGTCCCAGTGGTAGCGGTTGGTGGACAAGGCGGCTCCTTCTGCTCAGGGGTGCTTGAGGACGGCGTGCAGGGCATGGCGCAGTTGCTCGCGGCCGGGCTGGAGGGCGCGGTCGAGGGCGGGGGCGAACGGCAGGACGGCGCCGTCGGGGCGGGTGACCCGGCGGGGCGGGGCGATCAGGCGCATCTCCTCGGAGGCGGTGGCCAGCACCTCCGCGGCGAAGCCGCAGCTGCGGTTGGAGTCGTCGAAGACGACCAGCCGGCCGGTGCGTTCCAGCGAGGCTGCGAGCGCGGCCCAATCTAGGGGGTACAGCGTGCGGGGGTCGAGGACTTCGACCGAGATGTCCTCGGCGACCTCGTCCGCCACGGCGAGCGCGTCGTGCACCAGGTGTCCGACGGCGACCACGGTGACGTCGGTGCCGGGGCGGTGGATCCGGGCCCGGCCGAGCGGGATCGGCGCGAGGTCCCAGGTGACGGTCTCGCGCACCGGGAGGGCGGCGGCGGGCGCGAACACCACGACCGGGTCCGGGTCGCGGATCGCCGAGCGCAGCAGCCCGTAGGCGTCGGTCGGGGTGGCGGGCACCACGGTCTTCACCCCGGCGTGCGCGAACAGGCTGTACGGGTGGTCGGAGTGCTGCCCGGCCCAGCCGTCCCGGGAGCCCGATCCGGGCACCAGGCAGGTCAGCGGGACGCTCGCCTGCCCGCCGGTCATCAGCGAGAACTTGTGTGCCTGGTTGACGAGTTGCTCGAAGACCAGGAACAGCAGCGAGGGGATCTGGAACTCCAGCACCGGGCGCCGCCCGGTGAGCGCCGCGCCGATCGCCATGGCGGTGAAGGCCTGCTCGGACAGCGGGGTGTCGACGATCCGCTCGGGCCCGAAGCGGTCCAGCAGGCCGAGCGTCGGGCCGGCCATCCCGGCGCCGATGTCCTCGCCGAAGACGCAGACCGCCGGGTCGTCGGCGAGTTCGTCGGCGATCGCCCGGTTGAGGGCCTTGGTGTACGAGAGCCTGGTCATGCCACCGCCCCGGCCCGGGGCCGCAGGCCGTCGGCGTACAGGTGGTCCAACGCGCCGGCCGGGTCGGGGTGTTCGGAGGCGAGGGCGAACTCCTCGGCGGCGGCGAGCTGGCGGGCCACCGCGTCGTCGAGTTCGGCGACGGCGGGCTGCTCCAGCTGGGCGGCGGCCCGGGGGAGCGGGTCGCGGGCGCGCCAGGCCTCGACCTCCTCGGGGGTGCGGTAGTGCAGCTTCATCCGGCGTTCCATGGTGTGGTGGCCCTCGTAGCGGTAGGTGCGGCATTCCAGGAAGCCGGGGCCGCCGCCGGACCGGGCCCGCTCCACCGCGCGCAGGGCGGCGGCGCGGACGGCCTCGGTGTCCATGCCGTCCACCTCCTCGGCGGGGATGCCGAAGGCGGCGGCCCGCCCGGTCGCGCTGCCCGCGACCGCGGTGGCGGCGGGCAGGGTGGTGGCGTAGCCGTTGTTCTCGCAGACGAACACCACCGGCAGGCGCCACATCGCGGCGAGGTTGAACGACTCCAGCAGCACGCCCTGGTTGAGCGCGCCGTCGCCGAAGAAGGCCACGGCCACCCGGCCGTCCCCGGCCTGGCGGGCGGTCCAGGCGGCGCCGACCGCGATCGGGGCGCCGGCGCCGACGATGCCGTTGGCGCCGAGGATGCCGAGCGAGAGGTCGGCGGCGTGCATCGAGCCGCCCCGGCCGCCGTTCAACCCGTCGACGCGGCCCGCGAGTTCGGCGAGCAGCCGGTGCGGTGCGGCGCCCCGGGCGAGCACGTGGCCGTGGCCGCGGTGGGTGCTGGTGAGCCGGTCGGCGGGGCCGAGCGCCGAGCAGACGCCGACCGCGACGGCCTCCTGCCCGATGTACGGGTGGATGCCGCCGGGGATCGCGCCGGCCTTCACCAGGCCGAGCGCCAGCTCCTCGAAGCCGCGGATCAGCCGCAGCATCCGGTAGCGCTCGGCCGGCGTGTCCAGCGGCGCGCTGCCGGGGGCCGCGGTGCCGGGGGGCAGGGTCGCCGGGGGAGCCGTCACCGGGCCCCCCGCCAGATGGTCGGGCAGAACTGCGGGTCCGCGTAGTCGGGCCGGCCGTCGGCGGTGCGGCGCACCAGCACGTCGTGGTTGTACACCACCGGGCCGCCGTCCGCCCGGGTGTGGCGGCGGTACTCGTTGGCGCCGTCCTGGAGGTGCAGCGAGACGGCCCGGCGGGGGAAGGAGGCCAGGTTGGGGCCGCTGCCGTGGTAGGTGCGGCAGTGGTGGAAGGACATGTGGCCGCGCGGGATGTGCATCGGGACGGTGCGCACCTGCTGCCCGTTGTGGGCGGCGTTGGCGGCCAGGATGTCGTCGAGTTGGGTGCGGTCGCGGTCGGCGAAGTGGCGGGTGGAGTCCTCGCCGGAGTCCAGCTCCCGCCAGCGGTGGCTGCCGTCCACCATGGTGATGGTGCCGTTCTCCTCGCGGCAGTCGTGGAACGGGATGAACGCGGTGAGCATCTCCTCCGAGGTGGAGGTCTGCCAGTAGTGCTTGTCGAAGTGCCAGGGCACCTGGTTGCTCGGCTCCCCGGGCACCGGCGGCTTGTAGATCAGGGTCGCCTGGAACACCCGGATCTCCTCGGCGCCGGCCAGCAGGGCGGCCACCGCGCCGATCAGCGGCTTGCGCAGGATCGCGCCGATGGCGTCGCTCTCGTAGTGCACGTAGTCGTTGTGCCGCTGGATCGGGCCCTGCGAGGGATCCCAGGCGGCCAGGCGCGGTGGGCGGGCGGGCAGTTCGCGGTCGCGGTGGCCGCCGTAGTAGAGCTCGGTGGCGGCCTGGAGGGTGTCCAGTTCCTCGTCGCTGAACAGCTTCCGGGACAGGTACCAGCCGTGCTCGCGGTAGTGGGCCACCTCCTCGGGCGTGGGCAGCAGGGCGTGTTCGGCCTCGCTGAGGCGGAACTCGACGGCGGTGGTCATGGGGTGTGCCCCTTCTTGAGGTGTGGGCGGCGGTCAGACGGCGGCGTCGGAGCTCTGCCGCTCGACGGCCTCGTACAGGGCCTTGATGTTCGCGGTGCCGAAGGTGCCGGCGCCCTGGCGCTCGATCAGCTCCAGGAAGTACGTCCGCCGGGGGTGGGTGGAGCGGACGAAGATCTGGAACAGCTGGCCGCCGTGGTCCTGGTCGACGAGCACGTGCAGGTCGCGCAGGGTCTCCACCGGGATCGCCGTCTCGCCGAACCGCTCGGCCAGGGCGTCGAAGTAGGTGCCCGGGGTGCTCAGGAACTCCACGCCGTTGGCCCGGGCGGTGCGGACGGCGGTGGCGATGTCGCCGGTGCGGAAGGCCAGGTGCTGCACTCCGGCGCCGTCGTGGGAGGCCAGGAACTCGTCGATCTGGCCGGGCCGTCGGGTGGTGTCCGGCTCGATCAGGGTGAAGGTGACCTCGCCGGAGGCGCTCTGCACCACGCTGGAGTCCATGGCCTGCCGGCCGACTTCGATGTACTCGCCGAAGATCCGGTGGAAGCCGAGCGCGGCCTCGCAGAACCGTACGGCGTCGGCGAGTTCGCCGGCCGGGACGCAGATCGCGACGTGGTCCAGGGCGTCCAGCAGGCCCGGCTCGTCGGCGGGTTCGGCCGGGCGCGGCGGTACGAACCTCAGCGCGGTGTCGCCGAAGCCGGCGATCAGTCGGCCGGCCCGGTCCAGCACGCGGGCGCCGTGCCGCTCGGCGCGCTCCAGCGCGGCCTGCGGGTCGGTGCAGGCGAGGGCGAGGGCGGCGACGCCGTCCCCGTGCCGGGCGACGAAGCCGGCCACCGGGTGGTCGGGGTCGGCGGCGGAGGCCAGGTGCATCCGGATCGAGCCCTGGCGCAGCCGGATGGTGCGGGCGCCGTCCGGTGCGGTCTCCGGGGCGTCGGCGGCGAAGCCGAAGTCGGCGCAGAGCCCGGCCGCGGTCTTGTCGGCGTCCGCGCAGTGGAACTCGACGTGGGTGATGGACTGGATGGACAACGGGATCTCCCCCGGAGGGATGGAAGGGCGTGGATCGGCGCGCTACTTGGCGGCCCGGGTGGACGCCGGGCCGAGGATCAGGCTGAGGTTGTGGCCGCCGAAGGCGAAGGCGTTGCTCAGCGCGGCGCGCACCGGTGCGGACCGGGCCCCGCCCCGGACGTGGTCCAGGTCGCAGGCCGGGTCGGGGTCGGTCAGGTTGAGTGTCGGCGGCAGCGTCCCCCTCGCCACCGCCAGGGCGGTCACCGCCGCCTCCAACGCGCCCGCGGCGCCGAGGAGATGGCCGGTGGCACCCTTGGTGGAGCTGACCGCGGGCGGGTGCGCGCCGAAGACGGCGCGCAGGGCGGCGGTCTCGGCCACGTCACCGAGCTTGGTGCCGGTGCCGTGGGCGTTCACGTAGTCGATGTCGCCCGGTGCCAGGCCGGCGTTGGCGAGCGCGGAGCGCATCGCGTCGGCGGCGCCGGAGCCGTCGGGGCGGGGCATGGTCGGGTGGTGGGCGTCGGTCGAGGCGCCCCAGCCGATGACGTCCGCGTACCCGGCGGCGCCGCGGGCGTCGGCGTGGTCGGCGCGTTCCAGGACGAGGACGGCGCTGCCCTCGCCGAGCACGAAGCCGTTGCGGCGGGTGTCGAAGGGTCGGCTCGCCTGCTCCGGATCCTCCCAACCCTGCGCGAGCGCACGGGCGTTGGTGAAGGCGGCGGCGATGGTCGGGTGCAGCGAGGACTCGGTGCCGCCGCACACCACCACGTCCGCGTCGCCGGAGCGGATCAGCCGCAGCCCCTCGGCGACGGCCTGGGCACCGGCCGCGCAGGCCGTCACCACGGCCGAACTGTAGCCGCGGATGCCGTGTTTGATGGCGATCCGGGCGGTGGCCATGTTGGAGAGCATGCCCGGCAGCAGGTACGGGCTGACGCCGGGGCGGCCGCGTTCCAGCCGGCGGTGCGACTGCTGCTCGAAGGTCTCCAGTCCGCCGCCGCCGGTGGCCAGCACCACGGCGGTGCGGTGCGGGTCGGCGTCCCGGCCGACGACCAGGCCGGCGTCGGCGAGCGCGTCGTCGGCGGCGGCCAGGGCGAGCAGCACGAAGCGGTCCACGCAGCGGGTCTCGGTGGGCGGCAGCACCTCGCGGCCGTCCACGGCGGGGGCGATCCCGGCGGCGGGCAGCCAGCCGTGCGCGGCGTGGCCCTCGGGGACGGCGGTCAGTCCGGAGCGCCCGGCGTTGAGCGCGTCGAACACCTCGGCGGGCTTGCGGCCGAGCGGCGAGACCAGGCCGAGGCCGGTGACGACGGCGCCCTCGCGGCGGGTCATCGGGCACCGGCCGCGGCGTCGAGGTAGCGCTGGCGCAGCAGCACCTTGCGGACCTTGCCGGTGGGGCCGAGCGGGATGTCGTCCCCGGAGACGACCAGCACCTGGCGTACGGTCGCGGCGGCGGCCTCGTCCAGGGCGGCGATGACGTCCTTGGTCCGGTCGGCGGTCGGGTCGGCGTCGGCGGTGAGGATCAGCAGCACGTCGGTGACCACGCGCTCGCCGTCCCGCACGGCGACCACCGTGCAGTCCGCCACGTCCGGGCGGGCGGCCAGCACCCGCTCCTCCGACATGGCGGTGAACAGCCGCTTGCCGTCGCCGAGTTCGACCGAGTCGACGGCCCGGTCGACGTGGTAGTAGTAGCCCTCCCCGTCCCGGTACATCAGGTCGCCGGTGAGGAAGCGGCCGCGGATCCGGGTGCGGAAGGTGGTGGCCGAGTCGTTCCAGTAGCCGAGTGCCAGGGTCGGTGAGGAGGTGGCGAGTTCGCCGACCTCGCCGGGGCCGAGCGGCTCGCCGTCCGGGCCGACCACCTCGCAGTCGACGAAGGCGTGCGGGCGCCCGACGCAGCGCCCGTAGCGCTCGGTGCCGGGGCCGTGGGTGATGAAGAAGTGCGAGTGGCCCATCTCGGTGGAGCCCAGGCCGTCGACGAACAGCGAGCCCGGCGTCCGGGTGCGGCCCGCGCGGGTGACGGACTCCCGGCTGCCGGTGGCGATCAGGCGGCGGATGTGCACCTCGTGCGCGCAGTCGCCGGTGTTCCACCACAGGGCGACGGTGGCGAGGTCCCGGGCGGCGAGGTCGTGGTGGGCGAGTTCGGCCCAGGTGGCGGCGAAGCCGATCACCCCGGTGGGCCGCCACTGCTCGATCGCGTCCAGCACCCCGGCGCCGGACTGCCGTGACAGCACGGCGAGTTCGGTGTGCGAGCTGAGCGCCAGGTTGAGCGCGATCAGGGTGGCGGCGTGCGGCGCGGGCAGTGCGCTGAGCATCCGGTCCTGGCCCTGCGGGCGGGGCAGCCGCAGCCGGTGGCGGATCGCCGCGTACAGGCTCGCGTGCGAGTGGACGACGGCCTTGGGCATTCCGGTGGTGCCGGAGGAGTGGGTGATCGCCACCGGGTCGCCGGACCAGTGCCGGTACGGCTCGGGGGCGGCGTCCGGGTCGCCCGCGCCGAGGGTGGAGATCTCGGGCAGCAGCGGCGCGCCGGGGTCGTGGCCGGCCAGCGCGGCCAGGTGGGCCGGGTCGGCGAGGACGCCGACGGCGCCGAGGCGGGCGATGTAGCGGGCGGCCCGCTCGCCGTCCACGTTGGGGTTGAGCAGCGCGGGGATGGCGCCGAGCCGGGTCAGGGCGAGGAAGGCGAGCACGTGGTCGGCGGCGTCGCTCGCGAAGACCACCACCGGGTCGCGCCGGGTGATGCCGAGGGCGTGCAGCGCGGCGGCGCGGGCCCGGACGGCGCGGTCGAGTTCGCGCAGGGTGAGCGGTTGCCAGGCGGGGTGGTCGTCCACCGGGGTGTCGAAGGTCAGCAGCGGTTCGTCGAGGCCGAGGCCGAGTGCGAGCCGGGCGGTCAGGACGTTGCCGGCGCCCACGTCGGGGTCGTCCGCGATCAGGCTGCGGACACTGCGGATGGTCACGGGGTGGATCCCTCCCTCGGGGCCGGAGACGGCCCGGGCGGCTGATCGGTTGGCGTGGGTCGGGCGGCCGCGCGGGCGGCGAAGGGTGTCGGCGGGTGTCGGTGGGCTGTCGGCGGGTGCGACGGGGCCTGGGTGGGTGACGGGGCCTGGGTGCTGGTCTGCCGGGTGCGGCTGCTTCAGTCGTCGGGCCTCGTTCGTGGGTACGGCCGGCGGTGGCCGGACGGTTCAGTCGGTGGTGACTGAGGCGGTGACTCGGCCGATGACCGGGACGTCAGCCGGTGACCAGGACGGCCACCGCGTGTCCGGCGGCCTCGCCCGGTCCGTCGTCGCCCGGTTCGGCGTCGCCCGGTTCGGCGGCGATGACCAGCACCTGGTCGGCGTCGCCGTCCGCGAGGAGCAGCGCCGCGAGGTCGAGCGCGTCCGAGGGCACCTGCCCGGGGACGGCGCGGGCCGGGCTGATCGCCACGACGGGGCCGGTCAGGCCCCAGCGGGCGGCGATGTGCCCGAGGACGGCGTTGGGGTTGGACTGGAAGAACAACAGGGGTGCGGGGCGCCGTCCGGGTTCGGCGCTCCGGTCGATGGCCCGCGCGGTGGCGCGGTCGCCGCCGGCGCTGGCCAGCAGCAGTGCGGTTCGCCCGGGGGCGGGCGGGGCGCCGTGGTGGGCGCGCAGGCAGCGGTCGGCGGTGTCGGCGACCAGCGGGTTGAAGCCGGAGGCGGCGAAGCCGGGCAGCGGTGGCGGCGGGCCGGCCAGGTCGGGGTCGGCCGAGCCGGGGTCGGGTCGGCGGGCCTCGGCGAGGACCCGCAGCCGGGCGGCGGCCGGCGCGGGTGCGGCGAAGTTCGTGGCGTCGGGGTCTGTGGCGTCGGTGGTCATGGTGTGGGTGCCGGGGTACGGGGTCGGCGCCGTCGAACGGCGGGCGGGGGCCGGTGGCCGGTCATGCGGGGGCCACCAGCAGGGCGGTGTTGGCGCCGCCGAAGGCGGAGTTGAGGCTGAGTGCGTAGCGGGGGCGGGCGGCGCGGGGGCCGTCGAGGACGAGGTCCAGGCCGACGTCCGGGTCCGGGCCGAGCCAGCCGGCGTTGACCGGGAGCAGGCCGGTGCCCAACGCGCCGATGGTGACGGCGAGTTCGAGCAGGGCGGAGGCTTCCAGGGCGTGCCCGTGGACGGATTTGCTGGAGCTGACCGGGAGTTCGGCGGTGTGCGCGCCGAAGACCCGGCGCAGCGCGCTCGCCTCGGCCTGGTCGGCGAGGGTGGAGCCGGTGCCGTTGGCGTTGACGTAGCCGACCTCGGCCGGGGCGACGCCGGCGCGGGTGAGCGCGGCCTCGACGGCCCGGGCGACTCCGGCGCCGTCCGGTTCGGGGCGGCACACGTGGTGGGCGTCCCCGGCGCGGCCCCAGCCGGCCAGCCGGGCGAGGGCGGTGGCGCCGCGCCGTTCGGCGGCCGGGGCGGCCTCGACCAGCACGGCGGCGACCGCGTCGCCGAGCAGGGTGCCCGTGCGGCCGGTGCTGAACGGGCGCAGCTCGCCGTCCCGGGCCAGCGCGCGGCCGGCGTCGAAGACGGCGAACACGCCCGGCTCGACCAGGTGCCCGGCCGCGACCAGGACCCGCTCGTGCCGCCCGGTGGCGACCAGCGCCGCGGCGTCCGCGACGGCGGTCGCGGCTGCCACGCAGGCGCCGGTGTACACCCGGGTGACGCCCGCGGTGCCCCAGGCGGCGCGGACGCCGGCGGCCACCGCGTCGGCGGTGCCCCTGGTCCGTTCGTCGCTGTGCAGGGCGAGCAGGACGGGCGTGTCCGCGCCGTCGGCGGCGGTCAGTCCGGCCTGGCGGCAGGCCTGGCCGACGGCGTCGAGCACCGCGCGGGCCAGCGGGAAGGTGTGCGCGAGCGGCACGTCGTCGGGCAGCAGGGCGGCCCGGGTGGCGCGGCGGGCGCTCACGTCGAAGCGGGTGACGGGGCCGAAGGCGGTCTTGCCGTGGGCGGCGGCCTCGGTCAGCGGGCCGAGTCCGCGCCCGGCGGCGCTGAGCACGCCGAGCCCGGTGACCACCGGCCGGCCGCGCGGCCGGTGTGCGGAGGGCGCGCCGGTGGTCATGGCCGGGCGCCCACACGTTCGGCCAGGACGGCCGAACGCAGCAGCTCGGTGGCGTCGTCGACCGTCCGGACGGCGCCGAAGCGGTCGTCGTCGAGGTCCACCTGGATGCCGTAGCGCTGCTCGAACTCGGCTATGAGCCAGGTGAGTTCGAGCGATCCGAGGTCGTCGGGCACGGTGTCGGCGGCGCGCTGCCCGAACGCCGCCAGCATCGCGCGGACCTCGGCCCGGTCGGGGAGGGCGGAGCCGCTCACGCCGGGCTGCCGGCGGTGGCAGTGGCAGTGGCGGCGGTGGCGGTGGCGCTGGCGGCGATCCGCTTGACGACGTCGGCGGTGAACTCGTCGAGCGTCATCAGCGCGGTGGTCTCCATCTCGTCGAGGTCGAACTTGATCCCGAACTCGTCCTCGACCTGCACCGACAGCTCGGCCAGCGCGAGCGATTCGAGGTCCAGCCCGGCCGGGCCGAGGTCGGTGTCCCCGGTGACCTCGGAGACGTCGTACTGCATCTCGGTGAGCGAGGCGAGGACGAACTCGCGGACGCGGTCCTGCATGGTGTGGCTCCTTGTCGGGGTGCGTGCGGTGGATCAGAGCGCGGCGGCCGTGGCGGTGCTGCGCAGGGCGGCCGGGTCGCGCAGGAGTTTTCCGGTGGCGGTACGGGGGAGTCGGGGCAGCAGGGCGAGCCGTCGCGGCCGCTTGTAGGCGGCGAGCCGGCGGGTCAGCCCGTCCTGGATGAGGGCGAGGTCGGCGTCGGGTTCGGTGGCGAGGTAGGCCTCGATCGCGCCGTCCTCGAAGACCACGACGGCCTCGCGGACCTCGGGCAGCGCGGTGAGCGTCTGCTCGACCTCGGTGAGGTCGACCTTGAGGCCGCCGATCGAGACCTGCGAGTCCAGGCGGCCGAGGACGGTGACCAGGCCGGTGGCCGGGTCGAGTTCGGCCGCGTCGCGGGTGTGCAGCCAGCCGTCCGACCAGCGGGTCGGGTCGTCCAGCCCCGGGTAGGGCGAGGATTCCGCGCCGATTCGCAGTTCGCCCGCGACCAGCCGCAGCCGCATCCCGTGGACGGGCTGCTTGGCCGGGTGGAGCGTGCCGGACAGGTCGGTGGCGATGACCCCGGTCTCGGTCATCCCGTACATGGTGCCGAGCGGGACGCCGTAGCGGTCGGCGAACAGCGCGGGCAGGCCCGGGCGGACCAGCTCGCCGGCCACGATCATCCGCCGCAGCCCCGGCAGCGCCGGGGGAGTGACGGCGCCGGCCAGCAGTTCGGCGTGGAAGGGCACTCCGATGACGGTGGTCGGCCGGTCGCCGGCGGCGACCGCGGCGAGGATGCCCGCCGCCGTCATCCGCTCGGGCACGGTGAGCGAGGCCCGGGCGTGCAGACTGTTGAGCAGTCCGCCGACCAGGCCGAGCACGTGCACCACGGAGGACAGCAGGACGACCCGCTCGCCCTCGCCGGGGAACTCCACCAGCCTGTGGTAGCAGTCGAGTTCGCGGAGCAGGTCGGAGGCCGTGCGGGCGATGACCTTGGCCGGGCCGGTGGACCCGGAGCTGAGCTGGATCAGCGCGTGCCCGGTGCGGGCCGGGCGCCCTTCCGGCAGCCGGACGGCCACCGGCTCGACCTCGGAGAAGCCGCGCAGGGCCGCCGCGGGCCGGTGGGCGGAGCCTACCAGGACCTGCGGGGCCAGCCGCGCCACCGCCGCGTCGACCTCGTGGTCCGTCAATCGGTGGTCGAGCAGAGCCACTTGGGCGCCGAGCCGCCAGCACGCCAGCAGCACCGTGACGAACGCCACCGAGGGCGGCAGCCGTAGCGCGGCCGTGCCGCCGGGGCCGAGTCCGGCCGCGGCGAGGTGCGCGGCCTGTTCGTCGACCAGGGCGCGCAGGGCGTCCCGGTCGAGTGGTACGCCGAGATGCAGGCACTCCTCGCCTCCAGGACCGGCCAGCAACAGCCGGTCGACCCAGGCGTCCGGGGCGTCGGCGTGCGGCGGTGAGGAAGGCGGAAGTGAAGAGGGGGAAATGCCGGTCAACACCGCTCCACACAAGTGAGGGGATTTGACATGGACGCCGTTCACAACCAAAACGGTCAATTCCGTTGCCAGACGATTGCACAGACGTTTGGTCAAATCAAGGTCTATACCAATGTGGTTGTTGCTCCTACGCTGCCGAACCGGGGCTGGTCCACGCGTGGCCGCCCGGAATCGAGGATGCCCGTGGGAGAACTCACGCTGGCCGGGATGGAGCGCGCCGCGCGCGCGCAACTTTCCCCGGAAATATGGGACTTCATCGAAGGCGGCAGCGGCACGGAACGCACCGTGGCGGCGAACCGGGAAATGTTCGCGCGCTATGCACTGCGCCCGCGCACGATGGTCGACGTCTCCGACTGCTCGCCCGCGAGCACGCTGCTCGGCGCGCCGCTCGGCCTGCCGGTCGGCATCGCCCCGATGGCCTACCACCGGCTGGTCGACCCGGAGGGCGAGACCGCCACCGCGCGCGCCGCCGGCCGCGCCGGGGCCCTGCTGGTCGCCGGCATGTTCGCCAGCCGCACGCTGGAGGAGATCGCGGCCGCCGCCACCGGTCCGCTCTGGCTCCAGCTGTACTGGCTGCGCGAGCGCGCCGCGCTCGCCGCCCTGGTCGAACGCGCCGAGGCGGCCGGCTACCGCGCGCTCGTCCTGACCGTGGACGCCCCCAGGATCGGCCGCCGCCTGCGCGACCTGCGCAACGGCTTCGCGATCCCGCCCGCCGTCCGCGCCGTCAACCTGGACCAGGACCTGATGTCCGCCAGCCACCGCGCGACGGACGGCGGCTCGGGCATCGCCGAGCACGCCCGCGAACAGTTCGACCCCACCCTGACCTGGGCCGACCTCGACTGGCTGCGCGCCCGCACCCGGCTGCCGCTGGTCCTCAAGGGCATCCTGACCGCCGAGGACGCCCGGCTCGCCGCCGAGCACGGCGCCGACGCCGTCGTGGTCTCCAACCATGGCGGGCGGCAACTCGACGGCGCTCTGCCCTCCCTGGCCGCACTGCCCGAGGTCGTCGACGCCGTACCCGCCGACCTGCCGGTGCTGCTCGACGGCGGGGTGCGCACCGGCGCCGACATCGCCGTCGCGCTCGCCCTCGGCGCCCGCGCCGTCCTGGTCGGCCGTCCGGTGTTCTGGGGCCTCGCCACCGAGGGGGAGGCGGGTGTGCACCGAGTCCTCGACCTGCTGCGCGACGAACTGGAGCACACCATGGCCCTGTTGGGCCGCCCCCGGCTCGCCGACCTGGACCGCACGGCCCTCGCCCCCTGGCCCTGCCCGGCCGGCTGAACCGCGCACCGCCTGCACCACGTTGTCCGTACTGGATGGAGAACAACAGATGACCGAACCGACCCCCGAGACCGAACGCAACGACCCCTTCCCCGGCTGGGACTGGGACGACCCCGACGGCCTCGCCACCCGCCTGGACGCCTTCAGCGAGCAGGTCGCCACCTGCGACACGCTCGAAGCGCACCCCGGCGGGCTGCCCCGCGACCACGCCGGATTCCGCGAACTCGGCCTCACCGGAATCGAGTTCGCCGCCTTCCGGACCGCCCACCCGGAAGGACTCGGCACCGACCTCACCACCCTGCGCAGCCCCGACGCCGCCACCGAACCCGGCACCCTCTACCGGGTCGACGGCGACCGCTGGTTCACCCAGCTCGACATCGGCCGGCCGCTGCCCTTCGCCGACGCCAGCGTCGACTGGGTCTACGCCGAGCACCTGATCGAGCACGTCACCATGCCGGTCGCGGTCGGCTGGCTGCGCGAGGTGCGCCGCGTCCTGCGCCCCGGCGGCGTGCTGCGCCTCACCACCCCGGACCTCGCCCGCTACCTGGCCGGCTACGCCAACGAGGACGGCTTCCTCGCCAAGCACCGCCGCCGCCTCACCACCCTCGGCTTCGGCCCGCCGATGCCCGCCCGCCCGGCCTTCCTGGTCAACCAGATCTTCCGCCACTACGGGCACCAGTGGATCTACGACCTGGACGAGCTGCGCCACGTCCTCACCCTCGCCGGCTTCGAACCCGAGCGGATCCGCCACTGCGCCTACCGCCAGGGCGCCCGCCCCGACGTCGCCGACCTCGACACCGCGTTCCGCACCGACGAGACCGTCTACGTCGAAGCCGACCGCTAGGCCCTCGTGTCCTCAGGCCCATGGACCCCTGGATCCTGAAGTCCTCAGGCCCTGAGTCCGCCCGCCGACGCCTCCGCACCGGATCTGTACCGAACGGGACCACCCATGCCCCTGCACCCCCAGGCCGAGGCGCTGCGCGCCCGGCGCGCGAGCGGCGGTGCGCCGCCGCTCTACACCCTCACCCTGGCCGAGGCCCGCGCCGCCGACCTCGCCGACATCCGCGCCGCGGCCGGGAGCCCCGAGCCGGTCGCCGCCGTCGAGGAGCACCGTATCCCCGGCCCGGGCGGCGAACTCGCCCTGCGGCTCTACCGCCCCGAGCCGCCCGGCCGTCAACTACCGGCCCTGCTGTACCTGTTCGGTGGCGGGTGGGCCCTCGGCTCGCCGGACACCAGCGACGCGATCTGCCGCCGGCTGACCAACGCGGCCGGCTGCGTCACCGCCTCCGTCGGCTACCGGCTCGCCCCCGAACACCCCTTCCCCGCGGCCGTCCACGACTGCCGCGCCGCGCTGTACTGGCTCGCCGCACACGCCGGCGAGCTCGGCGTCGACCCGGGTCGGCTCGCCGTCGGCGGCGACAGCGCCGGCGGCAACCTCACCGCCGCCCTCACCCTGATCGCCCGCGACGAGAACGGCCCGGCCCTGCGCCACCAACTGCTCGTCTACCCGAACACCGACCACGCCGCCGACACCCCCTCGCTGCGCGAGCACGACGACCCGATGCTCTTCAACCGCCGCTCGGTGGCCTGGTACTGGGGCCACTACCTGGCCGACCCCGCCGACGGCGCCCACCCGCACGCCTCCCCGTTGCGCGCCCCCGGCCTGGCCGGACTGCCGCCCGCGACCGTCATCACCGCCGAGTACGACCCGCTGCGCGACGAGGGCGAGCAGTACGCCGAGGCGCTGCGCGCGGCCGGCGTCCCGGTGGAGCGCCGCCGCTACGCCGGCATGCCGCACGGCTTCTTCGCCATGACCGGCACCCTGGACGCGGCCGCCGACGCCCAGCGCTACGCCGCCGAGCGGCTGCGCGAGGCCCTGCGGTGAGCGCGCCCGAGCCCCTGCCCCTGGCCGACCTGCACGCCAGCCTGGCCGACCCGCTGCTGGACGCGATGACCTTCCTCAACGAGGTCACCACCCGTTACCCCGACGCCGTCTCCTTCGCCCCCGGCCGCCCCTACGAGGGCTTCTTCGAACCCGAGGACGTCCCCGCCTACCTGGACACCTACCTCGCCCACCTGGCGGCCCGCGGCCTCGACCGGGACGCCGTGCGCACCGCGCTGTTCCAGTACGGCCCCACCAAGGGGATCATCGCCGACCTGGTCGCCCGCACCCTCGCCAACGACGAGGGCCTGGCGGTGGCCCCCGAGGCCCTGGTGCTGACGGTCGGCGCCCAGGAGGGCATGCTGCTCACCCTGCGCGCGCTGTGCGCCGGCCCGGACGACGTCCTGCTGGTCAGCTCGCCCTGCTACGTCGGGGTCACCGGCGCCGCCCGGCTGCTCGACCTGACCACCCTCCCCGTCCCCGAGGGCCCGGCCGGCGGCCCCGACCCGGAGGCCGTGCGCGCCGCCGCCCGGGCGGTGCGGGCCGAGGGCCGCCGCCCGCGCGCCCTCTACGTCGTCCCGGACTTCGCCAACCCCTCGGGCACCAGCATGCCCGTCGCGGCCCGCACCCGGCTGCTGGAGACGGCCGCCGAGGAGGGCCTGCTCGTCATCGAGGACAACCCGTACGGCTTCTTCGCCCGCGACCCGGGGGAGCGGCCGACGCTCAAGGCGCTCGACCGCCGCCGCCAGGTGGTCTACCTGGGCTCCTTCGCCAAGACCTGCTTCCCCGGCGCCCGCCTCGGCTACGTCGTGGCCGACCAGGAGGTGGCCGGCCCCGGCGGGCGGCGCACCCTGCTGGCGGACGAACTGGCCAAGCTGAAGAGCATGACGACGGTCAACACGCCCGCGCTCAGCCAGGCCGTCATCGGCGGCATGCTGCTGCGCCACGACTGCCGGCTGCGCGCCGCCAACGCCGCCGCCACGGCCCACTACGCGGCGGGCATGGACACCCTGCTGCGGGAGCTGGACCGGCACTTCCCGGCCTCCGAGCGGCGCCGTTCGGGCGTGTCCTGGAACCGGCCCGAGGGCGGCTTCTTCGCCGTGCTGACCGTCCCGTTCGCCGCCGACGACGCGGCGATGGAGCGCTGTGCCCGCGGGTACGGGGTGCTGTGGACGCCGATGGCGCCGTTCTACCCGGCGGGCGGCGGGGAGCACCGCCTGAGGCTCTCGATCAGTTCGCTGACACAGACTCAGATTATCGACGGTGTGGCAAAGTTGGCAGCGTTCATCGCCTCCCGGGCGATCGCTTCCTGAACGACGCTCGCAACAGCAGGAGGGGCCCGGCTCGTGAGCCGGGCCCCTCCTCGTGCACGTGTCCCCGTCCTCGTGCGTCGTGTCTCAGCGCACCCGGGTGGAGAACAACCGGGCCGACCAGTACACCGACAGCACGGTCATCACCACGACGACCAGCAGGCCCTGCCACACCGCACTGTCCCCGAGGTGGCCGGAGAACAGCGCGCGCATGCCCTCCACCGCCCAGTAGAAGGGGTTCCACTTGGCGGTCTGCTGCAGCCAGTGCGGCGCCAGGGTGAGCGGCAGCAGCACCCCCGAGAGCAGCGCGATCGGCTGCGCGATGGTGTTCACCACCGGTGCCATCGCCGCGTCCGTCGGCACCATCAGCGCGATGCCGTAGGAGATCGCCGAGGTCATCAGCGCCAGCAGCCCGAGCAGCAGGTAGGCGAGCAGCAGGTTCAGCGGGCTCACCCGCAGCCCGAACGGCAGCGCGATCAGGGTGATCAGGACGGCCTGCACCAGCAGCGCCACCATCTCCCGCAGCGCCCGCCCGAGCAGCAGCGCCAGCCGGCTCACCGGCGTCACCCGGGAGCGCTCGATGATGCCGGCCCTCAGCTCGCCGAGCAGGCTGAAGCCGGTGAACAGCCCGCCGAAGATGCACAGCACCGCCAGCAGGCCCGGCACGTACACCTGGTAGGCGTCGGCGTAGCTGCTGGCACCGTCGGGGGCGAGCACCTTCTTCAACAGCGGGGCGAACAGCAGCAGGTAGAACACGGGCTGGATGATCCCGACGGCGATCCAGATCGGGGTGCGGATCATCAGCAGCACCTGGCGCTGGAAGACCAGCCAGGTGTCGCGGGCGAGCTTCATGGTCTCCCCAGGAATGGGCGGATCAGGACTGCTGGAGCGAACGGCCGGTGCGGGCCAGGAACACGTCGTCCAGGCTGGGGCGTTGGAGCTGGACGGTGCCGGGCGTCACGCCCGCCCCGTCCAGCGCGCGCAGCAGCTGCGGGATGGCCGCCGCGCCGTCCTCCAGGTAGAGCCGCAGTCCGTCCTCCCCGCTGAACTCCAGCCGGTGCAGGTACGGCTGCGGGCGCAGCACCTCGGCGGCCCGCTCGGCGACGCCCTCTCCGGGCTCCAACCCGAGCAGCACGACGTCGCCGGAGATCTCGCGCTTGAGCACCTCGGGCGTGCCCTCGGCCACCACCTGGCCGTGGTCGACGATCGCGACCCGGTCGCACAGGGCGTCGGCCTCGTCGAGGTAGTGCGTGGTGACGACGACGGTCATGCCCTCGGTGCGCAGCCGGCGGATCTCCTCCCACACGTACGCCCGGCTGGCCGGGTCCAGCCCGACCGTGGGCTCGTCCAGGAACAGCACCCGGGGCTCGTGGATGACGCCGAGCGCGATGTCCACCCGGCGGCGCTGGCCGCCGGAGTAGGTGGCGCACGGGCGGTCGCCGAATTCGGCCAGGTCGAAGGCCTTGAGCGCGCCCTCGGCGGCCTGGACGGCCTGCGCCTTGGCGACGCCGTACATCCGGGCCTGGAGCACCAGCTCCTCGCGGGCGCTGACGGTGTCGGTGGTGCCGCCGCCCTGGGCGACGTAGCCGATCCGGCGGCGTACACCGGCCGGGTCGGTGAAGAGGTCGGCCCCGGCGATGCTGGCCTGACCGCCGTCCGGGCGGATCAGGGTGGCCAGCATGCGCAGGGTGGTGGTCTTCCCGGCGCCGTTGGGCCCGAGGAAACCGTAGATCTCGCCCGCGTCGACGGACAGGTCGATGCCGCGCACAGCGTCGACGGTGGGGTTCTCGCCGCTCTTGCGGGAGGTCTTCTTGCGATAGGACTTGCGCAGTCCCGTGGTCTCGATCAACCGGAACTCCCGTGCGGGGATGGGCTGCCACGGCACCTGGGAAGGCGGTGCTCGGCACCTGCGAAGGCGGTGCTGGGCGCCACCCTAGGCCGAACTCAGGCCCGGAGACAATGGCCTAGACCAATGGACGTTGATCTTCCGGTCTGCTACAGGGTCCCCGGCAGCGGCTGTCGGAAGTCCTGCCCGGCTCGGGCCGCCAGGGCCTCCAGCCGGTCCGCGGCAGTGGCCGCCCCGCCGCCCGCGCGCAGCGCCTCGCCGACCCGAACCGCGCTGCGCCGGTAGTCGGCCGTGTCCAGGACGGCCCGCAGGGCCCGCGCCAGCCGCTCCGGCGTCACCCGGGCGAACGGCACCCGCAGCCCCGCCCCGGCCGCCGCCACCTGCGCCGCGACGAACGGCTGGTCGTGCCGGATCGGTGCGGTGACCAGCGGCAGGCCGTGCGTCAGGGCCTCGCCGACGGTGTTCATCCCGCCGTGGCACAGCACCGCGTCCAGCGCGCCGCGCGCCATCAGCTCCAGCACCGGCGCCCGGTCCACCGCGACGGCCTGCGGCGGCAGTTCGGGCAGCAGCTCGCGCGGGGCGGCGAACACCGGCTGCACGTCGTCGCCGCACAGCTCCAGCGCCCGGGCGGCCCGCGCGTGGAAGTCCGCGCCCAGCTCGCCGGCCAGTGTGCCCATGGTGACCAGCACCCGCCGGCGCCCGGGCAGCAGCCGCTCCCACGGGAAGTCCGGATCGGCCGGCCGAACGGAGTGGACCGGCCCGACCAGCGCGTGGTGCGGGGGCGGCGCGTCGTCACCGGTCAGCGCGGGACCAGTGGTCGCCAGCACCAGGGCGGGGGAGAAACGCGGGTCCACGTACTCCTGCACGGGCAGCCGGGCGCGCTCCCACAACCCGCGCAGCAGGCCGGTCATCCAGGCCTCCACCTGCGGCAGCGCCCGGTACGGGCGGCCCAGTTCCATCGCCCCGGGCGCGAAGCTCGCCCACGGCAGGCCGTGCCGGTGGGCGGCCAGCGCGCCCGCCGGGGTGTGCTGGTCGACGAGCAGGACGTCCGGTCGGAACTCCCGCACGATCGCGTCCAGCGGCTTCGCGGTGAACCGCGCGTACGGGACGATGAAGCCCTCCCAGAGCGAACGCAGCGCGGCGAGCCCGTGCCCGCCCTGCGCCCGGAACGCCCGGGTGCCGGTGCCGAGCACCTGGGCCCCGGGACCGAGCAGCGGGCGCAGCACCGACTCGGTGCCGGTCCAGGCGACGTCGTGTCCGCGCGCGGTCAACTCGGCGGCGATGCCCGCCGCGGGATTGACGTGGCCGGTCAACGGGGGCATCACCAGCAGGAACCGGGTCATCGCGCACGCTCCTCGGGGATCAGTTTCTGCAGGTCGGCGACGGTCAGCGCTTCCAGGGCGGCCAGGTCCAGCCCGGCGCGCAGCCGGGCCAGGTCGGCCGCCGGGCCGAAGCGTTCGCGCAGGCGCCCGGCGAGCGCGGCCAGTTCGCCCTCGTCGAGCAGCAGGTCGCCGTCCAGCCGGGCGTCCGGGGTCAGCCGGTCGGCCCAGCCGGGCGGTGCCCCGGCGGCCTCGGCCAGCAGCGCGGCCAGCTCGGGGTGCAACGGCGCGGCGGGGTGCTGCGGTTCACGGTCGGACGACGTGTGAGAAATGGCATCGGACATCGAAGGGGTCTCCCACCTGCTCGACGGCACGGGGGTGAACGCGTAGGCCCCGCAGGCGGATCCGGCGGCCTCGGAGACGAACGCGACGGTGAAGGGCCCGAGATCACTTGTGCGACCAGGCGGGCGTCGGAATACTAGCCCGCGTGACAGCACTGGAGGCAGTGGCCGTTCACCTCCCCCCGCACGCCGTGCCCATCGAGGCGGTTGGTGAGCGGATCGGCCTGACCCCACGTCAACTTCGACTCTTCCGCCGCTTCCACGGACTGGACCAGCTACGTCTGGACCCGTCCGGGACGCTGCCCGACCTGCTTGACTCCGCCCTCGACAACCTGCCTGAGCTGCGCGGACGCGAACGGGACGTCCGTTTCGTGATCCACGCGCGCAGCATGCCGGTGGCGGTGCCCTACCCGCTCAACCCACTGCACGACCTGCTCGCCCCGCGCGGCCTCGCGCACGCCAACGCCTTCACGGTGACCCACCACGCGTGCGCGGTGGGCCTGCTGGCCATCGACCTGGCCGGCCGGCTGCTCGCCGCCGAGCCCGACCCGCGGGCACTGGCGCTCATCCTGGCGGGCGAGAAGACCTTCACCAAGGACGCCCAGGTGGTGCCCGAGACCGGTATCTTCGCCGAGGGCGCGGCCGCCTGTCTGGTGAGCGCCGACGGCGAGCGCCACCGGGTGCTCTCCTTCGCGGTGCGCCAGCGCCCGGAGTTCGACGGCCGGCTGGCCGAGGACGCGGACCTCCTGGCCCGCTACCAGCGCGAGTACCCCAACGTGATGGTGGAGGCGATCGAGGCCGCCCTGGACGAGGCCGGTCTGGACCTCTCCGACCTGGCCGCGGTGCTTCCGCACAACGTCAACCAGGCGTCGTGGCGGATGATAGCGCGCCGGATCGGCTATCCGCTCGACAAGGTGGTGCTGGACAACGTGCTGTCGGTGGGGCACAGTTTCGCTGCGGACAGCCTCATCAATCTTCACACCGCCACCACGCGGGGGCTGCTGCGCCGCGGCGACCACTACCTGATCGCCGCCGCCGGTGTCGGAGCCACCTTCTCCGCGATGGCGGTCCGCTGCTGACGAAGCGTCGGCTTCGTCCGTCTTTCCCACGCCAGACCACTCTCCCACGTACGACGGGACGGGACACCCATGTCAGAACCTGTGGTCCAGACCACTGACCCCGAGCTGCGCGAGCGGATCCGCACCGGCATCGGCGAGCTGCTGCCCCGAGTCCTCAAGCGCGAACTGCCCGAGATCCCCGAGAACGCCTGCCTCTTCGACGACCTCGGCCTCACCTCCGCCGGCACCATCGAGCTCATCCTGGAGCTGGAGGAGTCGCTCGACATCCAGGTGGACGTCGAGCAGATCACCGAGGACGACCTGCGCTCGGTCGCCAAGCTGGCCGACTACGTCGCCGGACACGTCATCCCCGAGGACTGACCAGGTGGCCGACCACGGCCTGCGGATCACCCGGGCGCTCGCGCGGCGCTTCGACGGCCGCTCGGAGGCCTCGCTCCATCCGGACCTGCGGGTGTTCGTCTCCGACCTCGTCCGCCCCTACGGCCTGCCGCTGCGCGAGGACCTGCTGAGCGAGGGCGTCGGCCACTCCTACGAGGAGCTGGCCGCCGGCCTGGTGCGCGAGGCGCTCGCCGAGGACGAGCCCGTCGACCTGCTGATCCTGGCCTTCGACACCCCGGACGTCCGACCGGGTGCGCCGTCCTCGCTGGCGCTTAGCCGATCCTGTCCGGGCACGCCGCTCGCCTTCGCGGTCTGCGACCAGGGCGTCGCAGCGGCCTTCACCGCGCTGCGCCTCGCGGTCGACTACCACCGCACCGGATCCTGCCGCCGGGCGGTCGTGGTGCTCGCCGAGCAGACCGCGCTGCACCACGAGCCGGCCGCGCCGGTGGCGCTGCCGGAGCGGCACGGTGTGGTGGTGCTGGTCTGCGAGGAGGCCCCCGGGCCTGACATGACCGTCCACCAGATGCCCGGTGCCGAGCTGTCGGATGCGGTGGTGCGGGCCCGGGCCGCCGAGCTGGGGCCCGACCCGGCGCTCGTGCTCGGCCCCGGGCTGGCCGGTGCCGAGGGCTCGGCGGCCCAGCCGTTCACCGGGGCCTGGGCGCAGCTCGCCGAGCAGCTGCCCGCCTGGCGGGCGCAGGGGCGCCCCGTCCTGGTCGCCGACCTGGACCGCAGGCTCGGCGTGCTGAGCGCGTTGACCCTTCCGTAGTCATGGTTCGGTTCATGCCAACTCTCCTGTCTCGCACGGGAATTGACGAACCATCGGTGTGCTGGACCAGTGTGCGAGGTCGCTGGTAGCGTCCCGATCGCACCCCCGCTGAACCCTTCCCCGGCGAGCCGAAAGGCGCGTACGACGTGACCCCGTACGGCGAGACACAGACCAGTAGACGGATCGAGGTCCGGTACGCGGCCTCGGCCGACGGCTCGGCCGGTGGTGCGGCTGTCGATTCGGGGCCGCTCACGCTCGGCCAGGACAACATGATCCGGTGCATCGGGCGCGATGCCCCCGAGCAGATCAACAAGGATTCGCTCTGGCCCGTCCCGGACGGCACCTCGGTGTCCGCTGGGCTGGCCGCCCTGCGCCGACTCGTCGAACGGCACGAGTCGCTGCGCACCTCCTTCCCCGCCGGCCCCGGCGCGGACGGCTTCCCGGAGCGCCAGGTGGTGCACCCGGAAGGCCGGTTCACCGTCACCGTGATCGAGGCGGGCGACCGCAGCGACCTCCAACTGGACGCGCTCGCAGCTGAGTTGGGTCGGGCCGACGTCGCCGTTCCGTTCGACCTGGCGGCCGCCCCGCGGCTGCGCTTCACCCTCGTCGCGGACGGGGAGCGACTGCTGCGGCTGGTCGCGGTGGTCTGCCACGCGGGGGCCGACGGCGCTGCCACCGTGCTGCTGATCCAGGACTGGCTGGACCTCGCCGCCGGCAAGGACCTCCCGCCGGTCACCGCCCCGACCCCGCTGCGGATCGCGGACGCGGAACGGAGCGCGCAGGGCCGCCGCAAGTCGGCCGCCGCCCTGCGGTACTGGGCCCGCAGCCTCGCCACCGGCCCGCAGGTGGTGTTCGCCGACGCGCGGATCACCGGCCCCCCGCACGACCTCTCCGCCGTCCTGGTCCGCTCCCGCACCGCCGCCGAGGACCTCGCCGCCGTCTGCCGCCGCACCGGCGCGAGCCCGTCCGTCGTCCTGCTCGCCGCCTTCGCCGCGCTCGTCGCGCACCGGTCGGGCCGCACCGGGCTGGCGCTCTCGGCGCTCTCCGCGAACCGTCAGCGCGCCGCCCTGGTCGACCACGTCGGCACCCTGGCGCAGGACGCCCTGATCCTGCTCGACACCGGGACTGCCGACCTCGACCAGCTGATCGGCCGGGCCAAGGCGGCCTCGCTGAGCGCCTACTGGCACAGCACCCTGGACGCCGAACAGGTCTGGCGGCTCATCGAGGACTGCGCCCACCTGCGCGGCAGCCGGTTCCCCCGCCACGTCGTGGTCAACGACCTGAGCCTGACCATCCCCGCCGCCGTCGCCGACGCCCAACCCGCCGCGACCGCCGACCCCGAACTGACCCGGCTGCCCGCCCCACAGCTGCCGATCCGGCTGATGTTCACCATCCTGCGGATCAGCGGCAGCCTCGACTTCGCCCTGATCAGCTGCCCGCAGGTGCTGGACCCGGACGAGACCGACCGGTTCGCGCGGGCGCTGCTCGCCGTCCTGGCCGCCGCCGCCCGCGGGCCCGTGCCGCTCGACGCCCTGCCCGGCGTCGGCGGCGTGCCGACCCCCGACCGGAGCGGGGAGTGGCACCTGGTCGACGGCTCCTGGATCGACCTGGCCGCCGTTCGCGACCTGCTGGAGGCCGCCCTCGGCGCGCGGGCGGAGATCGAGCTGGCGCTGGACGAGGGAAGGCTGACCGCCAGGCTGACCAGCGCGGACCGCGAACTCACCCCGGCCGTCGCCCACCACGCGGTGGTCGCCGCTCTGCCCGGCCGCGACACGGCGATGGCGCCGCACCACTACGTCGTCCGGCACACCGGCTCCGGGGCGGAGGCCGTCACCTCCGGCGGCGGCCGCGACCCGGACATCGCCGCCCGGCAGGCGGTGCTCACCTGAACGGGGGAGCACGGGCAGGCGCGGGCGGGCTCACTCCAACGGGTCCTCGCCGTCCCACCGGACATCCCACGAACACTCCGAGGTCGCCCCCGAGGTGAGCCCCCACGGGCTCGGCACCTCCTCCTCGTCCTCGTCGCCCTGCAACGGCAGCCGGTCGATCACCGCGACCAGCCGCGGCGGCAGTTGCGGCGCCAGCCCGTGGTGGACCCGGGACAGGATGTCGCGCCGCACGTCGTCCGGCAGTAGCGGCCTGGTCATCCGCAACGGCATCGGCCCGGAGGGGCGTCCGGCCGCAACCAGCTGGTCCGACCAGGCCCGCCAGTAGTCGGCGTCGTCGTTCTCGCCGAGCTTCAGATGGTGCAGGTGCAGGCAGTACGCCGCCGTGCCGCAGCCCGATCCGGCGGCGAAGCGCCACCAGAACTCGGCGCCCTCCTCCCGCCCGGTCGCGTAGAGCAGCGCGGCGAACACCTCCGCGCCCTCGGGCTGGATCCGGCGGGCGTTCACCAGGAGGTCGAGCCCCCGGGAGGCGTCCGGTGCGCCCAGTACCAGGGCCACCACCAGGCCCAGTTCGAAGGCGGCCTGCTCGAACTCCGACGGCAGGTGTGTCGGCGCGGCCGTGAGCCGGGCCTGGCGCAGTGCTGCGATGCGCTCGGCGTGCGCGCGCTCCGGCCGGGGCACGTGGACCACCGCACGCCCCCCGCCGCTCGTACCCGCCTCGCCGCTCGTACCCGTCCTGTCGCTCGTGCCCGCCCCGTCGGGCGGGTCCGCTTCCTGCCCGGGCGTCACAGCTGACCCGCGTGGTCCGGCAGTTCACCCGCTCGGTCGGCCGGTTCACCCGCTCGGTCGGCCGGTTCGCCCGAGCGGTCGGGCAGTTCGCCCACGCCGAGCCGGCGCGCCAGTCGCTCCCGCGCGTGCCGCAGGTTGGAGTGCACCGTCGCCACCGGCCGCCCCAGGTAGGCCGCGATCACCTTGACGTGCAGGCCCAGCAGGTACCGCAGGATGATCACATCCCGTTGTCGGTCCGGGAGTTCGAGGATCGCCGCGTACAGCCGCACCTCGTCCGCCTCGCTGTGCAGCAGCCCGTTCGCGACCTGCTTGAACGCGCCGATCACCGCGGCGAAGGTGACGGCCTCCACCGCCACCGGTTCCTCGGCGGACATCCAGTCCGAGACGTGCCGGTTCGCCAACCGCCAGGCGTACGCGGCCGGCTCCTCGAACCGCAGCACCTGAGGCCAGCAGCGGGCCAGGTCCGCCTTCACGGCCTCGACCACCAGTGCGGCGTCCGCCTGGCCGCCTATCCTGGTCAACGCGAGAGCGTGCCAAGCGGGTTCATGGGTCTCGCAGAACGACGCGTAGGTGAGGTCCAGCCGCAGGCCGAGGTCGCCACCGGCCTCCCGGTCCGACTCCGCGCCGTCGGCGCGCTCCAGCGTCGGCCCTCCCCGGTACCCGCGCACGGGGGCGTCCCTGTCGATCGTCATCGAGCCTGCTTTCCGTGGCCGCCGGCAGCTCGGCGGGCCACTCGAGGTTCGGGCTGTCTGCGCCCATCCTCAGTCCATCCGGCTCGTCACTCCAGGCCGCATCCCGAATACAGATCGTCATCCCATGGGATCGCCCGACTGGTTGGAGCGCGGCGGTCCGCGCTCGACCTCCGGATACGGTGGGCACCAATCGACAGGTGTCCGCGACGCCGAGGGGGAACGCGATGAGCCTCTACGACGGAGTCGACCTGCGGCTCAACATGCCGCACTCGGCCCGGATGTACGACTACTACCTCGGCGGCTTCACTAACTTCGCCGCCGACCGCGAGGCCGCCGGGCACGCCCTCGCGGTCGCACCCTGGCTGCGCGTCGCCGCCCGCGCCAACCGGTCCTTCGTCCACCGTTCCACCCGCGCCCTCGCCCGGGCCGGCATCGACCAGTTCCTCGACATCGGCACCGGCATCCCCACCCCGCCCAACCTCCACGAGGTCGCCCAGAGCGTCGAACCGTGCGCCCGCGTCGTCTACGCCGACAACGACCCGATCGTGCTCTCACACGCCCAGGCGCTGCTCACCGGCACTCCCGAAGGCCGCACCGCCTACGTCGAGGCCGACGTCACCGACCCCGCCCGCCTCCTCGCCTCGCCCGGCCTGCGCGACACCATCGACCTCACCCGGCCCGTCGCGCTCTCCCTCAACGCCCTCCTGCACTTCGTCCCCGACACCCGTGGCGCCCACGAGCTCGTCGAGCACCTCAAAGCGGCCCTCGCCCCCGGCAGCGCCCTGGTGATGACCCATGTCACCCCCGACTTCGCCCCGACCGAGATCGCCGGCCTGGTCCGGATCTACGAATCCGCCGGCACCGCCGCCCAGGCCCGCACGCTCCCCGAGTTCACCCGCTTCTTCGACGGCTGGAGCCTCATCGCCCCCGGTACCGTCCCCACCCCCCACTGGCGGCCCACCCCCGCCGACCCGCCGGCCACCGCCCCCGAGGCCGCCGCCTACGCGGCCGTGGCGCTCAAGCCCTGACCCCGCCCGCCCGGTCGCCCCTGCCCGGTCGCCACCCAACCCCCTCCACCCGTGCGGCCCCGCCGTCCCGGGGACAGACTGGTGGTGGATCGATGCTGCCCGTGAGGCTGGGAGAGGCATGCTGCTGGGACTCACCACCGCCTTGGTCGCGACCGTCTGCTTCGGGTTCGGGGCGGTGTTCCAGGCGCGCGGGGCGCGGTCGGCGCCGCAGGCGGACCGGGTGCGGGCGGGGCTGCTGGCCGCGCTGGCGCGGTCGTGGGAGTTCCTGCTCGGCACGGTGCTGGACATCGTCGGTTTCGCGCTGAGCATCGTGGCGCTGCGTAGCCTGCCCCTGTTCCTCGTGCAGGCCGTCACCAACGCGAGCCTGGCCGTGACGGCGCTCGCCGCCGTCCGGCTGCTCGGGGCGCGGCTGCGCCGGGGGGACGTGACGGGAATCGTCGCCGTGGTGGTCGGCCTGACGCTGCTGGCGTCGGGGTCGGGCCGGGAGGGCCGGGAGCACGCCCCGCCGCTGTTCCACTGGGCGCTGCTCGCGACGACCGCCGTGATGCTGCTGCTGACCCTCGTCCTGGTGCGCCGGGCCGGTACCGTGGCGGCGGCCGGGCTGGGGCTGCTGGCGGGGGTGGGGTTCGGGGTGACGAGCCTGGCGGTGCGGGTGATGGACGCGTCGAGCCTGGTCACCGTCCTCACCGACCCGGCGGCGTACGCGCTCGCGGTGGGCGGCCTCGGCGGCTACCTGGCGTACGCGCTGGCGCTTCAGCGCGGCACGGTCACGGCCGCGACCGCCGCCGGGACGGTCGCCGAGACCTTCGGCCCGGCGCTGGTGGGCGTGGCGGCGCTGGGCGACGCGGCGCGTCCGGGGTTCGAGTGGTGCGCGCTGGCGGGCTTCGCGGTGGCGGTGGGCGGCACCTTCCTGCTGTCCAGGTTCGGGGAGTTGGAGGGGCAGTCCGCGGAGGTGGCCGCCGCGCGGCCGGGCTCGGCGGACCGGGACCCTGAACCGGGCCCGGACCCGGAGGCGGACGCGGAGCCGGCCGTCCCGCCCCGGTAGCCCGGGTGGCGCCGCCGTGCGAAGGTGACTTGCCGGACAAATCGGACGGTGACACGCCCACGGAGCGGCAGGTGCGCGATGGCGGACGAAGCCCAGCCGGGCCCCCGACGGCCGGGGCCCGCCGACCCTCCGGTCGTGCTCGTCACCGGCGCGTCCTCCGGCATCGGCCTGGCCACGGCCGTCCGCCTGGCCGACGCCGGCTGGCGGACCCTGCTGTCCGGTACGGACGGCGCCCGCCTGGACGAGGTCGCCGCCCGGACCGGCGGCCGCGTCCTGCCCGAGGACCTGAGCAAGCCGGACGGCCCGAGCCGGCTCGCGGAGGCGGCCCTCGCGGAGGCCGGCCGGGTGGACGCGCTGGTCGCCAGTGCGGGCCTGGGGTGGCGCGGACCGTTCGCGGACACCCCCTCGGACGTCCTGGACCGGATGATCGAGGTCAACTTCGCCGCCCCGCTGCGGCTGGTCCGCCTGCTCCTGCCGGGCATGCTGGAGCGCCGCCGGGGCCGGATCGTGCTGCTCGGCTCGATGGCCGGCCAGGTCGGCGTGCGCGACGAGTCGGGGTACGCGGCGACCAAGGGCGGGCTGGCGATGTTCGCGGAGAGCCTCTGGTACGAGCTGCGCGGCACCGGGGTGGGGGTGCGCCTGGTGCTGCCGGGCCCGGTGGACACCCCGTTCTTCGACCGGCGCGGCACCCCCTACCAGCGGGAGCGGCCACGGCCCGTCCCGGCGGAGCGGGTCGCCGACACCGTGGTCGCGACCATCACCACCGGGCGCGACCGGCTCTTCGTGCCGCACTGGCTCGGCTTCCCGGCCCGGATCCACGGCGTGGCACCGGGCGTGTTCCGGCGCATGGCCTCCCGCTTCGGGTGAGCCCGGTGAACACGGCCACCCGGGTGCTCGCGACGGCAACCGTGACGGCGGCTGCGGCGGAGTTCGGGCACCTGGCCCCGGCGGCGGTGCGCCTCCCGGCGCTGCGCCGCACGCTGGCCCGCCGAACCGCCGGCCACGGCGCCGACCCGCACCATGTCGCCCTGACCTTCGACGACGGCCCCGACCCGCGCAGCACCCCGGAGATCCTGGACGCGCTGGACGCCCTGGACGGTGTCCGGGCGACCTTCTTCCTGCTGGGCTCGATGCTGGAGCGCGCCCCCGCCCTCGGCCGGGAGCTGGTGCTGCGCGGCCACGAGGTGGCCGTCCACGGCTGGCACCACCGGCCGCAGTGGTACCCGGCCCCGGCCCGTGACCTGCGCGAACTGCGCCACGCGACCGAGGCGGTGACCGCGCTGTGCGGGGTGCGCCCGCACTGGTACCGCCCGCCGTACGGGGTGCTGACGGCGGGCCCGGCCCTGGCCGCCCGGCGGCTGGGCCTGCGCCCGGTGCTGTGGACGGCCTGGGGCCGGGACTGGACGGCGGAGGCGACCGGGGCCTCCGTCTACGCGACCGCCCGCCCCGGCCTCACCGGCGGCGCGACCCTCCTCCTGCACGACTCCGACTGCACCTCCGCCCCCGACTCCTGGCGGGCCACCCTCGCCGCCCTTCCGCTGATCGCCGCCCACTGCCGCGCCCACTCCCTCACCCTCGGCCCGCTCCGCGACCACGCCGTCCCGGGGGCCGCCCGCGGCTGACGGCATCGCGCCCGCCGCCGAGCGCCGGGCGGACGGCGAAGCCCCGCCTCGACCGAGGCGGGGCTTCGCCGTGTGGCGTTGCTCGGCGTCTTCTAGCGTTCGCAGGCGACGCCGTCGTTGTCGCGGTCCAGGCCGGATCGGTACCCGGGGTCGCCCCGGTGCAGGGGGGCCTTGCCGGCGGCCTTCACCGCGTCGCAGTTCTTGTAGTAGGCGCTGCCGCCGGCACCGCCCTGGGAACCGCCACCCGACGCCCCGTCCGAGTTCGCGTCCGAGCCCCCGCCTGACGTTCCGCCCGACGTTCCGCCCGACGACCCGCCAGTGGAACTGCCGCCGGCGTTGCCCTGGTGGTTCGGGCTGGACGGGTCGTTGCGTTCGTCCGCGTAGAGCGCCGCGTACCGGTCCGCCGGGCACGAAGCCCCCGGCTTCACCAGCTGGAGCGCGGGAGAGGCCGCCGGGTACAGCTTGCTCCCGGGCTGGAGCACGTTCGCGCACACCACCCAGGCGTCGTGGTCGGCGGGCAGCGCTAGGTCCAGGTAGCGGCTGTGCTCCTGGATCCGGTCGGCTGCGACACCGGCCGCCACCAGTAGGGCACGCGCCTCCCCGGCGGTGTGCTGGGCGACGTCGGGCATGACACCCGACACGGCGCTCGGAGTCGGAGTGGGAGTGGGAGTCGCGCTCGGAGTCGGAGTCGCGCTCAGGGCCGGCGTCGGGGACCCGGCGTCGGCCGGGGTGGCCGCCGTCGTAGCCGTAGCCGTAGCCGTAGCGGTCGGAGCCGGAGCGGCGGTCGTCGCCGGGGCCGCGACCGGCTGCGCCTTCTCCGGCTTCGGCCCCGTGATGACGCCCAACCAGAAGAGCGAGCCGATCAGGCAGCAGAAGGTCAGCGCCACCTTGGCGGCGACGTGCAGGCGGCGGGAGCGCCACAGCCAGATCGCGGCGAGCGGCGGTACGAACAGCAGGGTGGCGGCTCGGACGAGCCGGTTGGCCGTGGTGCGGGGCGGTACGGCCTGGGGCCCGGGCGGCCGGTGCGGGTCGGGGGTCACGAGGGGGTTCCTTCGAGCAGGAGTGTGTCCCCGGGGAGAGCGGCACCCCGGGGTGGGTGCTCCGGCCTGGGCTGGACGGCCGCCGCTGCCGACGGGCGAGGCCGCTGTCCGGGGCCGTCCGGAGGCTTCGGAGAGTGTAAAGGACTCGTATGGAACAGGTATGCGCCAGGTAGCGAACTCCGGCCCCGGCCCCCGCCCGGGTGCACGGCTCCACCCCGGCCGGGACTCCCGTATGGCTCGCCCCGGCGCTCGGCTACGCCAGCCCCACCTGCGCCAGGGCCGCGGTGAACCCGGTGCGCCAGCGCTCCGGGGTGGCGCCGGGGGAGGGCGCGGGCGCGGGGCGGGCGAGGGCGGCGAGGGCGTTGCGGACCACTTCGGCGGGGTGGGCGGAGGCGACGTCGGCGTGGCCGAGTTCCAGCTCGTGTTGGAGGTTGTCGCGGCCGTGGCCCTGGACGACGTCGAGCAGCAGCAGTCGCCGTCCGAGGGCGCGGGCCTCGCTACAGGTGTCGCCGGAGCTGGTGACGACGAGGTCGGCGGCGGCCATCAGGGCGGGGACCCGGTCGGTGTAGCCGAAGGGGTGCAGGCGCGGCTCCCGGCGGGCGGCGGCCCGCAGCCGCCGTTCCAGTTCCCGGTTGCGCCCGGCGACGGCGAGCACGTGCGGACCGGCGGCGGCGAGCGAGGCGGCGGTGCGGGCGAGCGGTCCGAGCCCCCAGGCGCCGGACATCAGCAGCACGCACCGCCCGCCCGCCGGGACGCCCAGTTCGGCACGCGCCTCGGCCCGGCCGGGCGGCCGGTAGAACGGTTCCCGCAGCGGAGCGGGCAGGACGGTGACGGCGGCGTCCGGCCGGTAGCGGCGCACGGCGCAGGCGGCGACCTCGGAGGTGACCAGGAAGAGGTCGGTGCCCTCCTGCACCCAGAGCCGGTGCGGCGTCACGTCGGTGCAGAACACGAAGTGCCGGAAGTCCCGTCGCGGCAGCCGGTTGACGGCCGAGGTGGCGGTGGCGAACACGGAGACCACCAGCTGCGGCCGCTGCGCCGCGACCAGTTGGCGCAGCGCCGGGACGAGCCGGCTGCGGGCGGCCGCGTCGGCGAGCAGCGCGAGCCGGGCGCCGGGCCGCAACGCCGAGAAGTGGAAGGCGTCGTACACGCCGGGCAGGTCGAGCAGCCGCCGGAACACGGCCTCCCCGGCGGCGCCGGAGCGCTGCCCGAGCAGGGCCATCGCGTCGACCGTGTGGGTGGTCCAGCCGCGGGCCCGCAGGGTGTCGGCGCAGGCCTGGGCCATCACGTCGTGGCCCTGGCCTAGGGAGCCGGAGACGAGCAGGGCGTGCGGCATCGGGCGGCCCGCTCAGGAGGCGGCGGAGGCGGCTGCGGCGGCCCGGTACCAGTCGGCGTAACTCCGCACGCCGTCCGCGAAGTTGGTGTGCGGAGACCAGCCGAGCAGGCGCTTGGCCTGGGCGCAGGAGATCCGCCGCCCGGTGTAGTCGGCCTTGCGGCCGTCGATGTGCTCGATCGAGACCGGCCCCAGCAGGTCGTCGACGGTGTCGGCGATGTCGCGCACCGAGACGGCGGTGGAGCCCTCCAGGGCGAAGGTCCGGTCCTCGGCGGCGGGGGACAGGGCCCGGACGTGGGCGTCGGCGAGGTCCTCGACGTAGACGAAGTTGCGGCTCTGCCGCCCGTCGCCGGCGATGGTGATCGGCCGCCCGGTGAGCGCGGCCTGGACGAACCGGGCGACGACCAGCTCGTCGCGCATCCGGGGCCCGTACGGGATGCCGTAGCGCAGGATGGTGAAGTGCTGCCCGTACAGCTCGCGGTAGCTGTGCACCAGCATCTCGGCGGCGAGCTTGGTGGCCACGTAGAGGTGGCCGCTGTGTTCCAGTTCGATCGGCACGTGCTCGTCCAACTCCTGCTCTCCGCCGTCGAGTTGCTCGTCGGTGAGAGCGGCGCCGTAGACCCAGACGGTGCTCGCCAGCACGGTGCGGCTCAGTCCGCTGCGCCGGGCGGCCTCCAGGACGGCCTCGGTGCCGTCGATGTTGGTCCGCACGGCCCGCACCGGGTCGGCGGAGACCTGTTCGACGTCGGCCATCGCGGCGAGGTGGTACACCACTTCACTGCCGGCCAACGCGGAGGTGAGGGCCGCGAGGTCGAGGATGTCGAGCCGGGCGTGTTCGGCGTCGGGGTTGAGGTACTTGTCGGTCGTGTCCACCGCGAGGACGTCGTGGCCGGCCGCGATCAGGTGGTCCACGACGTGTGACCCGATGAATCCGCATCCCCCGGTGACGGCTATCCGCACGATCTCTCTCCTTGTCGGGCTCCGTGTCGAGCGCCTTCTCGCACTCCGTGTCGAGCGCCTCGGCGCGCCCGCCTGGTCGGGTCGACCCCGCCCCGGCTATCCGGCGAGTCTCCGGTGCACCGCCGAGACGGCCTCGATGACCTGCTCCGTCTCGTCCCCGGTCATGTCGGAGTGCACCGGCAGGCACACCTGCCGCGCGCAGACGTCCTCGGCGACCGGCAGCGGCCCGCGCCGGTAGGGGGCGAGGACGGGCTGCAGGTGCAGCGGCAGGTCGTACACCTCGCCGGAAAGCCGCACGCCGTACTCCTCGGCGACCGCCCGCTTGAACGCGGCGCGCTCCACCCCGGGCGGCAGCAGCGCCACGTACTTGTAGTAGTTGCCGCGGCAGCCGGACGGTTCGAGCACCGGCTCCAGGCCGTCGAGCCCGGCCAGCGCCTCGTCGTAGCGGCGGGCGACGGCCCGGCGGGTCTCGATGAACTCCTTGAGCCGGCGCAGGTGCACGGCGCCGACGGCCGCGCTGAGCTCGCTCATCCGCCAGGCGTGGCCGAGCCGGACGTGGTGGTTGGTGGTGAAGGAGCCCTTGCCCTGGTCGCGGTAGGTGCGGGCCTCGTCGCGCAGCTCGGGCGACTCGGTGAGGATCAGGCCGCCCTCGCCGCTGGTGGTGACCTTGGTCGGGTAGAACGAGAAGGCCCCGGCCAGGCCGAACGTCCCGGCGCAGCGCCCGTCGAGGCTGCTGCCGTGGGCGTGCGCGGCGTCCTCGACCAGCGGGACGCCGTGCCGGTCGCAGAGCGCGCGCAGCTCCTCGACCCGGGGGGTGATCAGTCCGCCGATGTGGACGAGTACGACGGCTGCGGTATCCGGGGTGAGGGCCGCCTCCAGCGTCTCGGGGGAGAGCGCCAGGGTGGCCGGGTCGACGTCGGCGATCACCGGGCGCCCGCCGGCGTGCAGGACGGCGCCGGCGGTCGCGTAGAAGGTGACGGCCGGTACGACGACGTCGCGGCCCCGGACGTCGACCGTGCGCAGGATCACCTCCAGCGCCGCGGTGCCGCTGCTCACCGCGACGGCGTGCGAGGCGCCGTGCTCGGCGGCGAAGGCCTGCTCCAAGCGCTCGGTCCACGGGCCCAGGGTGAGGGCGCCCGTGGTGAGCATCTCCATCACCGCCTCGGCGACGGCCGCGCGGTCGGATTCGTCGAACACGATGCGGGCGGCTGGAACGCCCATGGGCACCTCCGGCGGCGGGCTGGGGTCAGCACCGATCGGGTCAGATGGGTCCGAACCGTACGAAAAGTGTCGGTCCCGGCACATCACGCTACTTCGCCCGCCGGGCCGCGGCCCGTCGTCGCCGCCCGCCCGGGTGACGACGCCCGGCCCCGTCGCCGCCCTGCCGCTGCCCCGCCACCGCCCCGTCGCCACCGCCGGGAGTGCGCCCGACCGCTCCCACCACAGCTGATGCGCTTCCGCCGTCCGGGGAGGGGCCGTACTGCGTCCGCAGTACGCAAACGGCCTGCGCAGGGACGACGACGGAGGAGGGGCCGGCCGTCAAGGATGGGTCATGCTGCGGGCGGTCCGCGCCGAAAGGCGCCGGGGCGGCCGCGGTGCGCACTCTGACCGAGATTCGAAGGAGTCCACTCTTCCGTGGCCACGTTCCTGTACCGCCTGGGCCGCTGGGCCTTCGTCCGACGCCGGCTGGTGACCCTGCTCTGGGTCGCCGTGCTGGCGGTGTGCGGAGTCCTGGCGGCCAAGGCGCCCGCCGCACCCGACGACGGCTTCGCGATGCCCGGTACGGAGGCGCAGAAGGCCTTCGACCTGATGAACGAGCGCTTCCCCGGCGGCCACGCCGACGGCGCCTCGGCCCGCCTGGTGTTCGTCGCCCCGTCCGGGCAGAAGATCACCGCCGAGCCCAACCAGCAGGCGGTGGAGCGGACGGTCGCCGAGCTCGCCCACGCCGACGAGGTCTCCGGCGCGGTCAGCCCGTTCAAGGCCAACACCGTCTCCAAGGACGGCACCACCGCGTACGCGACCGTCAGCTACTCCGTGAAGGCGGGCGAGCTGTCCAAGGGCGCCACCGAGGCCCTCGAACAGGCCGCCCAGCACGGGCGGGACGCCGGGCTCAAGGTCGAGGTCGGCGGCAACGCGCTGATGGCCAAGCCCGAGGCCGGCGGCAGCAGCGAGATGATCGGCATGGCGCTGTCCGCGGTCGTCCTGGTGATCACCTTCGGCTCACTCGTGGCCGCAGGCCTGCCGCTGCTCACCGCCGTGATCGGGGTCGGCCTCGGCATGGCCCTGATCACCGGGCTCGGCAGCACGCTAGGCCTGTCGTCCACCACCAGCACGCTGGCGATGATGCTGGGACTCGCGGTCGGCATCGACTACGCGGTGTTCATCGTCTCCCGCTACCGGGCCGAGCTCGCCGAGGGCCGCACCCCGCAGGAGGCGGCCGGCCGGGCCGTCGGCACCGCAGGCTCCGCCGTGGTGTTCGCCGGGCTCACCGTGGTGATCGCCCTGGCCGGGCTCTCGGTGGTCGGCATCCCGATGCTCGCCAAGATGGGCATGGCCGCGGCCGGCACGGTGGTCATCGCCGTCCTGGTCGCGCTCACCCTGGTCCCCGCGCTGCTCGGCTTCATCGGCCGCCGGGTGCTGCCCCGCAAGGCCCGCAAGGGCGCCGTCCAGCCGAAGAAGGAGAACGGCGGCTCCCGCTGGGCCAAGTTCGTGCTGCGCCGCCCGCTCGCGGTGCTGCTCGGCGGCGTGATCGGCCTCGGGGTGCTCGCCGCCCCCGCGCTCGACCTGCGGCTCGGCCTGCCCGGGGACGAGTCGAAGCCGACCTCCACCACCCAGCGCCGCGCTTACGACCTGCTGTCCGAGGGCTTCGGCCCCGGCTTCAACGGGCCGCTGACCGTCATGGTCGACGTCAAGGGCACGCCCGACCCGAAGGCCGCCGCGAGCGAGGTCGCCAAGACGGTCTCCGCGCTGCCCGGCGTGGTCTCCGTCACCCCGCCGATGTTCAACAAGGCGGGGGACACCGCCCTGCTGAACGCCGTCCCGTCCACCGGTCCGAGCGCCGCGGAGACCAAGGACCTGGTCCAGGCGATCCGCGGCCACGCCGCCGGCCTCAAGACGGCCACCGGGGCGACGATCCTGGTCAGCGGCACGACGGCGATGAACATCGACGTCTCGCAGAAGCTCACCGACGCGCTGGTGCCCTACCTCGCGGTGGTCGTCGGCCTCGCCGTCGTCCTGCTGCTGGTGGTGTTCCGCTCGGTGCTCGTCCCGCTGAAGGCGGCGCTCGGCTTCCTGCTCTCGGTGGCCGCCGCGCTCGGCGCGGTCGTCGCGGTCTTCCAGTGGGGCTGGCTGGCCAACCTGATCGGCGTCGAACAGACCGGCCCGGTGATGAGCATGATGCCGATCTTCATGGTCGGCGTGGTCTTCGGCCTCGCCATGGACTACGAGGTGTTCCTGGTCACCCGGATCCGCGAGGGCTTCGTCCACGGCGAGCAGCCCGACGAGGCCATCGTCACCGGCTTCCGGCACAACGCCCGGGTGGTCACCGCCGCCGCGTTCATCATGATCGCCGTCTTCGCGGGCTTCATCGGCATGGGCGAACCGATGATCAAGATGATGGGTCTGGGCCTCGCCGCGGCCGTCGCCTTCGACGCCTTCGTGGTCCGGATGACCATCGTCCCGGCCGTCCTGGCCCTGCTCGGCCGCCACGCCTGGTGGCTGCCGCGCTGGCTGGACCGGCTCATGCCGGACATCGACGTCGAGGGCAGCAAGCTGCAGACCGCCGCCCCCGAACCGGCCCCGGTCCGGGAGTCCGTCGGCGTCTAGGGCCGACCCCCCGCGGACCAGCCGGGGCCCGTCCCGATCCACGGGGCGGGCCCCGGCCCGGACAATGGTTCGATCCCTACCGTTACCGTTGCTGTCGGGGTCCGCCACGCACACGGCGGCCCCCGACCCGGCCCACCCCGCCCGGCAGGGCGCGGTTCGGCACGAACTGGCAGAACCCGGCGAGGGTGCCGCCAGGGCACCCCCGACCCGGAGAGCACCACGATGAGCGACACCTGGCAGCGGCTGCGCCGCGACCACCCCCGGCTGCTCGACGCCGTCGGCGGCGCCGTGCTGATCGCGATGACCGGCATCGGCGTCACCGTCGACCAGACCGGCCACGTCATCTCCTTCAGGCCGCTCAGCGCCACCATCGCGCTGGTCTCCGCCGTCACCGTGTTCGCCCACCGCCGGCACCCGCGGGCAGTGGTCGTCATCACGCTGATCTGCACGATGGCCCTCATCCTCACCACCCCCCGCCTCACCCCCGGGCTGGCCACCCCGCTGCTGCTCGCCCTCTACTTCCTCGCCGTCCGGACCGACCGCGCCACCGCCCTGCGCGCCTCGATCGCCTCCGCCGTCCTGCTCACCGGCACGTCGCTGATCGGCGACGGCGGCGGCCCGATCGGCCAACGGATCGGTGTCCTCGCCTGGGCCCTGCTGCCCGGCGCCCTCGGCGACTCCATCCGCAACCGCCGCGCCCACCTCGCCGCCATCGAGGAACGCGCCGAACGCGCCGAACGCACCCGCGAGGAGGAGGCCCGCCGCCGGGTCGCGGACGAGCGGATCCGGATCGCCCGCGACCTGCACGACGTCGTCGCCCACCACATCGCCCTCGCCAATGCCCAGGCCGGCATCGCCGTCTACCTCATGGACCGCCACCCCACCCAGGCGCGCGAGGTGCTCAGCCACATCACCGACGCCACCGGCTCCGCGCTCCAGGAGCTGCGCGCCACCGTCGGCCTGCTGCGCCGAGCCGAGGAGCCCGCGCCACTCGAACCGGCCCCCGGCCTCGACCGGCTTCCCGAGCTGATCAACGCCTTCGAACGCACCGGCCTGCCGGTGCGGCTCACCGTCGAGGGCGAGGCTCGCGCGCTCTCGCCCGGCGTGGACCTCACCGCCTACCGGATCGTCCAGGAGTCCCTGACCAACGTCGCCAAGCACGCCCAGGGCGCCGGCGCCGAGATCACCCTCGCCTACAGCGGCAGCCGGGTCGCCGTCAGCGTCGCCAACGGACGCCCGCCGACCAGCGCCCGCCCCCGGCAGGCCCTGCTGCCCCACCCGGCCCCCGGCGAGGGCGGCTTCGGACTGATCGGCATGCGCGAACGGGCCGGCGCGGTCGGCGGCCGCCTCACCGCCGACAGCCGGCCCGACGGCGGCTTCCTGGTCACCGCCGAACTTCCGCTGCGCACCGGCGCCCGGGACGACGGCGCCGGTCGCGGTGGCTGTGCCGTACGGGCGGACCGGGCCGGCCGGGAAGACCGTGCCGTTCGAGTAGACAAGGACCACGCATGACCATCCGGGTACTGCTCGCGGACGACCAGGCGCTGCTGCGCGGTGCGTTCCGGGTGCTGATCGACGCCGAGGACGACATGGAGGTGGTCGGCGAGGCCGCCGACGGCCACCAGGCCGTCGAACTCGCCCGCGCCACCCGCCCCGACATCGTCCTGATGGACATCCGCATGCCCGGCGCCGACGGCCTCGGCGCGACGGCCGCCATCTGCGGCGACGAGGAACTGGCCGGCACCCGGGTCCTGATCCTCACCACCTTCGAGATCGACGAGTACGTGGCCCAGGCGCTGCGGGCCGGCGCCGGCGGCTTCCTCGGCAAGGGCGCGGACCCGGCGGAACTGCTCGCGGCCGTCCGCGCCGTCGCCGCCGGGGACGCCCTGCTCTCGCCCGCCGCCACCCGGGCCGTCATCGACCAACTCCTCGCCCAGCCCGATCCGGCGGCCGGCGGCACCGCCGAGCGGCTGTCCGTGCTCACCGCGCGCGAGCGCGAGGTGATGTCGATGGCCGCCACCGGCCTCACCAACGAGGAGATCGCCGAGCGGATGTTCGTCAGCCCGTTCACCGTCCGCACCCACGTCCACCGCGCGATGGCCAAGCTGGACGCCCGGGACCGGGCCCAACTCGTCGCGATCGCCTACCAGTCCGGCCTGGTCCCGCCGGGCCGTCCGGCCTGACCGGCGAAGGCCCGCCCGCCGACCCGTCCGCCGGCCCGCCTGCCGATCCGTCCGTCCAACTCGCCTGGTTTGCGGCGGTAGCAGGACTGATCGACCGTCAAACTCCGGCCATATGTCGGTGATCTGAATTCCAGCCTGCCCGAAAACGACCTCCGAACTGGTGTATCAGCGAGTAGTCTGCCGATGACTCAGGATGAGGAGGGTGTTCGTGGAAACCAAGGACACGGCAGGCGAGGTGCGGATTCTCCAGCCGTTGCCCGGGCGCACGGCGGACGGATCGCAGGAGTTCGACCTGCGGTTGACGCGTTTGCTCCGCCTGCTCGGGGCTGAGGCCGCGCACGGGGCGGACTTCCCGAGCGCGGCCCGGTGGGAGGTCCACAAGGCGCTTTCCGGGCGTACCGACCTGCCCGAGGAGTACTTCGAGGCACTGCTGGAGGCGGCGGTCTACGACCCCAACCCGAGCTTCAACCGGCGCTTCGTCGAGCCGGCCCTGCTCGCTTTCGGCCAGCGCCGGGTACGGCTGACCCTGCTCGGCTACCTGCACACCGGCACCGACGCCGAGCGCGCCGGCGCCGCCCGGGCCTGGTACTGGACGTCCCTGTCGGTCGGGGACGGCCGCAGCACGGCCGCCGCCGACGAGGGGTCGACCGTGCGGGACGCCTGGTACGAGGCCGCGCTGCGGGAGTTCGTCGCCAACGAGGACCTGGACGTGCGGCGCTGCATCCTCCCCGGGCTGCCCCTGGTGCCGCGTGCCTACCCGTCGCGGCTGCACGCCCTGGTGGAGGCCGCGGTGGCCATCGCGAGGGCGCACCCCGACGAGTACATCCGGCACCGCGCCGAGGTCCAGGTCGGTCTCTGACCACCCCTGCCCCCGGCCCCGCTACGCCCCCCGGCGGGGCCGGGGCGGTCAGCCCGTCTTGACGGTGATCTCGCCGATGTTCGTCCCGAGGTCCAGCTTGTACTGGCCGTTCGGGTCGTTCTGGACGCCGATGTGCTTCTCGCCCAGGTCGGTCGAGGCGGTGACGTGGTAGGAGGCGGTCGGCACGGTCACGTTGATCTCGCCGTTGGAGGTCTTCGCCGTGATGTTCTGGGCCTTGCCGGGGGTGAGCTTGATCCCGCCGTTGTCGGTCTTGGCGCTGACCCGGTCACCCTTGAGCGAGGTGCCCTTGATCTCACCGTTGTCGGTGCGCACGTCGACCGGCCCGGCCACGTCGTCGAGCGTGATGTCGCCGGAGCTGGTGTGCACCGAGACGTCGCCGACCTGGGTGAGCTTGATCCCGCCCGCCGACGTCCCCCCGGTGATCGGCAGCCCCGGCGGCAGCTCGACGGTGTAGTCCACCGAGCAGTTGCGTCCGCAGCCGCCGAGCACCAGTAGGCCGCCGTCCACCCGGGTGCTCGCGCCCGGCTTGCCGCTCCGGTACGTGATGTTGCGGTGGACGGCGGCCTGGGTGGCGCCGGCCTTGCCGCGCACGGTCACCTCCCCGGCGTCGCTGTCCAGGCGGATGCCGGTGATCTTGTCCGTGACGGTGGCGTCGTCGGTGAAGTTGGTCCCGATCGGGTTGCAGGCGCTGAGCACCCCGGCGGAGAGCCCGGCGACCACGAGAGCCCCCGCGAAACGGTGGTACCTGCCCATGTTCGTCCCCCATGTGTCCTGCGCTGCTTGTTGCGCGATAGCCCCTGATGACCGCCCCCGTCCGGAGCCGTCCCGACGACAGTAACCGCACGTGGTGGCCCCGGTCGGTGGTATTAACCCCCCTAAAGCGACTCCAGCCAGCCCCCCGGCGCCGCTCCACCCACCCCCACCTGGGCCTACCCGCGCCCGCCGTCGCCCCCGCCGTCGCCCCGGGATGAATCTGTAGACCGGTCGGTATATTCGTTCCGGGGAGCTGTCAGGGCTTGCGACCCACCGCGCCGTAGATGCTGACGCGGTCGGCGCCGGAGGCGGGGGCGGTGTCGGGGCGCCAGAGGGGGACGGTGGTGATGCCGGGGTCGAGGAGGTCGAGGCCGTCGAAGAAGGCGCGGACCTCGTCCCGGGTGCGGCCGACGAGGGGGGCGGTGGCCTTGTCGTAGATGCCGGTGACGCGGTCGCGGACCTCGGCGGGGATGAAGTCGGCAGTGCCGTGCGAGAGGACGAGGTGGCTGCCGGAGGGGAGCGCGTCCATCAGTGTGTCGACCGCCTGATGGGGCTTGTCCTCGTCGCGCAGGAAGTGCAGGACGGCGGCCAGGACGAGGCCGACCGGTCGGGAGAAGTCGAGGAGCCCCGCGGCCTCGACGACGGCGAGTACGGCGGACGGCTCGCGCAGGTCGGCCTGGAGGACGGCGGTCCGCCCCGGGCCCGTGCCGGACATCAGGGCGCGGGCGTGGCTGAGCACGATCGGGTCGTTGTCGACGTAGACGACCTGCGCCCCGGGATCGGCGGCCTGGGCGATCTCGTGGGTGTTGCCGGCGGTGGGGATGCCGGTGCCGACGTCGAGGAACTGGTCGATGCCGAGGTCGGCGACGCAGCGCACCGCGCGGGTGAGGAAGCCCCGGTTGGCCCGCGCGGTGGAGCGGAACTCCGGATTGGCGGCGAGCGCCTTCTCGGCGGCGGCCCGATCGGCGGGGAAGTTGTCCTTTCCCCCGAGGTAGTAGTCGTACATCCGGGCCGGGTGCGGGATGTCGGGCCGCAGGTCGGCCGGGGTTCCGGCCTCGCCGGACTCCCACAGGTCGTCGTGTCCCACGGCCGCTGCCTCCGTCTGTTGACGATCGGGTGATCTGCTTGCAACTCCCTCGGCGGACAGCCTAAAGCCCAGGTCACGGCCCTGGTGGCGGTTGGTCAGGTCACCCCTGTATGTCCGTTTTCGTCGCCCATCGCGCGCCCCTGGTCGTCCCGGCGGAGGATGGGAGGTCCCGGCGGCGAACCGTTGTCGGGCGACGGAAGCGGAAAGACCGGGGAACAGGAGGTCCGACGCTGTGGTGATCGCTATGGCAGACATCCGCGAATGGCGCGGCCACGCCGTGGTCGACGAGAAGAGCCATCGCATCGGCTCGCTGGAGTCCGTCTACGTGGAGACGGCTACCGACCAGCCGTTCTTCGCCACCGTCGCGGTCGGCCTGGTGACCAGGCGCCGCCTGGTGTTCGTCCCGCTCGACGGGGCGGTCGTCGGGCCGGACTACGTCCAGGTGGCGTTCCCGAAGAACCAGGTCAAGCAGGCGCCGTCGATCGGCACCGACGACGTCCTGCCCGCCGAGGACGAACCGACCGTGTTCGCGCACTACGGGCTCCCGTACGAGACCGGCGCCGGTGGCGAGCGCCGCCTCGCCCGCCGCTGAGCACAGC
The DNA here is from genome assembly GCF_056435345.1 of Kitasatospora sp. NPDC043950. NCBI lineage: Bacteria > Bacillati > Actinomycetota > Actinomycetes > Kitasatosporales > Streptomycetaceae > Kitasatospora > Kitasatospora sp. NPDC043950. The sequence goes on from NZ_JBWKER010000026.1 coordinate 56,980, forward strand.
CGCTGACCAAAGCCGCTGACCAAAGCCACTGACCAAAGCCACTGAGCAAAGTCACTGAGCAAAGCTGCTGGGCAAAGCTGCTGGGCAAAGCGGCTGAACACCGTCGCCGAACCGCCGAACACCCCAGTGCCCCCGCCCGCATCGCCCCGCCCGGGAATGGATACCCCACCGGGTACAGTTGTCAGTCGACAGTCGATGCGAAAGGCGGCCCGGACATGCAGGTGGACGAGGAGTCGGTCGGCGCGGTCCTGAACCGGCTGCGCCGTGCCCAGGGCCAGTTGGCCGGGGTGATCGCGATGATCGAGGCGGGCCGTGACTGCAAGGACGTGGTCACCCAGCTCGCGGCGGTCTCGCGCGCCCTGGACCGGGCCGGGTTCAAGATCGTGGCCAGCGGCATGCGCCAGTGCATGGCCGCCTCCGACGAGGACACCCCGCCGATGAGCGAGGCCGAGCTGGAGAAGCTGTTCCTCGCCCTGGCATAAGCCAAGAAGTCAAGAAGCCGAGAAGCGCAGAAGCCGAGAGGCGCAGCAGCGCCGGAGGGCCGCGACGGATCCCGTCGCGGCCCTCCCGGCTCTTCCGGCCCCCGGCCCCCCGGCGTCTCCGCCGAGAATTCCCGCCGCCCGCCATGGAGTTCCCGAACCGCCCGATGGGCCGTCACACGCCGTTCACGTCCCGGTCGCTGACTTTCGGATGAATGAGGGCCGCCCACAGTTGTACAGCCAACTGCCGGGCCCTCCCTTCCCCAGCCTCCGTGACCAGCCGCGCGCGGACCCGGCGCCGACCCCCGGCGGACCGGGCCCCGGGCGGCGGACAGGACAACCGTGGCCGCAGGCAGCGCCCTGACCCTCACCTCCTCCGCCAACCCCACCGAAGGCGACCGGCTCACCTTCCACTGGACGACCGACGCCCCCGACGCCAAGAACTGGGTCGGCGTGTACGACGGCGACCGCCAGCCCGGCAACGGCGGCTCCCTCCTCTGGAAGTACGTCCCGGGCACCTCCGGCGACCTCCAGCTCGACACCTCCGCGCTGACCGGCGGCCCCTACACCGCCTACCTGCTCGCCAAGGACGGCTACGGCGTCCTCGCCCGGACGGCCCCGTTCAGCTTCCGCGCCAAGCCGGCCGTCGTCCGCCCGCACAGCGCCGTGGACGCCCTCACCACCGCGCCCGTCGCCCCCGGCGCGGCGGTCTCCGTCAAGCTCGGCGGCCTCTGGTCCCGCCCGGTCGGCAACCCGGCGGGGACCGCCGTCTTCCGCAAGGTCAGCGGGCCGTCCTGGCTGAACGTCACCGCCGACGGCACGCTCACCGGCACCGCGCCCGCGGCGGGCAAGAGCCCCGAGCTGGCCGTCGTCGGCGTCAAGGACAGCGCGGGTGCCGTCGACACCGTCACCGTCCTCATCCCCGTGGTCGACCCCGCCGCGCCGCCGCGCCTCAAGGCCGCCAGCTGGAACCTGCACGACGCCGGCGCCGGGTACACCGACGCCCTGGAGAAGCAGCTGCGGGTCGTCCTCACCCAGGGCCTGGACGTCCTCGCCCTCCAGGAGACCGCCGGTGAGCGGGCGAAGACCCTGGCCGACGCGCTCGGCTGGTACGCCTACCAGAGCCCCGGCAGCGTCGGCATCCTGAGCCGCTACCCGCTCGCCGACGTCACCCCGCCGACCGCCGACCTGCCCGCCGCCGGGGCCACCGTGCAGCTCCCCGGCGGCCGGACCGTCCGCTTCTGGACCGCGCACCTCGACGAGGCCGGCTACGGCCCGTACGCGCTCCAGGACGGTCGGACGGCCGCCCAGGCGGAGGCCGCCGAGACCGCCTCGCTCCGCCTGAAGCAGGCCAGGGCCCTGGCCGCCGCGGTGCGTGCGGACATCGCCCGGCGCACCCCGGTGGTGCTCGCCGGCGCCCTCTCCTCGCCGTCCCACCTGGACTGGACGGCCGCCACCGCCGCCGCGCACGGCGGCGTCGGGGTGCTCAACTGGCCCGTCAGTGTGGCCCTTCAGGGCGCGGGGCTGACCGACACCTTCCGCGAGGAGCACCGCGACCCGGTCAGGTTCCCGGGCGCGACCTGGTCGCCCACCCGCAAGCAGCGCGGCGCCAAGCCCGAGCCGCAGGACCGCATCGACTACGTCCAGTACGCCGGCTCGCTGAAGCTGGTCGAGGCGCACACCCTGGTCGCCGACTGGCCGCAGCCCGAGCCGAACACCGCCGCCAACGAGTGGCCCTCCGACACCGCCGCCGCCGTCGCCACTTTCCAGCTCTGAGAGGCCAGTTCGTGATGTCCGAGCTCTCCCGCCGCACCTTCGTCGGCGCCACCGCGGCCGTCGGCGCCACCGCCCTGACCGGATTGGGCGCCGCCCCCGCCGAGGCAGCCCCCGCCGCCGCCGCTGCCGCCTCCGGCCGGCTGACGGGCACCATCAAGGACGTCAAGCACGTCGTCGTGCTGATGCAGGAGAACCGCAGCTTCGACCACTACTTCGGCACGCTCAGCGGCGTCCGCGGCTTCGGCGACAAGCAGGCGCTCCAATTCCCGGACGGCGCCGACGTGTTCCGCCAGCCGGACAGCCGTCGCAGCGACGGCGGCGCCATGCTGCCGTACCGGATGGACACCTCGAAGTACAACGCGCAGAACGCCGGCGGCCTGCCCCACGACTGGGCGACCGGCCACCAGGCGATCAACAACGGCGCGATGAACAAGTGGATCGCCGCCAAGGGCGAGCGCACCATGGGCTACTTCACCCGGGACGACATCCCCTACCAGTACGCCCTGGCCGACGCGTTCACCCTCTGCGACGCCTACTTCACCTCCCTCGCCGGCCCGACCGACCCCAACCGGCTCTACCTCTGGACGGGCACCTCCGGTCCCGGCCGCGACGGCACCACCGGGCCCTGGATCGACAACACCCCGGTCACCGACAACCCCGTCGCCGACTGGACCACCTACGCCGAGCGCCTGGAACAGGCCGGCGTCAGCTGGCGGGTCTACCACAACCCCAGCAAGGACGACCGCACCGGCGACTACGACGACAACGCCCTCTCCTACTTCAAGCAGTTCCACAACTTCCCTCCCACCGACCCGCGTTACATCAACGCGATGACCAAGTTCGACCCGGCCGCCTTCGACCGCCACTGCAAGGACGGCACCCTGCCGACCATCTCCTGGCTGGTCGCCCCCTACCTCTTCTCCGAGCACCCGGAGGCCGGCCCGGCGTACGGGGCGCACTGGGTCGACCAGGCCCTCCAGTCGCTGATGTCCAACCCGGCCGTGTGGCAGCACACCGTCTTCCTGGTCATGTACGACGAGAACGACGGCTACTTCGACCACATGGTCCCGCCCACCCCCGAGCCCGGCACCCCCGAGGAGTTCACCCAGGGCCGCGCCATCGGCCTCGGCAACCGCGTCCCGCTGTGGGTCGTCTCGCCCTGGTCGCGCGGCGGTTGGGTCAACTCCCAGGTCTTCGACCACACTTCCGTGCTGCGCTTCATGGAGCTGGTCACGGGCGTCGCCGAGCCGAACATCTCGGCCTGGCGCCGGTCCGTCTGCGGTGACCTCACCAGCTGCTTCGACTTCGCCGCGCCGAACCCGTCCGTCCCGTCGCTGCCCGACACCACGGCCCTGATGGCCAGGGCCGACGCGGGCACCAAGCTGCCCGGCGTCGCCCTCCCGGCGGTCGGAGCCCAGGCGATGCCCGTCCAGGAGCGCGGCGAGCGCCCGCACCGCCCGCTGCCCTACCAGCCGTGGGCCGACGTGGAGGTGGACCGCAAGACCGGCAAGGTCACCTGCACGATGAGCAACGACGGTTCGGTGGCCTTCCCGTACACCGTCTACCCGAACATCGCGCTGCCCTTCGCGGGCACCCCGTACACCGTCGCCCCCGGCGCCACCGCCCGGTACGTCTGGGACGCCGCCGCCACCAACGGCCGCTACGACTTCACCGTCCACGGCCCGGACGGCTTCGTCCGCCGCTTCGCCGGCACCGTGGTCCGGGACGGGCAGGACGGCCAGAACGACATCGGCGTACCGATCGTCACCGCCGACCTGCACGGCAGCGTGCGGCTCACCTTGCAGGTGGCCAACGACGGCATGACCGACGTCTCCTTCACCGCCGCGCCCAACGACTTCGCCGGCACCGCGCAGACCGTCCGGGTCAAGCCCGGGCAGCAGGCGAACCTGTCCTGGCCGCTGGACAAGCAGGGCCGCTACGACGTCGTCGTCACCGCCCACACCGGCCTGCGCTTCGTACAGCGCTACGCGGGCTGGGTGCACTGACCCGGTGGCGGCGGGCCGCGGGCCGGGGGCGCCGAACCGGTGACCCCCGGCCGTGGCTCGGCCGTCCGGGCGGGGCCCGGGGCTACCGTCGGGCGCATGCAGAAGATCACCACCTTCCTCTGGTTCGACGACCAGGCCGAAGCGGCCGCCACCTTCTACACCTCGCTCTTCCCCAACTCCCGCATCACGCAGGTCACCCGCTACCCCGAGACCGGCCCCGGCGGAGCCGGCTCGGTCATGACCGTCGCCTTCGAACTCGCCGGGCGGGAGTACGCGGCCCTCAACGGCGGCCCCGAGTTCCACTTCACCGAGGCCATGTCGCTGCAGGTGGAGTGCGACGGCCAGCAGGAGGTCGACGAGCTCTGGGCCAAGCTCACCGCCGACGGCGGCCAGGCGGGCCCGTGCGGCTGGCTCAAGGACCGCTTCGGCCTCTCCTGGCAGATCACCCCGCGCGTCCTGCTCGACCTGATCGCCGACGAGGACCGGGCCAAGGCCGGCCGGGTGATGGCGACGATGATGCGGATGCAGAAGATCGAGGTCCAGCCGCTGCTCGACGCGGCCAGGGGCTGACGCGATGGCCGCGCCCGCCCTCCGCAGCACCCTCTACCTGCGCGCCACCCCCGAGCGGGTCTGGCACGCCCTCACCAACGCCGACGAGTCCGGCCTCTACTGGGGCCACCGCAACGTCTCCACCTGGCTGCCCGGCGCGCCCTGGGAGCACCAGCGCGCCGACGGCTCCGGGACGGCCGACGCGATCGGCGTCGTCGAGGCCGCCGACCGCCCGCACCGGCTGGTCACCACCTGGGCGGCGCCCGGGGAGCGGCGCCCGGGCGGTCCCTCCAAGGTCACCTTCGAACTCCGGGGCTGGCACGACCTCACCCGGCTCACCGTCACCCACGACCAGCTGGCCGACGAGGCCGAGCGGGCGGACGTCGAGCGGGGCTGGTCGGCGGTGCTGTCCAACCTGAAGACCTACCTGGAGACCGGCCACCCGCTCCCGCAGGAACCCTGGTCGATGCCCTGAGCCCCCAAGCCCCCCAAGCCCCCGCCCCCCGGAGTCCGACGCGGGCTCAGCGCCCGGCCCGCACCGCCGGGCGCGCCCGCTCGCCCCGGACGAACCGGCGCAGCCCGGCGAACCGCGAGAACCGCTCCCGGCTCGCCACCGAGGCCCGGTCCAGCTCCTCCATCAGCCGCCGGCTGCGGTGCTCCAGGTCCAGTTCGTCCAGGATCCGGTCCACCTCGGCCAGTATCGAACCGTGCAACTGCCACGCCTCGGGGTGCTCCCGCACCTTCTGCAGCAGTACCTGGGCGACGTTCTCCCGGCAGGTCCAGGCCGCGGCCAGCTCGGCGGTCAGCCGCCGCTCCGCCTCCTCGGCACTGCGGCTCACCTGGGTGGTGACCAGCACCGCGAAGCTGACCATGGCCCCGCCGACGTGCGCCAGCAGTTCCTCCAGGCCCACCGCGACGTCCGGCGGGAACAGCCGCTCGCCGGGCGCGCGCCGCTTGGCCAGGTCGGTCAGCGAGCGCGCCAGCACCCGGATCACCACCACGCAGATCTCCAGGGTGTCCAGCCCGGTGCGCAGCACCAGCCGGGACAGCAGCCCGTCGTTGATCCGCGGATTGAGCCGCAGGCTGTCCTCCGCCTGGCGCAGTGCCACGTCCACGTCGGCGATGGCGTGGTCGAGCCGGCGGGCCTCGTGCAGCTGCTCGGCGGCCCGGGCGACCGGGGTCGGACGGCCCAACTGCTCGGCGATGTCCAGCAGCAGCTGGCGGGCCCGCCGGGCGAGGTCCTCGATCGATTCCCCGGCGGTGTCCACCCAGACCGGCGGGGCGAACAGCAGGTTGAACAGCAGGCCGACGGCGGCGCCGATCAGTGTCTCCAGCACCCGGTCCCAGGCCTGCGAGGCGAGCCCGCTGACGCCGAGGATCAGCATGGCGCTGATCGCGACCTCCTGGACGAACTCCTCGACCCGGACGAACCGGCCGACGACCAGCGAGGCCAGGATGATCAGCCCGAGGCTCCACCAGGAGAGCCCCACCACGGCGCTGAAGCCGGTCGCGATCAGCACGCCGACCACCACCGAGTTGACCCGGCGGATGCTGGTCTTGAGCGTCGAGTAGACGGTGACCTGCACCACCAGCAGCGCGGTGAGCGGGGCCGTCAGCGGGGCCGGCTCGCTGCTGAGCCGGGTGGCCACCGCGAAGGCGAGGGTGGCGGCCACGGTGGCCCGCACGGTCTGGACGACGAAGGGTTCTCGGGCACCGCGGCGGATCAGGGCCGTGAGGGACTCCGGGAGAAGGGCCATGTCGCCCTTCTTTCCCCGTGGTCGCCCTTCACACCGCCGAGCCGTCCGACCGGCACCCGTATGCCCGGGCCCTGGCTCTGACCCGGGTGAGGGTCACGGCCCGGCGGGCTACGGCCTACCGCGGGTCCTGGCGGTTCAGCCGCAGCTTCCAGGGCGCCAGCGCCGACTCGACCTGCACCCCGATGCTCATCTTCGACGCGCCCTCGATCCGCTCCTCGAAGCGGATCGGCACCTCGCGGATCGTCAGGCCGCGCTGGACGACCCGGTAGTTCATCTCGACCTGGAACGAGTACCCGCTGCTCTGCACGGTCGGCAGGTCGATCGCCCGCAGGGTGCTCGCCCGCCAGGCCTTGAAACCGGCGGTGGCGTCCCGGACGCCCAGGCCGAGGATGGTGTTGACGTAGAGGTTGGCCCAGGCGGAGAGGGCCTTGCGGTGCCAGGGCCACTCCGCGGCGGTCGAACCGCCGGGCACGTAGCGGGAGCCGAGCACCACGGCGGTGTCGTCGGCCAGCAGGGCCTGGACCATCGCGGGTATCGCCGAGGCCGGGTGCGAGAGGTCGGCGTCCATCTGGACCACGACGTCGGCGTCCTCGTCCAGGGCCCGGGCCATGCCGGCCAGGTAGGCGCGGCCGAGGCCGTCCTTCTCGGTGCGGTGCAGCACGCCGACGGTGCCGCCGGACTCCGCGGCGAGCTTGTCCGCGATCTCGCCGGTGCCGTCCGGCGAGTTGTCGTCGACCACCAGCAGGTGCAGGCCCGGTACCGGGAGGTCCGCGAGAAGACCCGCGAGGACCGGAAGGTTCTCCCGCTCGTTGTACGTGGGGACGACGACAACGACCTTCGGGGAGGCCTCGACCATGTTCTGTTTCCCTCGTGCCCTTTCCGGCCGGCACCCGTGCCACGCCGGACGGTTGTCCTTGACGACCTGCTGTGGATGAGACCGTGTGAGTGTATCGGTGCGGCGGACGGTTCCTCGCCCCGGGTGACGGGCTGGGCACGGCCGGCCACGGCCCGGAAATCCGTTCGACCGCGATGCGTGCCCGGGGCGCCGCGGCACCGCCCCGATCCGTCGTTCCGGGAAATTTCTGCGACGGCCCCTCGCAGACGGTCCCTCGCAGCCCCCGACGGGCTACGCCCCGCCGTAGACGGTCGCGAGGTTGTCCCGGGCCGGGTGGGTCAGGCCGGCCGGGCCGGCGGCGAAGGTGCGCAGGACGTTCTCGGTGACCCGGCGGACCAGGTCCCCGGTCCGGGCGTCGATCCCGTGGTCGGCGCTGCCGCCCCCGGGCCCGTGCGCGTCCAGGGCCTCCACCCAGCGCATCGTCCCGGAGGCGAACACCCCGGCGCCGCCCGGCACGGTGTAGTACGCGGTGTCGGAATGCGAGCGGCGGCCCTCGCAGACCACGGGGGAGTGCGCGATCACCTCGATCGGACGCGGGGTGGGGAAGGCGGTGTCCACCCGGTCGTACTCGACGCCGACCAGGTGCGGGAACGACGCCCCGGCGGCGACGCCGGTGCCCTCGAACGCCCAGTGCTCCGGCGAGCCGACCACGTACGGGGCGTCCACCGGGTAGCCGTCGTAGATCACGCCGAGCATCGAGCTCTCCGGGTCGGCGCCCGGGCCGGCCCGGAAGTCGGTGGTCGCCGGGGCGCCGGCCTGGTGGCCCGGGTCCTGCGCCCACGCGTCCTTGTAGCAGACCACCGTCCGGTCCGGGCCCAGCTCCGAGGGCTCGAAGCGGACCCGGCGGAAGCAGCAATTGGCCCCCAGGACCGCCAGGTTGGTGCCGGCGTCCCGGGCCGCGACCACCTGGGCGCGCTGCTCGGGGGACCAGTACTCGTCGTGGCCGAGGGAGAGGACGGCACTCGCGCCGTGCAGCAGCCCGGGCTCCCGGGCCACGTCGATCCCGGTGGTGTAGGCGAGCGGCAGCCCGAGCCGCTCGGCGAGCGCGACCAGCGGCGCCTCGTACACCAGGAACAGCCCGGCGCCGTGGTCGTAGTCGTAGGGCCGGTCGAAGACCACCCGCAGCGAGCGGGTGGCCAGACCGCCGGTGGGGCCGTTGTAGAGGCTGTACCCGCCCCACTCGTTGTACGCCTGCCAGGTGGCGGGGGCGCTCATCACGACCGTCCGCCCGGCGGTGGCGGCGGAGCGGACGGTGAGCGGGACGTAGCGCTGGCCGGAGCCGTCCTCGGCGTCCAGGCGCAGCAGGTAGGCGCCCTCGGGCCAGCCGGTGGTGTCCACGGCGAGGGTGCGCTGCCAGCCGGTCAGCACGGTCCTGGTCGCGGGGTCCACGCGCGGGGCGGGCTGCCGGCCGCCCGGGACGTGCTCGCGGCGCCAGACCAGGCGGGCGCGGGCGCCGTCGTACCAGCCGGTGCGGTAGGCGGAGACGGTGAAGGCGGCGGCCGGGGTGGAGACGTGCAGGCCGAACTGCTCACCGGGCAGCACGCTGACCCGGTCGGCGAAGCCCTCGATGGCGTCGGCGGGGCCGGGGTCGGTGATCTCCCAGTCGGGCGCGCCGGGTAGGGACTGCTCCGGCGGGACGCCCACGTGCTGGGCGGCGGCGGTCGGGGCGGCGTCGTCGGGGGAGGGGCGCGGGGCGGGACCGTCGGACGAGGAGTGCGGGGCGGGGTCCGGGCGGTGGGTGCCGCAGGAGGCGGTGGCCGCCGCCAGCAGGCCCAGGCCCAGAATGCCCCGCCGACTCGGTTCCGCCACCGCTGCCTCCCTGGTGTCCGTTCTCGGCAAACCTGCACGCATCCGTCGATCGCGCGGATATCCTCGCCCGTTCCGGGCAGTGCGTGCGGCCCGCCGCGCCGGGACGGCCGGCACGACGGGGCGCCGTCCGCCACCGCTGAGGGCCGTCCGGGGCACCCCTGGCGTGTCCGGACGCGCTGCTCCCCGGCGGCACCGGTCCGGTCCCCTAGCCTGACCAGGCCCGCCGTCCGGCGGCCTTTGGGGGGCCGGAGCCGAGCGCGGCCGGCCGACTGGTGGACAGGGGTGCACGTGGTGTCGTCGGGTTCGGCCGATCCGGGGGTGGCACCCGCGACCCGCGGCGCGAGGTTCCGGGCGTGGATGCTGGAAGGCCTGTCGGACATGGCCAAGCAGCACCCCGGCCCGCATGCCGAGGCGCCGCACGTCAAGGGCCAGCGCTGGTGGCGGGTGATGTGCCTGACCGGCCTGGACTACTTCTCCACGCTCGGCTACCAGCCCGGCATCGCCGCCCTCGCCGCCGGCCTGCTCTCGCCGCTGGCGACCATCGTGCTGGTGATCGTCACGCTGCTCGGCGCCCTGCCCGTCTACCGGCGGGTCGCCCAGGAGAGCCCGCACGGCCAGGGCTCGATCGCCATGCTGGAGCGGCTGCTGTCGTTCTGGCAGGGCAAGCTCTTCGTGCTCACGCTGCTCGGCTTCGCGGCCACCGACTTCATGATCACCATCACCCTGTCGGCCGCCGACGCGACCGCGCACCTGGTGGAGAACCCGCATCTGCACAGCCTGCTGACCGGCAAGCAGGTGACGATCACCCTCATCATGGTGGCCCTGCTCGGCGGGGTCTTCCTCAAGGGCTTCAGCGAGGCGATCGGCATCGCCGTCGTCCTGGTCGCGGTCTACCTCGCGCTGAACGTCGTGGTGGTGACCAACGGACTCTGGCACGTGCTGAAGGCCCCGCACGTCGTCGGCGACTGGACCGACGCGCTCACCGCGGAGCACGGCAACGTGATCGCGATGATCGGCGTCGCGCTGATCGTCTTCCCGAAGCTGGCGCTCGGCCTGTCCGGCTTCGAGACCGGCGTCGCCGTGATGCCGCACATCGAGGGCGACCCGGACGACACCGAGGAGAAGCCCACCGGCAGGATCCGCGGCGCCCGCAAGCTGCTCACCACCGCGGCCGCGATCATGAGCTGCTTCCTGATCACCACCAGCCTCATCACCACCCTGCTGATCCCCGCGGACGCCTTCAAGGCCGGCGGGCAGGCCAACGGGCGGGCGCTCGCCTACCTCGCCCACCAGAACCTCGGCAACACCTTCGGCAGCGTCTACGACCTGTCCACGATCGCCATCCTCTGGTTCGCCGGCGCCTCCGCGATGGCCGGACTGCTCAACCTGATGCCGCGCTACCTGCCCCGCTACGGCATGGCCCCGCACTGGGCCCGCGCGGTGCGGCCCACCGTGATCGTCCTCACCCTGATCGCCTTCCTGGTCACCTGGCTGTTCGACGCCAACGTGGACGCCCAGGGCGGCGCGTACGCGACCGGCGTGCTGGTGCTGATCAGCTCGGCCGCCATCGCCGTCACCATCGCCGCCCACAAGTCGGGGCAGCGCCGCAGGACGGTCGGCTTCGCCGCGATCGCCGGGGTCTTCCTCTACACCACGGCCGTGAACATCGCCGAGCGGCCGGACGGCGTCAAGATCGGCGGCTGCTTCATCGCCGGCATCATGCTGGTCTCCTTCCTCTCCCGGCTCAAGCGGGCCTTCGAACTGCGCGTCACCGACGTGGTGCTCGATGTCGTCGCCGAACGCTTCGTCCGGGACTACACGTACCGCCCGCTGCGGCTGATCGCCAACGAGCCGAACAGCCGGGACCTCGCCGAGTACCGCGACAAGATCCGCCAGATCCGCGCCGACAACGACATCCCGACCGAGGACGACCTGGTCTTCGTCGAGGTCACCGTGCTCGACCCGTCCGACTTCGAGGCCGAACTGACCGTGCGCGGCGAGGTGCTGCACGACCGCTACCGGGTGCTGACGCTGCAGAGCTCCAGCGTGCCGAACGCGCTGGCCGCCCTGCTGCTGCGGGTGCGGGACCTCACCGGGCAGCAGCCGCACATCTACTTCGAGTGGACCGAGGGCAACCCCTTCGCCCAGTTCCTCAGGTTCTTCCTCTTCGGCCAGGGCGAGATCGCCCCCGTCACCCGCGAAGTCCTGCGCGAGGCCGAACCGGACCGCAGCCGCCGCCCGGCCGTCCACGTCGGCTGACGGCGCCTCCCCGCCGAACGGGTCGGCCGCCTCCGCCTCCTGCCACCGGCGGTCCGGGGCGGCGGCAGCCCGGGTCGTCCGGGTCAGCGGCTCGGGTGGGACTTGCTCCAGGCCGGGGCGACGAAGGCCACCAGGGCGACGGCGAAGCCGAGTTGGAGAAGGTGTCGGATCCAGTCGATGCCCGAGGTGTGGCGGACGCCGATCCATCCGGAGACGGCGTTGCCGAGCCAGGCACCGGCGGCGCCGAGCAGCATCGTCAGCCACCAGGGGATCGACTGCGGCCCGCGCAGGATCAGCTTGGCCAGTACGCCCAGCACGAAGCCGATGAGCAGAATCCACAGGAGCTGGAACATCGCAGTCCACCTTCCGGGCGCGGCCGGACTGACACCGGTGCGCCGAATCGCCGAGACGCGGTTCGTCCCATGATCGCCCGGATCGGCCGAACGGGCACGTCGGGAGCTTCTACGGCTCCGGCCGCGCCTGCTCGGTCCCGAGCTTCACCGACGACTCCTGGCAGCGAAGCGCGTCTCCTGACGGCCGGCCCTCAGCGCTCCAGCGCCGCCTCGACGGCCTCGCGGACGTCCGGGTGCGGGTCGTTCGCGAGGCCGTCGAGCAGGGCGGCGACGCCCGGGGTGGACCAGCCGGCGACGGCCCACACCAGTTCCTCGCGCACGGCCGGGTCCGGGTGGGCGGCCAACCGGGCGAGGCGGTCCAGTGGGCCGCGGCGGCGGCGCCCGAAGCTCTGCAGGGCGGCGAGCAGTTCGGCGGGGTCGCCCGGCTCGCCGGCGGCCTCGATCCGGGCGAGCAGGACGGGCACGGGCGGCGGCGGGGCGTCCAGCGGGTGCTGGTGGCGCTCGCGCAGCCGACGGCTGCCGTACCCGCCGACGGGCTGGCAGCCCATGCAGGGGCACGGCCGGGTGCCGTGGGCGTTCGGCTGGTAGCGCCAGCCGGCGACCTGCGGCACGCCGCGGATCCGGTGGACCTCGCGGGCGCCCACCGCGCGCGGCACGAACACCTCCCAGCCGCGCGGGTCCGCCAGTTCGGCGACCCGCCGCACCGCCTCGGCGGCGGGCACCCACTGCTGGGCGCCCCTCGCGCGGTCCCGGTAGTGCCCGGTCAGCACCTGCTGTGCGTCGTCCAGCCGGAGGTGCACCGCGACCAGCGAGCCCCCGGTGCCGAACCGGGCCAGTTCGCGCAGCCACTGGTGGGTCAGCGGGTACGAGGGCAGTACCGGGAAGCAGTACAGCCCGCGCACCCCGCCCTGCCCCCGGCTGTCGGCCCGGATCCCGGCACGGCGGATCCGCGGCGCGTTCGCCGCGGTGGTCAGGTGCACGAACATCGCCATGGTCCGGGATGCTAGCGGCTGACCGAACGCAGGCCCATCGGATTTCCTCGCGAGGCGCGGCGGGGCAGGTGGCGTCAGGCGGTGCCCGTTCGGCGGGTGATCAGGGCGGCGAGGCCGTCCAGGATGCGGTCCAGGCCGAAGTCCAGGGCCTGGTCGCGCCCGTCCTCCCCGGTCATGGCGGCGGCCAGGGCGGGGTAGCGGTCGGCGTGCTGGTGCACCAGTGTGCCGAGGGCGGTGAGGAGTTCGGCTTCGGGGGAGCCGTCGGGCCCGGCGGCGCGGGACTGCTGGGCGATGCTGCGGACGTGTCCGGCGAGCAGGACGGCGGCGTCCATCCGCTCGGGGCCGGTCAGTCCGTGGCCGTCGAGGGCGGTCACCACCCGTTCCAGCCAGGTGAGTTCCTTCGGGCCCATCACCCGGGGGCCGACGGTGGCATCGAGCAGCCACGGGTGGCGGCCGAACGACTCGGTCAAGTGGTGTGCCCAGGCGGTGAGTTGGGCCCGCCATTCGTGGGCGTGCCGGCCCTGCGGGGGCTCGCCGACGGCGGCCTCGACCATCAGGGCGACGAGTTCGGCCTTGCCGGGCACGTAGCGGTAGAGCGACATCTTGGTGAAGTCGAGCAGTCCGGCGACCTTCTGCATCGAGACCGCGCCCAGGCCTTCGGCGTCCGCGATCTCGACGCCCGCCGCCGCGATCCGCTCCAGGCTGAGGGCCGGTTTCGGCCCGCGGGTGGGCTTGGCCGGGGGGCCCCAGAGCAGCCGCACCATGTCGTTCGCCGCCTCGCTCACAGTCCGCTCCCGTTCTGGGGGTTGCTCGTCCGACCTAACTGCGTCTACCGTACACAGCAGCAAACAGTATCCACCAGACACAGTTTCTCGACCCTCTCGGACGGAGTGGTTCCCATGAGCACCAAGGTCCTGATCTCGGGCGCGAGCATCGCCGGCCCCGCCCTGGCCCACTGGCTCGGCCGGTACGGCTTCGAGGTCACCGTCGTCGAACTCGCCCCGGCGCTGCGCGGCGGCGGCCAGAACGTCGACTTCCGCGGCCGCACCCACCTGACGGTGCTGGAGCGGATGGGCGTCCTCGACGAACTGCGCGCGCTCGACACCGGCGGCAGCCCGATGACCTTCCTCGGCGCAGACGGCCGTCGACTCCTGCACCTGCCCGCCGAGTTCGCGGGCGGCGAGCTGGAGATCCCGCGCGGCGAACTCGCCCAGCTGCTGTACCGGCACAGCCGCGCCCGCGCCGAGTACGTCTTCGGCGACTCCATCACCGCCCTGGAGGAGACCCCGGGCGGTGTGCGGGCCGCCTTCCGGCACGGCGCGCCGCGCGAGTTCGACCTGGTGATCGGCGCCGACGGGCTGCACTCCAACGTCCGCCGGCTCGCCTTCGGCCCCGAGCAGCGCTACGTCCGCCACCTCGGCTACTACGCGGCCACCTGGCAGTTCCCCGACGACCTCGGCCTGGCGCCCGGTTCGGTCGGCCTCAACGTCCCCGGCCGGCTCGCCTCGATCGGTGCCGACCACCGCGACCCGGCCCGCGCGGGCGCCTTCTGCCTCTTCGCCTCGCCCGAACTGCGCTACGACCGCCATGACCCGGAGCAGCAGAAGGCCCTGGTGCGGGACGCCTTCGCGGGCCTCGGCTGGGAGGTGCCGCGCCTGCTGGAGAGCCTGCGGCACGCCCCCGAGCTCTACTTCGACTCGATCAGCCGCACCGACGTCCCCACCTGGTCCAGCGGCCGGATCGCCCTGCTCGGCGACGCGGCCTGCGGCGCCACCATCGGCGGCATGGGCACCGGCACCGCCGTGGTGGCCGCGTACGTCCTGGCCGGCGAACTGGCCCGGGCCCGCGGCGACCACCGCACCGCCTTCGCCCGGTACGAGCGGCTGCTGCGCGGCTACGCCGAGGGCTGCCAGAAGGGCGGGGACCGCACCGGACCGTTCCTGGCGCCGCGCACCGCGACCGGCCTGCGCGTGCGCAACGGGCTGCTGAACCGGCGCTGGGTGCTGAACCGCATGCTGGAGCTCGGCAAGCAGGTCTCCAGCGTCGAGCTGCCGGACTACGAGCTGCCGAAGAGTGAGCTGCCGAAGAGCGAGCTGCCGGGCAACGAGCTGCCGGAGTACGCGCGCGAGTCGGCCGGCCGGTTCAGCGCGGCGGGCTGATCCGGGTGCCGCCGTCCAGGGCCGCCTCCACCTGGACGGTCGCCCGGGCCGGGCGCTCGACGGCCAGCGTGTGGTCCGGGACGGGCCGGTCGGCGGACCAGTCCGGGCCCTTGACGGCGAGCCGGGTGACCCGCCGGCTGCCCGCCGCGAGCAGGAACTCCGCTCCCTGCGGGGAGCGCCACCAGGCCCAGCCGACGACGTCCTGCTCGAAGCGGCTGCACGCCCGCCCCGGGCCGCCGCCGGTGCGCTGCGGGCCGCGGGCGGTCGGCAGCAGGACGGCGGTGGCGGCGCTGCCCTCACCGGTCCAGCGGTCGGCGCGCAGGCAGACCCAGGACGCCGAGCCCGCGTTCTGCGGCAGCGGCTGCACCGCGAAGGCCCACAGGTTGAGCTGCTTGACGCCCGGCGTGCCGTCCGGGACGGCGCAGCCCGCGCGGGCCCAGGCCAGCAGCGCGTCCTGGCCGGTGGCCTCGCGCGGCTCGCGGGCCGGCTGGGCGCGGTCCGGCGGAGGGGAGTAGGTGAGGTGCGCGGGGACGAGCCCGCCGAGGTCGGTCAGCAGGAAGGCGTGCTTCTCGGCGATGGCGGGGGAGGAGTGCAGCTGGAGAACCGTGGCGCCGTGGCAGTCCGCGAGCCCGCCGCCCGGGACCGCCGCCGTGACCCCGTCAGGGTGGTCCAACGGCCGCGCGGGGGAGTCGGGTTGGTCGATCCGGCGGGTCTCGGCGGCGTCCACCCAGGGGGCCAGCAGATAGCGCACGGCGGTGCCCTGGCGACGCAGCACCACCGCGCCCGCCGTGGTCACGTCCGAGTCGTCGGCCCGGGCGAGGTCCAGGCCGCCGTCGCGCCCGTCGGCGTAGCGGGCGAGCCGCCGGCCGTCGAACAGCACCACCAAGGCGGTGCCGTCGACCGTCCCGGCGAACAGCAGGGCCGGCGGGGCGACGGGCGGCGTGGCGTCCACGCCCGGCTCGCCGCGGGTCTGCGGGCCGGGCCGCTCCCAGGCGGCCAGGGCGCGGCCGAGCAGCGCGCCGTCGTCGCGGCGGTCGCCGCGGGCGGGCCAGGCGGTGAAGTCGACCCGCGCGGTGTGCTGCCACCGGTCCGGCTCGACCCGGGTCAGGCGGGCCGGGTCGGCCGCGGTGCCGGACGGGGCGGCCGCGGGGCGGGCCACGGGCGCGGCCAGCCCGGAGTCGGCCACCACGGCCGCCGTCGTGCTGAGTCCGAGCAGGCCGACCAGCAGCGCGGCGCTCCACGTCCGGCGGCGGCGCAGCAGGTCGGTGGGCTGGACCCGCACCGCGCACGGGTCGAAGGCGGGGGGCTCCGGGTCCGCCCCGGCGGTCACGCCGGCCGCCGCCGCGACGGCCTCCTCGGGGTGCTCGACCCCGGCCCGTCGCAGCGCCCCGGCCGTCTGCTCCGGCGTCAGCCCCTCCACCGCGCGCAGGGCGAAGGCCGCCCGGGCGGGGGCGTCGAGGGCCGCGAGTGCGCGGTCCAGCGCCGCGTCCTCCTCGCCGCCGTGCGGGGTGAACAGCCGCAGTCCCCAGATCCGGGGAGCGGGCAGCCGCCGCGCGGGGTGCGGCCGCAGCGCGGCGCGCAGCACCCGCAGGCGCAGTGCGGCGTACACCGGGTCCTCGTCCGCCGCCGGCGGACCGGCCGGGCGGGTCCAGCGGGAGGGCAGGGCGCGCTGGACGGTCGCGTGCGCGGCCAGCACCCGGCTGTGCCGGTCCCGGTCGGCGGGCAGCGCGAGGTACGCCAGCCGGGCCAGCCGGCGGTAGTGGCGCACCAGCGCGGCTTCGGCCTGGGCCACCGGGCGCGCCGCGGCGCCCTGCGCCGACGATGCCGCGCCCATCGTCCGTCCTGCCAACGTGCCCTCCCCGGATGCCGTTCGTGCTGTCGTGGTGGACGGTCCAACGAGTCGATCATGTGATGGTTGCGCCGTCCGGGCCACCGGGTCGCCGGATCGCAGGGTCGGTGGTTTCGGCGAGGCGCCGGGCGGGCGGTGGTTCGGCACGGTGTCGGATCCGCGTTCGGCGGGCGGGCCCAAGGTCCCACCCGTTCAGCCCCTTGGCCCCTGGCGGCCCGTGCCACCGGGCGCGATGCTGCCGGTACCGGTCGGGACGATCCGCGCCCGGCCGCAAGAGTGTCGTGGACGAGGTGAACCGGCGTGCGGCATGCCACCGTCGAATCTGTGATGACCAGCCCCGTGGTCCGGGTTGCGCCCGAGACCGGCTTCCGGGAGATCGTCGCGCTGCTGACCGAGTACGACATCACCGGGGTGCCGGTGGTGGACGCGGAGGGGCGGCCGCTCGGGATCGTCTCCGAGGCCGACCTGCTGCGCACGCTGGCCGCGCAGGAGGATCCGGGCGCTCTGTTGCCAGCCCCCGAGGCGGCGCAGGCCGGCCCGGGCGGTGCCGTGACCGCGGCCGACCTGATGACCGGGCAGCCGGTCTGCACGACCCCCGGGACCAGCGTGGTCGCGGCGGCCCGGTTGATGAGCCAGCACGGGCTGAAGCGGCTGCCGGTGCTGGACGAGGATGGGCGGGTGACCGGCATGGTCAGCCGCGGGGACCTGCTGCGGGTCTTCCTGCGCGAGGACGTGGTGATCCGGCGGGAGATCGTCGAGGAGGTGCTCGGCCGGATCGACGGGGTGAGCCCGGCGGAGATCGGCGTCGAGGTCGATCAGGGCCGGGTGGTGCTCAGCGGTACGGTGCCCGAGCCGTACCTGGTCCCGATCGTGCTCAACCTGTGCCGCTCGGTCGACGGCGTGGTCTCGGTCACCGACCGGCTCGGTGCGGGCGGGACGGCCGCTCCGGTGGGCTGATCCGTCGATCCGTCGATCCCGAGATCCTGCGATCCGACCGCTGCGCGCTGCTCCGGCCCGGGCGTTCCGCTCCGCATACTGCGGAGCGTATCGGGTAACTCACCCTGTGTGCCTGGCGGGTCGAACTGCCGGGGCGCCGGAGCACAGGGGAGGCGGCCGTGGCGGTCGTGTTCGACGCGGACTTCACTTCGGCCAGACAGTGGACCGCCGGGCGCAGCAGTGCCTACCCCCGGATGGGGCCGACCAACCGGAGCGACCACAAGCTCGACTATCTCGGCCGCGGCTATTGCCCGGGCGGCGTGTTCAGCGCCACCCGGCGGCTCGTCGGCGGGCTCTGGACGTGCAACCTGCTCACCACCGAGGGCAGTCCGGACGGCTTCCAGGCCCGCACCGGCGACCAACTGTCGGCACGCATCACGCTGCCCGTCGGGCTGGGTGCCTGGCCGGCCGTCTGGACCTGGCGGGGCGGCGGCAACGAGGTCGACCTCTTCGAGTACCACCCCGACCATCCGGACCTGTTGGAGTTCTCCAACCACGTCCGGGGCGGGTACCGGTACTGGCACGGCGCCGGCTCGGGGATCGCACCCGGGGCGACCTTCGACCTGCGGGTCGTGCTCGGCGCGAACTCGGTGGACTGGTACGTCGGGGACGAGCTGGTCTACGCGGACCTGCACGGGGTCGGTCCCGCCTGGCAGGCGTACCTGATCGTCAACCTGTCGGTCGCGGACGGCACCTACCACGACCGGCCGCCGCTGCAGGGGCCGGACCGGCTCAGCTGGGTCTGCCACAGCCTTCAGGTCGAGCGCTGAGCGTCCCGTCTCACGGGGCGAAGGTGGCGGTGACCGGGCCGCGCGGGCCGGAGCGCTGGAACCAGACCGTCCGGCGGTGCGCACCGATGTGCGCGGGGTGGGCCACGTACAGGTCGTCGCGCGGGGCGCGTTCGTTGCCGGGGGCCAGGGCCGCGTCCACGGCGCGTGCGGCGATGGCGCGCAACAGGGCGGTGGCGGTCGCTTCGGCCGCGGGCGGTGCGATGGCGAGCACGGTGAGTTCGGCCCAGAGCGCGGTGGAGACGTAGCTGATCGGGGAGTGGCCGAGCGCGGGGTGGGGGCGGTGGTCCCCGTGGCGCCGCAGCACCCCGGCCGCGACGAGCTGCTCGGGCGAGCGGTCGTCGGCCGGCGGGTGGTGGTTCATGGGCGGCAACGCTACCCCGGTGGGCCGGGCGCTGAGCGCCGGAACGTTTTCTCAGGCTTTCTTCAGGGCGCTTCGGTCCGGTGCGGGCGCACGATGGTGGTGAGGCGCTGGTCACCTCGGCGGGCCCCGGCTACGGGGCCGGAGGAGGAGGTCCCGATGAGGTACTGGCACGGACACGGCCACGTTCTGGGTGGCTGGGGCATCGGCGTGATGGCGATCTTGACTCTGCTGGTCCTGCTGGTCCTGGTGCTCGCCGCCATCGCCCTGTTCCGGTACGTGTCGCGGTCGCGCCGGCCGCTGCCGCACGGCCCGGCGGGTCCGGGTGCGGCGGCTTCGGGTGCGGCGGGGCCGGGGTGGGGCGCGCCGCACGGCGCGGTGGCCGGGCCGACGCCCGAGCAACTGCTCGCGGAGCGGTTCGCGCGTGGCGAGATCGACACCGAGGAGTACCGGCACAGGCTCGACACGCTGCGCTCGGTGAACGGGCCGGGTGACGGCTGAGCCGGGGCGCGGGCGGGCCCGCCACACGGTGGTACGTGTGGCGGGCCCGTCTGTGGTGGCGGCCTGGCCGGCGTTTGCGTAGCCCGTTCGGCCTACTCGGCGTGCGTGGCCTGCTGGGCCTATTCGACGACCAGCTCGACCGGGATGTTGCCGCGGGTGGCGCGCGAGTACGGGCAGACGTCGTGCGCCTGCTTGACCAGCTGCTCGCCGGTCCCGTCCGCGAGCGCCTCGGGCAGTTCGACGCGCAGCACGACGGCCAGGCCGAAACCGGCGCCGTCCTTGCCGATGGACACCTCGGCGGTGACCGAGACCTCGCTGGTGTCGACCCGGGCCTGGCGGCCGACCAGGCCGAGGGCGCTGGCGAAGCAGGCCGCGTAGCCGGCCGCGAACAGCTGCTCCGGGTTGGTGCCCTGGCCGCTGCCGCCGAGAGCGGGCGGCATCGCCAGCGCGAGGTCCAGCTGCCCGTCGGAGCTGACGGCGCGGCCCTCCCGGCCGTTGGCGGTGGCGGCTGCGGTGTAGAGCGCGTCCATGGTCGGTTCCCTTCGTGTGTTCCGGCGGCCGCCCGGGCCGCCCTCTGGAGATAAGTAGAGCACGCAATTCAATTGCGCACAACTAAATGGCGTGAGGGTGATCGGTACCATGGAGCCATGACCACGCTCCCCGGCATGGCGGACGAGGAACTGCTCCGCCTCGACCAGCAGATCTGCTTCTCGCTGAACGCGGCCTCCCGCGCCTTCGGTGGCGTCTACCGGGTGCTGCTGCGCGACCTCGGGCTCACCTACCCCCAGTACCTCGTCCTGCTCGTGCTCTGGGAGGACGGCGACCTGCCCGTCAAGCGGATCGGCGAGCGCCTGCGGCTCGACTCCGGCACGCTCTCCCCGCTGCTCAAGCGGCTGGAGGCGGCCGGACTGGTGCGGCGCGAGCGCAGCCCGGAGGACGAGCGGTCGGTCACCGTCAGCCTCACCGCCGAGGGCTCCGCCCTGCGCGAGCGGGCCGGACAGGTGCCGCGCCGGCTGTTCGACGCGACCGGGCTGCCGGTCGAGGACCTGGCCGCGCTGCGCGTACTGCTGGAGCGGGTGACCGCCGCGCTCGACTCGGCGGTGGTGGAGCCGGCGCCGTAGTCGCGGCATTCGCCCTGTCAAGTCGGACGGCCCGCAGCCTGTGACGTGGGTCACGTGCGCCTGGGTCCCGGGCTCCTGTCGGGGCCGAACCGGCAGGTCAGCGCCGGTGTTCGAAAGTGAACGGAAACGGTCGCCAATTGTCCGCCCGATCCGGTCAACAACCCGGGCCGCCCGGACGGTTACACCACGAGCCCCCAGGGGCCGTCGGCGTGCCACCCGGTGGGCCGGCCAGCTGACCCACGAAAGGGGGGCGCGTGTGCTGAACACCCCCGGGCCGGGCGAGAAGCGGGACCTGCGGGCGGACCCGCTCGGCGCGCTGCCGGCCGACTTCGAGGCCTTCTTCACCCGCGAGCACCCGGGCTACCTCCGGTACGCCCAGCAGCGCCTGCGACATCGCGAGGACGCGCAGGACGCCGTCCAGAACGCGGGCGCCACGCTCTACAAGAACTGGCGCCGCGCCCTGGCCAGCGCCGACCCGCAGGCCTTCGCCTTCAAGGTCGTCAAGGACGCGGTGGTGGACCTCCTGCGCGAGCGCCGCCGCGCCGAACGCAAACGGCTGCGCGTCATCGCGCAGCGCCGGCCCGACACCAGCCAGGACGAACTGGACCAGCTCGCCGAACTCGATGCGCTGGACTGGGCGATGGAGGAACTCGCGCGCGCCGCCCCGGTCCAGGCCGACGTCGTCCGGCTGCGCCAGGCGGGCCTGTCCTACCCGGACATCGGTCGCAGCCTCGGCATCGCGCACACCACCGCCCGCACCTACTACAGCCTCGGGCGGCGCCACCTGGAGTACCTGCTGGAGCAGCCGGACGACGGGCAGGCGCCGTGAAGGTCACCGAACTGCTGCGGGCGGACGCCGCCCTGCTGGAACGCGAGTTCCGCGACCACGACCCGGCCGCCTTCACCCGTCGGCTGGCCGAGCGGCTCGCCGCCGCCCGCCGGCCCGCGCCGCCCGCCCGCGAACGCCCGGCCCGCCCGCCCGCGAACGCCCGGCCGCCGCACGCCTTCGGCGAACCCCCGTGGGCCGGCGGCCGGACGGAGCTCCGACGCGACCTGCGGCACCTGTGCGCCACCGTGGCGGGCGCGGTGGAACCGGGCGAACTGGCGCTGGACCTCGAACTCGCCGAGAAGACGGCCTTCCGCACCCTCGGCTGCCTGCTCTACGGGATGGGCCGCACCGCGGACGGCGTCTTCTGGTGGCGGATCGCGACGCAGTACGGCGACCGGCTGGCCGTGCACTGCCTGGCCGTCCACTACGCGGCCGAGGGCGAGACCCGGGACGCGGCCCGCTGGGCCGCCCAGGCCGAGGACCTCAGCGCCCCCGGCCACCTGCCCGCCCTGGCCCCGGACGCCGGGCCGGGCGGTGCCGCGCAGCTGGCGCGGGAGCTGGCCGAGCGCTACGACGGCGAGATCCTGCTGACGCTCAGGGACGTGCTGGCGGTGCGCCCGGGGACGGACGGCGGACGGCTGGGCCTGCGGTCGGTGCGGGGGAGAGGGGTGGTGCGCATCCGGTGAGCCGGGCGCTGGTGGGTGGAGGGCTGTGGTGGTGTGGGGCCCGGCGGCTCTGACAGCGGGCCGGCCGCCGAGGGGCGGCTCACGCGAGCCCGGTGATGAGGGAGGGCTCACGCGAGCCCGGTGATGGCGTCGCCGACGTACTCGGCCCCGATCACGGCCAGCACGGTGGTCGTGATCGCCGTGCTGTGGGTGGCCAGCCAGGCCTTCCACTCCCCGAGGGTCCGCGCCGAGCGGTCCCCGCGGAGCAGGTGGACCCCGAGCGGAAGCAGCGTGCACAGCGAGCCGATCAGCACCATCAGCGCGGCGGCCACCACCGTGCCGCCGATCCCGGCCGTACTGGCGGCGATCGAGGCCGCGCCGCCGACGGCCAGTGCCAGGTTCTTCGGGCCGGTCGTGACCAGGGCCACCGCGAGACCGGCCGACCGGCCCGCGCTGAAGCGGCCCACCTCCCGCATCCACCTCGGCGGCGCGGTGACGTGCCCCGCGCGGGGCCGGTCGCGCCACCGCTTCCAGGTCATCAGGACGAACAGGACGCCCAGCGCGAGCTCCAGCCAGTACGGCCAGTCCGGCCGGCCGCCACCCGAACCCAGTGCTCTGCCCGCCGCCACCACGACCGCCACCACCGCCGCCAGGCCGGCCGCCCAGCCGGCCGCGAAGGCGAGCCCGATGGTCCGCCCGCGCGGTGCGGCCAGCATCAGGACCACCGCGACCAGCGCCGGCGGGCTGATCGCGATGCCCACCGCCGACGCCAGCATCGAACCGACCGCCTCGCCCATCCCGCTCCCGCCTCCTCGCCGTCGCCCGGGCTCGCCCGGCGGGGCCGCCGTCCGGGCCCGCCTCCGGTGGAGCCGCTGCCCGGGGCGTCCGGTGAAGCCGTCGCCCGGGCCCTGCTCCCGCCGGGCACACGTCTGCCCCATTCAGCTACGCCCGGGGCCGCCGTGCACGGCCGGGGCCGCTGTGCGGGTGAGGCCCGGAGGGCTCAGGCCCGGAACGGCCGCAGCTCGCCCGGAACCGCCGAGGGCCGCCGCACCGGTGTGGTGCGGCGGCCCTCGGACGTGGTCACGGCAGCGGATCAGTCGTTGCCCGACTCGATCGCAGCGCTGTCGAGCGCGGTGGACTTGGCCGCCAGCGCCTCGGCGTCGGGGCCGGCGGCGGCGATCGGTGCCGCCCCGCCGGGCGCCAGCTCGCCGATCAGGCCGCTCCACGGCGCCAGCTGGCCGTGCACCGCGTACTGCTCCAGCTTGCTGCGCGAGTCGGCGATGTCGAGGTTGCGCATGGTCAGCTGGCCGATGCGGTCGTCCGGGACGAACGCGGCGTCGACGCTGCGCTCCATGGACAGCTTCTCGGGGTGGTAGCTGAGGTTCGGGCCCTGGGTGTCGAGCACCGAGTAGTCCTGGCCGCGGCGCAGTCGCAGCGTGACGCTGCCGGTGACCGGCTGGCCGACCCAGCGCTGGAGGCTGTCGCGGAGCATCAGCGACTGCGGGTCGAACCAGCGGCCCTCGTACAGCAGCCGCCCGAGCCGACGGCCCTGGGTGTGGTAGGTGGCGACGGTGTCCTCGTTGTGGATCGCGTTGAGCAGCCGCTCGTAGGCGGTGTGCAGCAGCGCCATGCCGGGGGCCTCGTAGATGCCGCGACTCTTGGCCTCGATGATGCGGTTCTCGATCTGGTCCGACATGCCCAGGCCGTGGCGCCCGCCGATCCGGTTGGCCTCGTGCACCAGCTCGACGGCGTCGGCGAACGCCCGGCCGTTGATGCGGACCGGACGGCCGAACTCGAACTCGATCGTCACGTCCTCGGTCTGGATCTCGACCGCCGGGTCCCAGAAGGCCACGCCCATGATCGGGCTGACGATCTCCATCGAGGTGTCCAGGTACTCCAGCCGCTTGGCCTCGTGGGTGGCGCCCCAGATGTTGGCGTCGGTGGAGTAGGCCTTCTCGGCGGAGTCGCGGTACGGCAGGTCGCGCTCGGAGAGCCAGGCGGACATCTCCTTGCGGCCGCCGAGTTCGGTGACGAACCGCTGGTCCAGCCACGGCTTGTAGATCCGCAGGCTGGGGTTGGCGAGCAGGCCGTAGCGGTAGAACCGCTCGATGTCGTTGCCCTTGTAGGTGGAGCCGTCGCCCCAGATGGAGACCTCGTCCTCGCGCATCGCGCGGACCAGCAGGGTGCCGGTCACGGCGCGGCCGAGCGGGGTGGTGTTGAAGTACGTCTGCCCGGCGGAGCGGATGTGGAAGGCACCGCAGGCGAGGGCGGCCAGGCCCTCCTCGACCAGCGCCGCCCGGCAGTCGACCAGCCGGGCCTGCTCGGCGCCGTAGGCGCGACCGCGGGCCGGGACGTCGGCGAGGTTCGGCTCGTCGTACTGGCCGATGTCGGCCGTGTAGGCGTAGGGGACGGCGCCGTGCTCGCGCATCCACGCGACGGCGACGGAGGTGTCCAATCCACCGGAGAATGCGATGCCGATCCGTTCACCGACCGGCAGCTTGCTCAAGACCTTCGACATGCATGCACCCTTGACCCGCGAGGCGCGGGCTCCTGACTTAGCGACGTGTGAGGGGATTCGGCGTATCCGATGCCCGCACTCTGGCATAGGTTTGCAGAGTATCGCAAGAGCATACGATCGGCTCGGCGAGGGGTGGCCGCTCCTGTTGCCGCCCCTCGCCGTGGCCGATCGGTGGTCGCCTGGCCTCAACCCGGCTTTCTCCCAGGCGCGTTGGGTGGCCGGACGCCGGGGAGAGGAGTCAGGAGGCGCTGTCGGCGTCCGGCCCCTGGGCGCGCAGGCGGCGGACGTTCTCCAGCGACTCGCGCAGTTCGGTGAGCCAGGTGTCGGAGTGGCGCTGCACCAGGCGGACGCACCAGGCGAGCGCCTCGCTGCGGCTGCGGGCGACGCCCGCCTCCACCAGGGTGTCGAGCACCTGCCGTTCGGGCTGGCGCAGCCGGGTCATGACGGGGGCGGAGACGGTGGTGAACATGCCCCTCAGGTCGCCGCACTCGGCGCCCCAGGAGACCTTGCGGCCGTAGCGGCGCTCGGCCTCCCGGGCGACGGCGATCCGGGCGTCCCTGGTCCGGTCGCGGAACTCGGCGATCCGGCCCTCGGACGCCGCTTCGCGCTCGGCGTCCGAGGCCGTCCGGTCGAGGGTGGGCTCGGTGATGCGGCCGACGACGGTGATCTCCTCGCGGTCCGCGGTGATCTCGACGAGATCGGTGAACAGGTCGGCGGGGAGGCGGCCGGTGAACCACCCCCGGAGCTCTTCGGGTGAGGTTGTAATCATGTAATCAGCATTACTCGGGGTGGGGGTGATCGCAAGACCCCGGGGAGGAGCGCCGGGGGGAGTGTCGGAGGGCCGTCAGCGTGCGGCGGAGACCGGCATCCGGGCCCGGGCCCGGATGCGCAGCCAGGGCGTCCGGGCGGCCAGTGCGCCGAGGCCTAGCGCCACCAGGTGCCCGGCGTCGGCCAGTTGCTGGTCCAGCGCCCAGGTCACGGCCAGCCCCAGCCCGAGCGCGGGCAGCCCGAACCGGCGCAGCGGGGCCGGGCCCAGGGCCAGCAGGCAGCCGGCGGTGCCGACCAGCCCGTAGCTGATCCCGACGTCACGCGCCCGGGACAGCGCCCCCGGGATCCGGGCGGTGAGCATCACCCACATGGCGCCCTCGGTGAGCAGGGTGGCGCCCAGGTGGCCGAAGACGAAGACCGCGCCGGCCCGGGCCGGGCCCCAGCGCCACTCGGCCAGGCCCAGCACCACGGCCACCGCCGCGATGCCCGCCCAGGCGGGCACCCCGTCGACCACCAGCCCGCTGGTGAACATCGTCCACCACTTGCCGACCTCCATGTGGTGGACGTTGCTGCTGTTGTGCCGGACGAACCGGGCCCGGGCGCCGTGGCTCTGGCCGGCCAGCCAGCAGGCCGTCGCGGTCAGCAGCAGCACGTACACCGTGGTCAGCCGCAGTCGGTCCGCCACGCGCAGCGCCGGGTGCCGAGCTCCGGGACCGGCGTCGATACCCGCAGGTGCGGTCGTCGTGCCGCGCTCGCTCATCGTGCCCGTCGCCCTCGCTGTGCGGTCCCGGTGGTGCCGCCCGGCAGCCCCCGGCGGCCCGTTCCGGGCGGTCAGAGCGCCAGCGTACGCCAGCCCCGGGTGATCTCCTCGCGGACCGAACTCGCGTTCGGCGCCGGGACGCCCGGGGCCGGAGCGGCCGTCAGCAGCTCCAGCAGCGCCGCGCCGCCCGCCGGGCGCCCGGCCGGGTCGGCGTTCAGCGCGCGGACCACCACGGCGGCCGGCGCCGGGTCCAGGGCGTGGACGGCGGCCGGCGCGGCGGGCTCGGGCCCGGTGTCCACGATCCGCCGGATCACCGCGCCCGTGCTGGTCGCCGCGAACGGGCTGGCGCCGTGCGCCGGGCCGGCCTGGGGCGGGACGTGCGCCGGGGGTTGCTGGGCCCCGGCGGCCGGTGCGTAGACCGTCCGCGAGACCCGGTCACTCGAAGGGCGCACCGCGTAGACGCGCCGGGGGCCGCCCCGGGTGAGGGTGAAGGGAACCGTCGAGGAGGCGCCGATGACCGGTGGCACCACCAACGCGCCCGGACACCGGCGCCCCTGGTGGGCACGCCTCGCGCACGCGGTCCGGACCTACGTCCGCCGGGCCCCGGGTACCTACGTCTGGCTGGCGATCCTGCTCGCCACCACACAGGTGATCCACCACGTCGACAGCGCGACCGCCGACCGGATCCTGGAACGGCGCTCGACCAACCTGCACCACCTCCAGGTCTCACCGGTGCGCGTGCTGATCACCAGTGCGCTGTGGATCGCGGGCGGCGGGTGGCTGAGCTACTTCCTGCTCTACAACCTCTTCCACGTGCCCGCCGAACGCTGGCTCGGCACCCTGCGCTGGATCTCGGTGGCGATGATCGCGCACGTCGGCGCGACCTACCTCAGCGAGGGCCTGCTCGGGTGGGCGATCCACCGCGGCATCGCCCCGCCGAGGGCCGTCTACACCCTCGACTACGGCGTCAGCTACGCGCTCGCCGGGGTGGTCGCGGTGCTCACCTACCTGATCGTGCGGCCCTGGCGGTACCTGTACGTGGCCGTTGTGCTGGTCTTCTACGGCCTGGGCGTCGCGCAGAGCCGGGACTACACCAGCATCGGCCACTTCAGCGCCGTGCTGATCGGCCTGGCCTGCTACCCGCTGACCCGGGACCGCCCGGGCTCCTGGGACCCGGTTGCCACGGGCCGGCTCGTCCGACGGCGGCTGCGCCGGCGTTGACGGTGGTGGTGGTGGCGGCGGTGGTGCTTGGTGGCTGCTCCGTGGTGGTGGCGGCGTCGACGGATCAGCCGGTGCGCGGGGGGTCCGGGGCGGGCGTGCCCAGGTAGACGTTCAGCGGGGGCCCCTGGGCCAGCACCGCCCCCGCCGTGACGGAGAAGGTGACGGCGGCGCAGAGCGCGATCAGCCAGGACAGCAGTATCAGCACCAGCCCCAGCGAACCGTACTGGGCCAGACTGCGGTTCAGCGCGCCCGGCATGTAGACCCGGGCGGTCAGTGACATCGCGGTGGCCGCGGCGGCCGTCAGCAGCGCGCCGGGCAGCAGCGGCAGCCAGCCGACCCGGGCGCTCAACAGCAGGTGGGTGGTCCACCACCAGACCACCAAGGACGCCGCGAAGGTGAGCGGCAGGCCCAGCCAGAAGCCGACACCGAAACCGTCCCGCAGCGAGCCCTGGAAGAGCAGCACCGTCAGCCAGGCCACGATCCACAGCAGCCACCGCCAGGCCGCCGCCCGGGTACCGGCCTTCGGCAGCCGCCAGGCGTGCTCGCAGACCCGGGCCACCGCGCGGCTGCAACTGGTCGCCGACAGCAGTGCCATCAGCACGCCGATGATTCCGGTGGTGCCTCGCAGGTCCCCGGTGCCGTACAGCGCCTGGCGCAGCTCCTGATCCGAGGCGCCGGAGACGCCGAACAGCGCGCGGAGCGAGGCCACCAGCTGGTCCCGCACATCGGGCGGGGCGAACGCGGCCACCGCGAACAGCAGTGGTACGGAGGTCAGGAAGATCTGGGAGGCCATCCGGGTGGCGGCGTCCAGCAGTCCGGGGGAGAGCAGCCGGGCCGTCAGCTCGGTGATCACCGGGAAGCGCCGCTCGGCCTCGACCCGTGCCCGCTCCCACTGCCCGCGGCCCCGGGCCAGCCGCTCCCCCCAACGGCCGGCGGCCTCCCTCACCGACCTCATCCCTCGGTCCTCCCGCAGCGGGGCAACGATCCGCCCCAGTCAAGGCCAGCCCGGCCCGTCCCGCCACCGGAGGTGTCCGTCCGCAGGCGGGTGGGCGGCGTCGGGCGGCGGCATCGGGTGTGGGGATCGGGGACGGGGACGGGGAACGGGTGTGGTGTGGTGTGGTCGTGGGTCTACCGTCGGGGCGGCGGGCTCATGGGGCTCGTGGGACTCCGCCCGATGAGCGTGTTGAGCACGTTGAGGGCCGCCTTCTTGCGCTGGGCCTTGCGCGACCAGACCGCCGGGCAGACGACCCCGAAGAAGAACAGCAACACCACGACGAGGCTCGGGGCCGCCGAGATGATCGCGATGGTGTTGTTGCTCTGGAATCCGGCCGCGACCGGGCCTGCGCCGGTCGCGGCGACTCCGGCCGGAGCGAGCCAGCGGGGGCCCGGTGCGGGCGGTGCGGTGCCCGTGGCCTGGGCGCTTCCGCCCGACGCGGGAATCCCCGTACCCTCGTGCATGTAGTTCTCCGGGTGTTGATGGGGCTACGAGTGATGACGGCTTCCTGTTGACGCAGGGAGCCGTCGCTCCGTTGTGGGGCGTACGGCTCGTACCGACAGTGGCTACGATGACAGAGCCGTGGAAGGCCAAAAAACCGCAGAAAACATCGCGGGACTTGAGAAAGTTGATGTTGGTCCAGGTCAGAGGCGCACTGGCGTCATCGATGTGACTCACATCACAGGAAATGGGAGAGGAACTGTGAGGAATCTCACGGTGGGGATATGGCGCGCAGGCTCCCGCTGAGTGGAACGGGCCCGCTGGTCTCCTTCGCCCGCGAGCTCCGCGAACTCAAGGAACGCTCCCGGGGCACGGTCGAGACGGTCGTCGCGCGAGGCGCCTCGCGGACGGCGGTCTACGCCGCCCTGAACGGATCCCGCCTGCCGAGCGCCAAGAACCTGGACGCCATGGTCGAGGCGTGGGGCAGCGGCAGCGAGCTCGAACGGCGGCAGTGGCACGACCGGCGACGTTCCGCCGAGGAAGGCCTCGCGGAGGCGGCCCGGCGGCAGGGCGCGGCGACGGCCGGCCGCACACCCGAGGAGGAGGACTTCACCCGCGCGCTGCGCGGACTGTGGAGCAAGGTCGGCGACCCGTCGACCGAACGGGTGGCGCGCCACTGCGACCTGAGCGCGCGAACCCTCGACTCCTACCTGGACGGACGGACCATTCCGACGGAGTCGCGGCTTCGCGAACTCTTCGACGGGCTGTCCGCGCTGCGCGCCGATGACAGCGCCTGGCTGGCGGCCACCCGGGACACCTTCATCGGGGAGGTGCTCTTCCGCGCCCAGACGGCGCGGCAGGAGGAGCGGGCGAGGGTCAGGGAACTGGCCACGGCCCTCCCGGAAGGGCAGGCTCCCGTCGAGTTCGGCCCGTTCCCCGACGGCATCGGGCCGGTGCCGGGCGTACGACTGGGCCAGGAGTTCGACAACCGGCGGACGCTCTCGCTGGCCGGTGTGCACCGGCCGCTCCAGGCCGGTATCTGCGGTCTGCGAGAGCTCGGCGCGGAATCGATCGTGGTCTCCGGTGGGTACGAGGAGGACGAGGACCTCGGTGATGTGATCCTCTACACCGGGGAGGGCGGGCGAAGCCCGCAGACGGGGCAGCCGGCCCGGAACCAGCAGCTGACGCGCGGCAACGCGGCCCTGGCGACGAGCGCGGCGACCGGGGCCCCGGTTCGCGTGGTCCGGGGAGTCACCACCGCGACCCGCTCCTTCTACCGCTACGACGGGCTCTTCCGGGTCGAGGACCTCTGGTCCGAGACCTCCTCCGACGGTTTCCTCGTGTGGCGGTTCCGCCTGGTCGCCCTTCCCCCGGCCGAACAGGCTGCGGCAGTCGCCCGGGTATCGGATCGGGTGACGGCTCAGGTAGCGGCTCCGGTGACGGATCGGGTGACGGCTCCGACGGATGAGGACGGTCGGGAGGCGGGGCCGGTCCGATCCGCGACATCGATCGAGCGCGTCGTCCGGAACACCGCGATCGCCACCCACGTGAAACGTGCGCACGACTACACCTGCCAGGTGTGCGGTGTCCGCATGGTGGTCCCGGGCGGCGCCTACGCCGAGGCCGCACACATCACGCCCCTGGGGAGACCGCACCACGGGTCGGACACCGTCGACAACGTTCTCTGCCTGTGTGCCAACCACCACGTGCTGTTCGACTTCGGCATGCTGATCGTCAACGACGACCTCACGGTGGTGAGTCGCGACGACAGCTCCGTGCTGGGCCGGCTGCGAGAGGCGGCGGATCACGTCGTCGACCGGAAGCGCCTCGCGGAGCACCGGCTGCGGCACGGGGTTCCCCGGCACGAGGGCATGCGCTGACCCCTGTCCGGGCCGGGCAGGAGCAGAACCGGTTGTGCTGGCCCAGCCGTTGCGGTGAGGGCCGGTCGTCCGGCGGTCGCGAGGCTGCTGCCCCGCCCGCTCGTGGTGAGCGGGCGGGGCAGCGGATTCGGCCCGGGGGGGGTGGGGATTGGGGGGTTGCGCTACCGGCTGACGGACTGGGCCAGGCAGAGGATGTTGCCCTCGCTGTCCTTGAACCAGGCGGCGCGCAGGTTGTCGCGTTCGGCGATGCCGTTGACGGTCTTCAGCCCGGGGAAGTCGTACTCCTCGAACGTGATGCCGCGCTCACGCAGGGCCGACATCGCGCCGTCGAGGTCGGCGACCTTGAAGCTGGCGAGGGTGTGGGCGGCCTGTCCGCCGCTGGGGGTGTGGTAGATCGTGAACTGGGTGCCGCCGCAGTCGCAGACCAGTTCCTCGTCGGTCTCCTCGGCGAGCTTGAGGCCGAGGGTGTCGGTGTAGAAACTCCTCGCGCGGGCGAGGTCGGCGGCGGGGATGACGGCCTGCAGTGGTGCGTCTCCAAGCATGGTGCTTCGCCTCCTCCTGCTTCCAGGCTAGGGACGTTGGCGGGCGGGCGCCCACGGGGGCGGGGGCGGCGATGGGTGGCGGCGGGCGGCGGCGGGGCGAGCCGGGCTGGAGCCGGCGGAGCCGGGGCGTGTGCGGGCGGTCGCCGGGTGTCGCCGCGCTCGGAGAGGTGCGGTCGAGCGGGACGAGCGGGGCGCGGAGGGTTCTGCACGGTCGTTCGTGTGCTTTCGCGGGTGGCGGCCCCGTCCGGCGATCGGGTTGTCGCGTCCCGCCGCCCGGTCTCAGCCGCGTTGTGGCCAGTCGTGTGGCACCCGCTCCAGCACGCCGGCGTCGAACAGCTCGTACAGCGGCAGGGTCTCCAGGTGGACGTAGCCGATGTGGCAGTCGCAGACCGGCAACGGGCAGCCGCGCGCCCGCAGCTGGGTGCGGTAGGAGCCGTCGTACAGGTTGCCGAGGACGTCCCGGACGAAGTGGCAGCGGCGGACGGTGCCGTCGCCGTCCACGGAGAGCACGGACTCGCCGGTTCGGCAGGGGCGGTCGGCGCTGGGGTGGGCGTGCCGGCTGTAGCCGAAGTGCGGGTCGACGGCTGCCCAGTCTGCGGCCTCGGCGTCGGTGTAGGTGCGGCCTTCGGCGGCGTTGACCCAGAGGTAGACGCCTGCGGCGAGTTCGGCGCGCAGCCGGCGGGCCTCGGCCAGGTGCTCGGGCTGGCCGACCACGCCGACGCTGTAGCGCACGCCCATGGCGTCCAGCTCCCGGCACTTGGCGAGGAAACGCTCCCGGGTGACCTGGCCGGGGTGGTACGTCACCCAGAGCGCGAGGGTGTCGGGATCGGCGTCGGCGAGCCAGTCGGTCCGGCAGCTGAGGTTGGTCTGGATCGCCACCCGGCGTACGTGCGGGAGCCGACTCAGCTCGACCAGCGCCCGTCGGTACCAGGACCGCACCAGGCCCTCGCCCCAGGGCGTGAACAGCAGGGCGAGGGTGTCACCGCTGCCCGCCCGGCCGGCCGCCCAGCCGGTGAACCGCTCCAAGGCCGCGCGGTCGGCGCGCAGTTGATCGGGTGTGTCGCGGCGCTTGGCGAACGGGCAGTAGGGGCAGTCGTAGTCGCAGGAGGCGAGCGGGCCACGGTAGAGCAGGGTGAGGTCGCGCCCGCGGTCGGCCGCGTCGGTCGGTGCGCTCTCGGCGCTCGGTGTGCGCGGTGCGGGCGGGGTGGTGGACGGCAGGCCGAGGAAGGTCATTTCGCCTCGTAGGCCGTCATCAGGGCCTGGACCTCGGGCGAGAACAGCATCGGCCCGGCCGCGTCCGAGTGCGCCAGGCCCTCCGGGCTGAGCACCAGGCGGTCCCGGTCATCGGCGAGCCAGCCGCGCGCGGTGAACTCGGCCAGTTCCGCCGGGAAGTCGGCGGCCGGTGTGCTGCCGAACCGGGCCCGGTAGTCGGCCAACGGCATGCCCTCGGCCTGGAGCAGCGACTGCACCAGGTGCCGCCGGCGTGGTTCCCCGCCGCTCATCCGGTGCCCCACCTCGGCGTGGTGGAAGTCCTCGGTGGCGACGAAGTCGTCGATGATTCCGCGCACCTCGGTGGCGTTCACCGCGTAGTCGAAGGAGTAGTGCAGCCGCGAGGTGTAGGAGCGGGCGCCGCAGCCCAGGCCGACCATGCCGTCCGTCTGGCAGGCGTACTCGCTCGCCCCGGCCTGCGGGGAAGCGGCGCGGCGGAACATCCGCATCGACACCTGCTGATAGCCCTGGGCCAGCAGGTGGTCGCGGCCGGTGCGGTAGAGCGCGAGCCGGCGGGTGTCCCAGGCGGAGTGGCTCTCCTGCTCGCCTCGCCGGGCCAGGCCGGTGAGCGGGCGCACGTAGAGCGGGTAGAGGTACAGCTCCTCGGGCTGCCAGGCGAGCGCGGCGTCCAGCGAGTGCAGCCAACTGGCCTCGGACTGGCCGTCGATGCCGTAGATGAGGTCGATGTTGAGCACCGGGAACCCGGCGGCACGGATCCGGTCGAGGGCGGCCTCCACCTCGGCCCGCTTCTGCGGGCGCACGGCGGAGCGGGCCTCGGCGTCGACGAAGGACTGTACGCCCAGGCTCAGCCGGGTGGTGCCCCGGGCGGCCAGGACCTCCAGCCGGTCGGCGGTCGCGGTGGCGGGGGAGGCCTCCACCGAGAGCGGTATCGCCCGCAGGTCGGCGCCCATCCGCCGCTCGGCGATGTCGCACAGCCGCTCCAGCTCGCGGGCCGTCAGGTAGGTGGGTGTGCCGCCGCCGAAGGCGGCCAGCGCGAAGCGCGCGCCTTCGTCCAGCGCGGTGCGGACGTCCACCGCCTGGCGCTCCAGGGCGTCCAGGTACGCGGTGGTCAGGCCCTCGGGGCTGCCGATCCTGGTGAACAGGTTGCAGAAGCCGCAGCGGACCTCGCAGAACGGGATGTGCAGGTAGAGCGAGAGCGCGTCCTGCGCCTCGCCGGCCCACAGCTCGCGCAGCCCCGGGCGCTCGGGCAGCGGGCGGTAGGCGGTCTTGTGCGGGTAGGCGTAGACGTAGGACTGGTAGGGCGAGTCGGGGCGCGGGGGTGCGGTGGTCATGCGCGCTCCTCGGTGGTGGTGGTGGCGGTGGTGGCGGTGGCAGGGACGGCAGCGGCGGCTGGGCTGGCCGCAGGAGCTGCAGGAGCTGCAGGAGCTGCGGGAGCTGCGGGAGCTGCGGGGGCGGCGGGGGCGGCGGGGTCGGCGGGGTCGGCGGGGTCGGCATCGGGGACGGCCGCGGGGATGGTGAAGTGGGCGTACGGGACGGTCCAGACCACCTCGTGGCCGATCCGGTGCCCGGTGTAGCCGTCCTCGCCGTACGCCGTGCCGTGGTCGGAGCAGACGATCGCGAAGCAGGGGCGGCGGGAGCTCATCGCCGTGAAGAGCCGGCCGATGTGGGCGTCCACGTACTCCAGGGCGGCGGCGTGGCTGGCCCGGGAGTCGCCGTGCTCACGGGTGGCGCCGGGCAGGTGGAACCAGTTGGGCTGGTGCAGCGCCGAGACGTTCAGGAACAGGAACAGCGGTTGCCCGGCGGGCTGTTCGGCGGCGACCCGCTCCGCCCGGGCGACCTGCTCCTCGAAGGACGTCGGGGACGGCACGCCCATCCCGGGATCCCAGTGGCTCTCCTGGAACAGGCCGGGCAGTACCGAGCCGAGCGGGCCCTGCTTGTTGAAGAAGCCCACCCCGCCGATGCAGACCGTCCGGTACCCGGTGGCGGCGAGGGCGGTCGGCAGATCCGGTGCGTCGAACACCCAGGTGCGCGGGGCGGTGCTCTCGGAGCCGGCGAAGCGGGCCGCGAACAGGCGCGGGTGGGGGCCGTCGGGGGAGGCCGGGGTGGGCAGGAAACCGGCCAGGATCGCCTGGTGGGAGGCGTAGGTGAAGCTGCCGGGCGCGTGCCGGCGCTCCCAGCGGCCGCCGGGGAGGAAGGCGGCGAGGTGCGGGATCCGGCCTGCGGCGGCCAGCTCCTCGGCGACGTCGAAGCGGAGCGTGTCGAGCGTGACGAGCAGCAGGTCGTGCGTGCCGACGACCGCGTTCATGTCGGGGGTCGGAGCGGGAGCCTGGGTGTGGGGGGAGGTCTGGTGGTTCATCGGGAGGGTTCCGTGATCTGGTGGTCCGTCGGGGTGGGGAGGGGCGTTCCGGTGGTGCGGCCGGTGGCCCCGGTGAGGGCGGCGAGCTGGGCGCCGTAGGTGTCGAGGCCCTCGGCGGGGCCGCCGGGCAGGCCGGTGAGGTTGGGGAGCAGGTCGCCGAAGGCGTTGACCTCGCCGACCAGGGCGCGCCGCCAGCCGGCCGTGGGCAGGACGTCGACCCCGACCATCAACGAGCCGGGGAAGCAGGCCGCCGCGCGCTCGGCCGTCTCCAGCAGGGCCGGCCATGCGGGCCCGGCGGCCTCCCGGGCCAGGTCGAGGCTGCCCCGGGCGCCGCCGAGGTGCAGGTTGGTCATCGGTTGCGCGCTCGTGCGCACCACCGCGTGGGTGGCCCGGCCGGCGACCACCACCACGCGCAGGTCGGCCGAGCGGCCGGACTGCGCGGCCTTCGGGATCCACTGCTCGACGTGCAGCCCGTCCGGTGCCAGCCGGTCGATGATCTCGGCCACCTCCCGCTCGCCGCGGTACTGGCGGACCCGCAGCGAGTTGTGCAGCAGCCCGTCGGCCAGCTCGACCGAAGTGGTGGCCAGGACCTGCCCGCGCGGCCCGAACTGCAGGGCCGTCACCCCGGAGGCGGAGGAGCCGTGTGCGGGCTTGACGAAGACCCGTCGCAGGCCGGCCGTGGCCAGCCGCCCGCGCAACTGCTCCCAGCCGGTGACCTCGCCGCCCAGCGCCCGGGGTACCGGCACCCCGGCGGCGGCGAGGAGCGCGTGTGCCCGCCGCTTGTCGAACATCACGGCGATCTCCTCCGGATCGCCCAGCAGCCGTACGCCGGGGCGCCCGGCCAGCTCGCGCAGCGCGGCCGTCACCCCCGCGTACCAGGCGGCCGTGCCCTCGACCCGGGTCGGTGCGTAGGACGGGCCGAGCGCAGGGCCGCGCAGCAGTTCGTCGACCAGGGCCTCCTCGCCGGGCGACTCGATCCGCAGCAGGCCGTCCTCGGGCAGCCGGTAGTCGCCGCGCAGCACGTCCAGCCAGGACAGGACGGCGGGCTCGGGCAGCCCGGCGGCCCGGGCGGCGGCGGCGAACAGCGTCACCCGCCGGTTCCCGGGATTGCCGAGGACGGTCAGCCGCGGTGTCATCGTGCCGTCACCCGCCTACTCGGCGACCGCGACGTAGCGGTCCCCGTCGTCCTCGTCCTCGTCGGGGTCCTCGGCCTCGGAGAGGTCGAGCGCGACCCCGGGCAGGGCCTCGGTGAGGCGCTGCTGCATCTCCTCGCCGACGTAGTGGTGGTGCAGGTCGAGGGCGCGCAGGTGGGTGAGCGGCTGGCCCTCCAGCAGGGCGGCGGCGCCGTCGTCGGAGAGCACGCCCATGGACAGGTCGAGCGACTCCAGCCGGGCCACCACGGGCGCGTGCGCGACGGCCGAGGCGATCTCGTCCTGGAACTCGCTGTTGGCCAGCCCGAGGTGGCGCAGGCTCGGGAGGCGGGCGCCGTCCAGGAAGGGGGCGAGGTCGTCGATCGTGGCGTCACCGCCGTACTCGTCCACGCCGAGCCAGAGCGTCAGGCGCTCCAGTGCCGGCAGCTCGGAACCCGCCACCGCCCGCACCACCCGGGCCGGCAGGCCGCCGGCCTCGAAGCGCAGCGCGGCCAGCCGGTCGTGCCGCACGGGCTGGAGGCTCAGGTCCGTGCCGCCGCGGACGGTCAGCTCGGTCAGCCCGGGGAAGGCCGTCAGCAGGGGGGTGACGTCGCCCATCTCCATCCAGGAGATCTCGCACTCGTCGTAGGTCACGTCCCCGAGGAAGAGCGCTTCCAGGGCGGGCAGGCGCTCCGCTTCCGCGGTGATGGCGGCGACGGTGGCGGCCACGGAGACGTAGTCGCCGCGCCACCAAGGGCCGATCACCAGGGCGCGGACTCCGGCAGGGTCGACGGTGTCGAGGAAGGTCTGCCAGAGCTGCGCGAAGTCGTGCTTCGCGTCGTAGTCCAGGGCGAGCCGCCAGGCGACCGAGCCGGCGGCGGGCGGCGTGCGGGTGCCGTCGTCGGGGGTGAAGTCGCGGATCGGCAGGTCGTGGAAGCGGTCGGGGTGGAGGGAGACGGTCATGTCGGTTCCAGACGGATGGGCGTGGTGGGCTGGTCGGTGCGGCGGTGCGGCGGCGTCGGGCGCGCGCGGTCGGTGACGGCTACTCGGCCACGGCGACGTAGCGCCACCGGTCGTCGGGCTTTCCGGCCTCGGAGAGGTCGATCTCGACGCCCGGCAGGGCCTCGGTGAGGCGCTGCTGCACCTCCCCGGTGAGGAAGTGGTGGTGCAGGTCGAGGGCGCGCAGGTGGGTGAGGGGCTGGCCCTCCAGCAGGGCGGTGGCGCCCTGGTCGGTCAGCACGCCCATGGCGAGGCTGAGCGACTCCAGCCGGGCCACCACCGGCGCGTGCGCCACGGCGGCCGCGATGTCGTCCTCGAACTCGCTGTTCTGCAGGCCCAGATGGCGCACCGCGGGGAAGCGTGTGCCGTCCAGGAAGGGGGCGAGGTCGTCCAGCGTGGCGTCGCCGCCGTAGTTGTCGACGCCGAGCCAGAGTTCGAGCCGCTCCAGGGCGGGGAAGTCGCAGCCGGCCACCGCCCGCACCACCCGGGCCGGCAGGCCGCCGGCCTCGAAGCGCAGGGCTCGCAGCGCCTCGTGGCGCACGGTTGTCAGCTCCAGGTTGTTGCCGCCGCGCACCACCAGCTCGGCCAGCTCGGGGTAGGCCGTCAGCAGCGGGGTGACGTCGCACATCTCCAACCAGGAGATCTCGCTCTCCTCGTACGTGACGTCGCCGACGAAGAGCCCTCGCAGCGCGGGCAGCCGGCCCGCCGCCTCGACGATCGCGGCCAGGGCGGCGTCGAGTTGCTCCGGCTCGTCGGAGAACCACGGGCCGATCACCACGGCCGTCACGCGCTCGGTGTCGACCGTGTCGAGGAACTGCCGCCAGCGCTCGGTGAAGGCCTCCTCGGAGTCGTAGTGCAGGCCGATCCGCCAGGCGGCCGACGCCGGCTCCGGCAGGGTCACGGCTGCCGCGTCGCCGCCGTCGGCGGCCTCGTCCAGGGCCTGGACGAAGTCGAAGACCGGGAGACCGTGGAACTGCTCGATGTGGTGGTTGACGGTCATGCGCTGCTCCTCAGGGGTCGGGGCCGAACACGTGTCTACCAGTCGGGTCCGACAATCCGGTGGCCGGGTGGCGGGCCGGGCGCGTTGTCAGACCCATGCCCTACGTTCTGGTCGTGGCTCCGGAACGTGACCGCGAACAGCGCGGCGGAGCCCGGGATTCCGGCAGCCGCCGGGGTCCGGCCGTACGGCGAGGGAGGACTGATGTACCGCCAGGGCGATGTGCTGATCGTGCCGGTCGAGGAGGGCGCCGTGCCGCCCCGGGTGGCCGCGCTGGCCGTCCAGCCCCGGGACGGCCGGGGCCGGATGGTGCTGGCCCTCGGGGAGGTCACCGGCCACGCGCACGCCGTGGTCGGTCCCGGGGAACTGCGCCGGGAGGCCGGCCCGTTCGGCGCGGGCTGGCTGCACCTGCCCGAGGGCGGCCGGGTGGTGCACGAGGAGCATGCGGCGATACCGCTGCCGAAGAGCTGGTACCGGGTGGTGCGCCAGCGCGAGTACACCCCGGGCGCAGTGCGGGTGGTCGCGGACTGACGCGGGGCCCGACGAGCGGACCGGTGGCTGATGGGCGGGTGACCGGGCGTCGGGCGACGGCAGGCGGCGCGCAGACGGGTGGGCGGGCGCGGCGTGCAACGCGGAACGTGCAGCGTGGAACGCGCAGTGCCGAACGGAACGGAAGCAGGCGGCCGGGCGGGGAGCCCGGCCGGGAACGGAGCAGACGATGGAGACGACGATTCCCGACCGCCCGGCGGGCGCGGTGACGGCCGGGCCCGCCGAGGTGACGGCCCGCTGGCGGGCCGCTGCGGCGGCCACCGGTCCGGCCGACCGGTCGGCGGCCGAGCACGCGGTCCGGGCCGCCTACCGGGCGGCCGGGCTGCCCGAGCCCACGGCCGTCCGCTGGTTCGGCTCGCCGTTCGCCGCCGCCGAGGCGGCGTTGCAACTGCGGGCCGCCGGCGCGGTGAGCGTGCGCGAGGCCGTGCGCACCGGGCCCTGGGAACAGGCCCGGCGGCGGGCCGTCGAGGAGGTCGGCGCGGCCGGGTGGGCGGCGCACTGGGCACTCACCGGTGGCGAGCTCGGCCCGGTCACCACCCCGTTCGCCGACCGCATCCGCACGGCGGTCCTCGACCGGCTCGCCCCCGAGGTCGACCGTGAGGAGGCCTCGGACGACGTGGCCGCCGCCGCCCGCGCCCGGCGCACCACCGTACGGCTCGCCCTGCTCGACGCCGTGCGCGGCCAGCACGACGCTCCCTGGTTCGCCGCCTTCGAGGCCGCCTCCGACGCGGCCGGGGGCAGCGCCGAGGCCGTCGCGCCGCTCGCCGGGGTGGCCCGCGAGGCCGGCTGGTGGTGGCCGTACCAGGACGTCGCGCTGGTCAGCGAGCGCCCCGTCGCGCTGCACCGCGACGAGGCCGGGCGGCTCGACCGGGCGGACGGCCCCGCCCTGGAGTACGCCGACGGCTTCGCCCTGCACGCCTGGCGCGGCATGCCCGTGCCCGCCGAGTTCCTGGCCGGGCTGGCCGACGTCACCGTCGAGCGGATCCGCACCGAGGCGAACGCCGAACTGCGCCGCGTCCTGCTGGAGCACTACGGCTACGAGCGCTACCTGGCCGACTCCGGGGCCGAGCCCATCCACCGCGACGAGACCGGCGTGCTCTGGCGGATCACCCTGCCCGACGACGAACCGGTGGTCATGGTCGAGGTCGTCAACTCGACCGCCGAGCCCGACGGCACCTTCCGCACCTACTGGCTGCGCGTCCCGCCGAGCACCCGCACCGCCCGCGCCGGGGTCGCCTGGACCTTCGGCATACCCGAGTCCGAGTACCACCCGCAGCGCGAGACCTGACCGGCCCGGCCCCCGGCGCAGGCCGCTGAGCTGCGAATCTCGGCCGGCCGCTCCCGCCGCCGCCCTCGGCGGGCTGCGGGACAGGTCAGGGTGGGGTCGGTCCGACGTTGCGGACCCAGACGGGGAAGGGCGTCATGGCGTTGGGCGCGGTCTGGTCCGACGGGTTGGTCCCGGCTGGCCGTCGGTCGTTCAGGAAGCTCTCGACGACCGGAGCGAGGTCGTCGGAGGTCAGGTAGGTGCCGCCGAACGGCAGTTCATCGACGGCCACCGATCCGGTGGAGCAGCGGAGTTGATCGACCTGTTCGTCGTGCCACACGTAGAAGGTCGCCACCCCGGCGAAGCCCAGCGCATGGATACGGAGCCGGATGGCCTGAGCGGTCCGTTCGAAGGCGGCGACGACCTCGGTCACGGACAAGGATCGCTTGTCCTCGTCCTCCGCGCTCAGGTACCAGGTGTTGGTCCGCCACTCGACCCGCCGGTCGCTCGGCTCCAGTACCAGCGGTTCGTCCGCTATTTCGGCGATCCATGTCAACAGCACCCCGGAATTGTCCCGGCCGGTGCGGATCGCGCAGTCGTCGGGGTCGGCCGGGATCAGGGGGCGCGGGCGATGAGCACGGGTTGGAAGAAGCCCGTTCGGGCGGGTGGTTGCCAGCGGGAGGCGGTGAAGCCGGCCTCGGAGGCGAGGGTGGTGAGCTGGGACTGGGTGAGCGCCCAGTAGGTGGAGCGACGGATGTCGGTCTGCCAGTGGCCGGTGGCATCCGGGGTGAGGCGGAAGAGCTCCAGGTCGTAGCGCTCGCCGTCCTCGTGCCAGTGCCAGAGCTGGAAGATGACGGACCGCAGGCCGTCGCGTTCGCTGGTCTGGGGCGGGGTGGAGGCCGGGCGGGAGCGGCGCAGGTCGTCGTAGGGGCGGGTGGTGAGCAGGAGCAGACCGCAGGGGCGCAGCACGCGGCGCATCTCGGTGAGGGCGGTGCGGACGTCCTCGGGGGTGAGCAGGTGGGGGAGCGCGTTGTCGGCGCAGACGACGACGTCGAACCGGGCGTCGGCGAAGGGGAGCCGGCGCATGTCGGCGGCCGCGGTGGGGAGACGGAGGCCCCGTCGGGCGGCTTCGGCGGCGGCCCGGGCGGCGGACGCCGGGCTGAGGTCGGTGCCGGTGACGCGGTGGCCGAGGGCGGCGAGGCCGAGGGACTGGGTGCCGATGCCGCACGCGCAGTCCAGGACGTCGACCGGGCGATCGCCGAGGCCGGCGCGGATCAGGGCGTCGAGGCTGGCGCCCTGGCGGGCGACGGAGGCGTCCCAGTCGGGGTAGAGGAGGTGGTACCCGGCCGCGAACTCGTCGTAGAAGCGGCCGACGGGGGACTGTGGGGAGGGGGTCATGGCGTCGGAGGCTCCACGGTGGAGAGAGGGGTGAAGAGCGGGCACGACGGGCGTTGACGTGGGCGAGGTGGTAGGCGGGGCCCTCGCCTGCCCGTTCGTCACGCCGTCATCCTCGCCCAGTCGTACCGGGGGCGGACACCGGTTTTCCGAGGGCGGGGAACGATGGGGCGGCACGGTGGAACGAGTGCCGAACGAGTATCCGTCGGGCGGGACGGGATGCGTCGAGCGGCAGTGCGGGGAGGTGCCGGCTGTGCTGGCCGCCTTCGAGGCGGACGGCGGAGGTTCGGAGCCGGTGACCGGGCTGATCGCGGCAGGCGGTCTGCGAGTGGTCCGGGGAACCGCCCTGCGGTACGAGGGGATGACCCGGAGGGTGAAACGGTTCGCCGGGCGGGCGGGCCACGGGGATGATGCCGGTATGCGCACCTTCGAAGAGCTGATCGCTGAGGCCGAGGCGGTGTCCGTGGACGGCTGGGACTTCTCCTGGCTTTCCGGCCGCGCCACCGAGGAACGGCCGTCCTGGGGCTACCAGCGGCTGCTGGCCGAGCGGCTGGGCCGGGCCTCGGCGGCCTTGGACATCCAGACGGGCGGCGGCGAGGTGCTGGCCGGCGCGGCCCGGCTCGCCGCTGCGAAGCCCGTCGCAGGACAGTCCACCGCAGGACAGTCCGCCCCCGGTGCGCCCGCCCCCGCGCAGCGCGGAGCGCTTCCGGCCACCATGGCGGCCACCGAGTCCTGGCCGCCGAACGTCGCGCGCGCCACCGGCCTGCTGCACCCGCTGGGCGTGGTGGTGGTCGCGGACCCGGACGAGCCGCCGCTGCCGTTCGGCGACGGGGCCTTCGACCTGGTCACCAGCCGTCATCCGGTGAAGGCCTGGTGGTCGGAGATCGCCCGGGTGCTGCGGCCCGGCGGTACCTACTGCGCCCAGCACGTGGGGCCGGCGTCCGGCTTCGAACTGGTCGAGTACTTCCTCGGCCCGCAGCCCGAGGCACGCCGGGCCCGCCGCCCGGAGGACGAGAGCGCCGCCGCGCGGGCCGCCGGGCTGGAGGTGGTGGACCTGCGCTCCGAGCGGCTCCGGATGGAGTTCCTCGACATCGGCGCGGTGGTGTACTTCCTGCGCAAGGTGATCTGGATGGTCCCGGGCTTCACCGTCGACGCCTACCGGGACCGGCTGCGCGAGCTGGACGCCCGGATCCGAGCCGAGGGCCCGTTCGTGGCCCACTCGGCGCGTTTCCTGATGGATGCGCGCAGGTAGATCGACTGATCCGGTGTCCGCATCGTACAGATATGGAAGAGTCGAGGGAAGTCTGGAAGGTCCGGCTGGCCGCCCCTGCCAGTGTGAGCACCGTTTGTCCGGGAGACAGCTCGAAAAGTGCTCTGAACTGGAGAGATGTCCCGTGCAGTCCCGCGTCGAGAGCGATTCGATAGGTGTTGGGCGGCCTGCTCAGCCAGTGCGATGGGACCCATGGGCCTCCAGCTGGGGGCCTCCGCGGGTAAGGGTGCTGACAGTGGCCGAGTCTCGCGTCCGGGCTTGTTGGGCAGGGTCTGCTCGTACCTATGCTGACCTCTTGCTGACCATATCTGATGAACCATCAGATATGCGCTGTGGCTCACAACAGGCCGGGCAGGCCGGCGGTGGTGGCGCGGCGAGGATGGCGACCTGGCGGCCGTCGAAGATGCGTTGGCCGATGCCGGGGTGTTCCTCGATGTGGTGCAAGGCGTCCGTCCAGCGGCCGGTGGAGGTGAGGGCGCGGGTTCCGTCGGCGATGATGACCCGCCACAGCCACTGGCGGACTTCACTGCGCTGCTCTCCGGTCTCGGTGAGGTGGGCGGGGACGGTGATGCCGTCAAGGGAGGACTTGGTGGCGGTGGTGACGGCGCGGTAGAGGCCGAGGAGGAGTTGGCGGCCACGGCGGTGGTGGCCGGCGCGGATGTGGAGGCGGGCGAGGTTGACGACCGGCTCCAGGCCGCGGATGGCGCTCATCGCGGGGAGCGGGCCGCGGGTGAGGTATAGGGCGGCGTGGCGGTGGCACAGGTCGCGGGCGTAGTCGGGCAGGGCGAGGTCGGAGGCGAGGAGCGCGGCCTGGTTGAAGACGGTGGAGGCGAGGCCCGGATCGTTCTGCCGGGGGCCGTGTCGGCCAGCCCGGTGAGTCGGCCGACACGGGCGTCGAGGGGTTCGAGAGGACACCGCATCGCGCCCGTACCCGAGGCCTGGCGGTGCACGGCTCCGTC
The DNA here is from genome assembly GCF_056435345.1 of Kitasatospora sp. NPDC043950. Classification (NCBI taxonomy): domain Bacteria; kingdom Bacillati; phylum Actinomycetota; class Actinomycetes; order Kitasatosporales; family Streptomycetaceae; genus Kitasatospora; species Kitasatospora sp. NPDC043950. The sequence continues at coordinate 100,397 of NZ_JBWKER010000026.1, forward strand.
ACCGAAGTCGAGTGACGCTTCCACAAGCACCACTCACGGATCCTCGCGATGAGCTCTTCATCGGGCCACGCCGCGGATTCGGGTCACAACCGGCACGGTGGAAGCAGCCGGTGACATCGATCCGAGAACGTGGACCCGTCGAGTGCGGGACCGGCGGAAGTCCCGGCGCCGATGGTCTTGGTTGGGCTGCAGGCTGCGCTGGTCACCTGCGTGAGCGCTCCCGGCGGCGGTCCCGGCACGTCGGGCATTTCCTGGAGGGGGCGAGCCGATCGTCAACCATCTCGTCCAGGACAGTTGACCCAGGGAGTATGTGATGCCCGCCGATGCGTCAGGGCCGGATCCGGGGGGGGGATCGGGGGACGCGCGGCCGCCGGACGGCAAGGGCGAGCCGTCGGCTCACGGCGGGCGGCCCGAGCCGGCCGAGCTCTCGACGGGCGAACGCAGTGAGCTGGACCAGCTGCGGCGCCGTCTCAGCGCCCTGGAGGCGTCCGCACAGCCGTCAGGGGACCGGCACCACCGGCTTCGTACGTCGGGCGCGGTCGTCCTGATCGTCATCTCCTCTCTACTGGCGCTGCTCTCGGTCATCGCGGTCTGGACGAACTCGATCGTCGGCGACACCGACCGGTACGTCGCCACGGTCGCGCCGCTGGCCGGCAATCCGGATGTCCAGGCCGCGCTCACCGATCGGGTCACGTCGGAGGTCCTGGCCCAGATCGACGTGAAGGCCGTGGTGAACGAGCTGTCCCAGGCAGCCGTCCAGCAGGGTGCGCCACCCGAGCTCGGCAAGCTGATCGGCGGCCTGAGCGGGCCGATCACCAGCGGCCTCACGCAGTTGGTCAGCACCACCGTGAACAAGGTGGTGACCAGCGATCAGTTCGCGACCCTGTGGGTCGACGCGAACCGGGTGGTGCACTCCTCGCTGGACAAGGCGCTGACGGGCAAGGGCGGGGGAGCGGTCTCGCTGGAGAACAACCAGGTCGCCATCGATATCGGGCCGATCGTCGCCAAGGTCAAGGACCAGTTGGTGAGCTCCGGCTTCGGACCCGCCGCGAAGATTCCGGAGGTGCACACCAGCTTCGTGGTGTTCGCCTCGAAGGACATCGGCAAGGTCAAGAGCTACTTCCGGCTTCTGGAGATCATGGGGTCCTGGCTCCCGGTCATCGCGGTGCTGATCGCCGCGGCCGGCGTGTTCACCGCCGTGAACCGGCGTCGCGGCCTGATCGGTGCCGCCCTCGGGGTGGCCGTCGCCATGCTCCTGCTGGGAGCCGTGCTGACGGTCTTCCGGTCGTTCTACCTCGATCACCTGCCGCCGGGGGCATCCCAGGCCGCCGCCGGCGCGATCTACGACGCACTGATCCGCTTCCTGCGCGCAGGCATCCGGGTCGTCGGCGTGACGGCGCTGGTGGCGGCTGCCGGCGCGTTCCTGATCGGCCCGTCCAGGGCCGCCGTCGCTGTCCGCAGCGCCTGCAGCTCGTCGATCGGCGCGTTGCGCGAGGTGGCGACGTCACACGGCATGCGCCTCGGGCCGGTGGGCCGCTTCGTGCACCGCTGCAAGCGCTGGATCGGCGCCGCCATCCTGGTTGTGGCAGCGGTCGTCCTCGCCACCTGGAACTACCCGACGGCGGTCGTGGTTCTGTGGATCGTCGTCGTGGTGCTGGCCGGGTTCGCGATCCGGGAGTTCCTGGATTCCGAACCGGGAGGCTCCCCTCCGGTGCCGTCGGCACCCACGGTCGAAGGCGGCCCATCCGCAGGTGGTTGAGGCTCCGGGACCAGGGACGCGACGCCGCGCCCAAGACGCTGCCGGCAGCGTTCAGCGCGGATCGGCACCAGTGCCGGGTGCGCGTCTGCCGCCTCCCCGAAATGCTGCCCGTGCAGTCGGGATGCGTCTCGGCAGGAGTGTTCCTAGAGTTGAAACAGGGGGTGCGACGCAGGGTTCCTTCTCGCTACTGACGGGTCGGCTCCGGCGCACCCTGGAGATGGCTCAGCATGACGACATCGTCCGAAACCCCCGTCCTCGACACCCTGGCCGCCATGACCCTCGACTCCGTCGAGCGGTGCGGGCTGCCCCCGGACATGCTCATCCTCACCCGTATTGCCGCACTCGCGGCCATGGACGCACCGGCGGTGTCCTACCTCGCCCACATCGATCCGGCCATCCAGACCGACCTGACCCCCGCCCAGATGCAGGACGTCCTGATCGCGATCGCTCCGATCGTGGGAACCGCCCGGGTCATGTCCGCGGCCACCCACATCACCGAGGCCCTCGGGTACGTCATCGCCGTGGCCGAAGGCGAAGCCGGACTCGAAGCGTAGGCGGCCTCTCCGGAATCCGGGCCGCCTAGGCTCCCGACAGCGGTCCGGCCGTGCGCGCCCCGCGTGGGGCCGGGCCTCGGCGTCGCCGGCGACGAGCTCACCGCCCGCTGAGACGGTTGTCGGCCGGGGTGCGGCGGATGAGGCGTCGCTCGGGGATTTCGGCCGGCGAGGCGGGCGTTCCCTGTGGTGCGGCGAGGCGCGGTCCGTAGCGCTTGGCCAGCGGGTCCGCGCTGAGGCCGTGCGCTAGGACGCTGAGCAGCACCGTGAAGGCGATCGCGGTGACAGCGGGCCGAGCCACGGGCCCGGCGAGGTCTTCCAGTGCGAGCAGTCCGAAGACGACGGATGCCAGGCCGCGTGGTCCGAACCAGCTCAGGAACAGGACGGCGGGCCGGCCGAGACGGGTCCCCGCCAGTGCGAGTGCCACCGGCAGCATCCGGACGACCGTCAGGCTAAACACTGCGTACAGCGCCGTCTGCCAGGTCAGAGCCTCCATCGCCGGTACCACCGCGATCACGCCGAAGATCAGCCAGACCAGCAGGGAGAGCAGGGCACCGGTCTCCTCGACGAAGGGGACCAACGCGGCCGCCGGGCCGCCCGCGGCGGTGAAGCGCCGGATCGACCATGACAGCCGCACCCAGAGCCGCGTCGGTGGGCGCCAGCGCCGAGCCGACGAGCAGGGCGAGCCAGACGGTCCCCACCCCGGGGCAGGGCGAAGGCGGCAAGTGTGCCCAGTCCGATGGACAGCGGCAGCCCGAGGAGCAGCAAACGCAGGCACAGCCCCAGATCCGGGCGTAGCTGGCGCAGCCCGACCCGGGAGGCGTCGGAGAACAGCACCAGCGCCAGAGTCGCCTCGGCCAGGACCTTCACCATTTCCGGGCTGGGGGTGATCCCGAGCGGCGTCAGCGGGCCGTGGGTCAGCAGGACGCCGGCTGAGGTGAACACGATGGGCGCGGTCATGTCCAAGCGTTCCAGTCGTGCCGAGAGCATCCCCCAGACGAAGACCAGCCCGGTGATGATCGCCAGATCCGCGGAGGTCATCGCGTCACCTCGGATCTGCTGCCGCGATGGCCGACCGGACTGGACGCGCGACCGGTGCGGGCCGGTGGGCGGGCGGTGGGCGAACGGCGGCGGGGCCGATCCTGCTCCGTCCCTTCCTCTGTCATGGCTGCAGTGTGGCAGCCGCGCCGCAGGGCAGGTCGCAGGCGTACACCCACCGTGGCGGACGTGTCGGGCCCTCTCGGCGGCTGACCGTTCGGACGTCCGACCCGGGCCTTCCCGATCAGGGCCCGACGTGAGAAGGCGCCGCCCGTGCGCGGACGGACGGTGCTTCGCGGCCGAGCCGGTCCAGCGCCGAGGGCGGTCCGCCTCCGGGCCGCCGCCGAGGCACGGGGTGCGGGCTACCTCGTGGCCGGTGCCTTCGGGGCGGCGTTGTACGGGGTGTGGTGGTCGCCGATGTGCAGCTGCTCCCGGAAGCGGTTCTCGTTTCGGAAGCCTCTCCGTGACCGGCCTCCGCGCCTTCGGCCCGGTCAGAGCCAGCCGCGCCGGGCGGACTTCAGCCCGGCCTCGAAGCGGCTGGCGGCTTCGAGGCGTTCCATCAGGGCCGCCATCTGGCGCCGGACGGTGCGGACCGAGACGCCGAGCCGCTTGGCCACCGCTTCGTCGGTGAGTCCGGTGGAGAGGAGGCGCAGGACCTCGCGCTCGCCGGGGCTGAGGCCCACCGGCTCCCCACCGGCGCGGTCGTCGGCGATCGGGACGGCGGCCTCCCAGGTCCGTTCGAACAGGGCGACCAGTGGGGCGACGATCCCCGGCTCCCTGGTGCACAGGGCGCCGGCCCGGGTGTTCTGCGGGTCGATCGGTACCACCGCGGTGCTCCGGTCGAAGACCAGCATCCGCGGCGGCAGGACGGGAGCGGTCCGCACCTCGCCGCCGAGGCCGACCAGCCAGCGGGCGTAGCCGAGGGTCGCCGGATCGTCGTGGACGCTGTCCTGGTAGATGGTGCGCAGGCCGACCCCGCGCAGCAGGGCCTCCTCGTCCAGGGGGCGGGAGGCGGCCAGGCTGGCCGCGGACTGGGCGCCGCCGGGCATCACCGCCAGGGCCTCGGTGGTCAGCCGGGCGCTCAGCATCTCCAGCTTCTCCTGGATGGCGTCCAGCCCGACGAGCCGTTCGCGGACGCCGACCGGGGTGTCGGTGCGCAGCGTCGCGTACGCCGCCAGGGCGCGTGCGACGGCCGCCTTGGAGGCGGCAAACTCCTGCTGACGGCAGGCGAGTTCCTCTTCCTGTCGGCGCAGCAGGAGGTCGAGCCCGCGTTCCGGGCTGACCGGTCGCAGCGCGCCGGGCCGATCGCGGGAGGCCCGGAGCAGGGTGAGGTCCGCGAGCCGGTCGAGGGCGGTGTGCACGGCGGCCTCGGGAAGCGCGAGCCGGTCGCAGATTTCGGCGATCCCTCCGTCGGGGTCGGTGAGCATTTCCCGGTAGACCGCTTCCGCGGTGGTGTCCAACCCCAGCAGTTCCAGCATTCCGCGCCCCCGATCCCCGTGGTCGATTCGGTATTCCCGATCGGCCCGTTGTCGATCTTTCCGCCGGGTGGACACCCTTGCAAGGCCTGATCCGGTCAACGCCCCCGCCCAGGTCGTCCGGGCCTCTTTGCAGCAAGCTGCCTGGCCTGATCCTGCCTGCCGGATCCGCTTCCCGTGACGGTTCGTGGAGGGGAGGATTCGCCGTGCGCGCTCTCTCGCCAAAGCCCGGACACCCAGAATTCCGGCGCCCTCGCCCTGGTTCCCGCACAGAACAGGACTCCGTCGTGTCCGTCCGCCCGCTCGCCACCGTCCTCGTGTCCCTCGCCCTCGCCGCCCCGGTCGTCCCCGCTCTCGCCACCCTCGCCGCCTCCGCCGCCTTGGCCCTCGCCGCCGGGGGTGCGGGCGGCGGGATCGGCTGGGACGGCCCCTCCGCCAGGTCGATCGGTTGGGACGCCCCGCCTGCCGCCGAGGCCTCCGGGCGGTCCTGACCTCGGTGTTACCGGTCCACCTGGCCCTGTCGGCCGGTTCCGCCTGGCCGTCGGGCGATGCGGTCGCCGCGAAGGTCCAGGCCGCCCTGTGGTCGTGTGCCGGTCCCGGCGGCGGCCTGGAGCACGCGCGCCTGCGCCGTCGTCGGCGGCGCAGGCCTGGTGCTCCACGTCCGCGCTCTTGACGGGACGGCGGCCCGTTCGAGGGCGTGGGCGCTGGTGGCCCGGGCACGGGCCGCCAGGGGTCGGCATCCGTTCGATCCGCGGTAGCCGGGCTCGAATGGTTTCCAATCTTCCGGACGGTTTTCGATCGATTTCGACCGCCTGGCAATTTGGCTGATTCATTGCGATTGCTTTGCTTCGCCATGACTCTCATGGGCTCGTCATGTCGATCCTTCCTCTCTCCTCCAACGACCGGCCCTCCCGAACCGCCGGCCCTCACCCGACGAACCGTCGACACCACAAAGAACCGTCACCCACACAGACCATCGAGGAGTTCCATGCCACGCCCCACGGGCGAACCGCCACGGCACCGGGCCGCAACCGGCGCGCCGTCCCCCTTGCCGACCCGCCGCCGTACCGCGCTGCGCAACACCGCCGTCGCCCTGGCCGTGGTGCTCGCCGCCGAGTCGGCCGTCGTAATCATGACGACCGGTCAGGCCGTCGCCGTCACCACGGAGCAGGCCCCGCGGCCCACCCGGTCCCTGGGCCCGGCCGAGGCCAAGGACCTCGCCACCGCCCACCTCAAGGCCCGGCTGGAGGACCGTCGGATCGAGGTGGTCGACGAGCGTACCGAGTCCACCACCACCTGGATCAACCCGGACGGCACCACCACCCTGGACGTCGCCTCCGGGCCGGTCCGCTACCAGGACGCGGCCGGTCGCCTGCAGCCGATCGACGTCGACCTCGCCCGCCAGCCTGACGGCAGCGTCAAGGCCAAGGGCCACCCGCTCAACCTCGCCCTGGCCGGCGCCACCCCGCCCGCCGCCGTGTCGGCGTTCAAGGCCGCCGGTGCCCAGGCCGGGGACCAGAAGGCCCCGAACACCCCGCTGGTGTCGCTGGACAACGGCAACGGCACCGCCATGTCGCTGTCCTGGCGCGGCGCCCTGCCCGCCCCCACGCTGGACGGCGCCCGCGCCCGGTACGCGGACGCGCTCACCGCCACCGACCTCGTCATCGAGTCCACCCGCACCGGCTTCGAGCAGTTCCTGGAGCTCAAGGACCGCTCGGCGGTGGCCGCCAACGGCAGCGTCACGCTCACCCTCGACGCGGACGGCCTCCGGGCCCGGCAGAACCCGGACGGCTCGGTGTCGTTCCTCGACCCGAAGACCGGCCAGGAGGCCGGCCAGCTCCCGGCGCCGGTGATGTGGGACGCGCAGGTCGACGAGCGCAGCGGCGAGCACACCCGCACCGCGCCGGTCGGGCTGAAGGTCACCCAGGACGGCGACGCGATCGATCTGACGCTCACCCCGGACGCCGCCTTCCTGACCGACCCGAGGACCGTCTACCCGGTGACCGTCGACCCCGCGGTCAACATCGGCGTCGGCTTCGACACCTTCGTGCAGCAGGGTTACGGCACCGACGTCTCCGCGCAGACCGAGCTGAAGCTGGGCAACAACGGCTCCGGCCAGGTGGCCCGCTCCTTCCTGCAGTTCCCGATGGCGAAGATCAGCGGGAAGCAGATCACCGGCGGCAAGCTCAACCTGTGGAACTTCCACAGCTGGTCCTGCACGGCGAAGAGCTGGGAGGTCTGGGACACCGGCAGCGCCACCACCGCCACCCGCTGGACGGCGCAGCCCAACTGGAACCGCAAGTGGGCCACCTCCACCGCGACCAAGGGCTACTCAAGCTCCTGCAACGACGGCTGGGTGAACCAGGACATCACCGCCCTGGTCAAGGCCTGGGCCGGGAACGGCAACGCCAACAACACCCTGGGCATCCGGGCCACCGACGAGGCCGACCCGTACGGCTGGAAGAAGTTCAACTCCGGCAACGCGTCGTCCAACACCCCGTACCTGTCGGTGACGTACAACACCCCGCCGGCGGTCTCCACCCTGGTCTCCCCGGCGAACGCCGCGCTGACCAACGAGGCCAGGCCGACGCTGTCCGCCAAGGCGACCGACCCGGACGGCGGGAACATCGCCCTGGACTTCGAGGTCTGGACGTCCACCGGCACCGCGGCGCTCCAGTCCGGCCGGACCGGCCTCGCCGCCTCCGGCTCGACCTTCACCTGGACGCCGGGCACCGCGCTGGTGCCGGGCGCCTACAAGTGGCGCTCGCGGTCCTGGGACGGCACCGCCAACAGCGCGTGGTCGGGCTTCCGCACCTTCACCGTGGACACCACGGCGCCGGGCGCCACCACCGTCTCCTCCACGGACTTCCCGGCCGGCCAGTGGGCGGGCTCCCCGGACGCGAACGGCGACTACAGCGGCACCTTCACCTTCACCCCGCCGACCAGCGACGTGAAGGACGTCCAGTACCGGCTGGACGGCGGCGCCTGGGCGACGGTGGCGACCACCGGCGCGCCGGTCTCGGCCAAGCTCACCTTCAAGGCCGGGGCGCACAAGGTCACCGCGCACACCCGCGACGCGGCGGGCAACGTCTCCGCCGACAAGACCCACGCCTTCTACGCGGGCAAGGGCTCCGCCCTGGTGGCCCCGGGCCCCGGCGAGCGCCCGGCCCGCCGCACCTCGCTCCAGGCGGAGGGCAACAGCACCTACACCGGCGTGCGCTACCAGTACCGCCGCGGTGAGACCGACGCCTGGAAGGACGTGCCGGTCGCCAACGTAGCCACCACCGACGGCAAGCCGGTGGCCGCCTGGCCGTTCGCCGCCTCCGCCGGCAAGCCGGCCGCGCTGACCTGGAACATCACCGACACCCTGGCCGAGAACGGCCCGGTGGACGTGCGCGCAGTGTTCACCGACGGCACCGCCACCGACGCCACCGAGCCGACCACCGTCACGGTCGACCGGCACGCCGGCGACGCCCCCGAGACCCCGGTCGGCCCCGGCCAGGTCAACACCCTCACCGGTGACCTCACGCTCTCGGCCACCGACGCCCAGGGCTTCGGCCTGAGCGCCGAGCGCTCGTTCTCCTCCCGCCGGCCGCTCAACGGCTCGGCCCAGGAGGGCCAGGCGGCGATCTTCGGCCCGCAGTGGAGCTCCGGCACCACCGCCGAACTCACCGAGACCGCCTACTCCTACGTCCGCCAGACCTCTCCGACCTCGGTGTCGGTGGTCTCCTCGGCCGGCGGTGAGATCGGCTTCACCGCGACCGGCGCGGGCGGCTGGAAGCCGGAGCCGGGCGCGGCGGACCTCACCCTGAGCGGTGCGTTCACCGGCGCCTTCACGCTGAAGGACACCGCCGGTACCACCGTCACCTTCGGCAAGGTCGACCCGGCGGCCACCACCTGGCAGGCCACCGGCTCCTCGCTGCCCAGCGCCGACTCCACCACCTCCGTGGTCTCGGAGAAGGTCGTGGCCGGCGGCCGGACGCTGGCCCGCCCCAAGTACGTCATCGCGCCGACCGCCGGGACCGCCTCCGCCGACTGCGCCGCCGCGCCCGCCACCGCTGGCTGCCGCGTCCTGGAGTACGTCTACGCCACCGCCACCACCGCCACCCCGGCCGCCCTGGGCGACGTGGCCGGCCAGGTGAAGCAGATCCGGCTGTGGTCCACCGAGCCCGCCGCGAGCAGCGCCACCCCCGTGGCCGTCTCCCAGTACGCCTACGACGAGCAGGGCCTCCTGCGCGAGGTCTGGGACCCGCTGATCAGTCCCGCGCTGAAGACCGTCTACACCTACGACGCCGCCGGCCGGGTCGCCACCGAGGCCCAGCCCGGAGAGTTGCCCTGGACGCTGGAGTACGGCAAGGCCGGCAACGCCGCCACCGCAGGCGAGGGCATGCTGCTGGCCGCCTCCCGGGCGACCCTCAAGCAGGGCAGCAAGGACGTCACCGACGGCGCCGCGACCACCTCGATGGTGTACGACGTGCCGCTGTCGGGCGCCAACGCCCCGTACCCGCTGGGCCCCTCCGACGTCGCCGCCTGGGGCCAGAGCGACGCCCCGACCGACGCCACCGCCGTACTGCCGCCCGACGCCGTACCGGCGGGCCACGACGGCAAGGCCCTCGGCACCGCCGCCTACGCCCGCGCCTCGGTGACCTACACCAATGCCTCCGGGCGCGAGGTCAACATCGCTACCCCCGGCGGCGGAATCGTCACCACCGAGTACAACGCCCACGGCAGCCCGGTGCGAACCCTCTCGGCCGAGAACCGCATCCTGGCCCTGGCCGCCACCGGTGAGGGCCTGGGCAAACTGCGCGCCCTCGGCATCGCCGGCCGCTCCACCGCCGACCGCGCCCAGATGCTGTCCGCCCTGTCGGTGTACTCGGCGGACGGCAAGCGACTGGTCGAGCAGTACGACCCGCTGCAGCTCGTCACCCTGGAGCACGACCTGGCGGCCTCCGGCACCAGCCCCGCCCTGGTCGCGGGCGACGAGGTCCCGGCCCGCGCCCACACCGTCACCACCCACGACGAGAACCGCCCGGCGAACGCCGCGGTCAGTGACCGGGAGACCTCGGTCGCGGTCGGCGCCAGGATCGAGGGCTACGCCGCCGACGCGGACGTGCGCACCACCGCCACCGGCTACGACTGGGCCCAGGGCCTGCCCACCCGGTCCGTCCAGGACCCGATGGGTCTGAAGATCACCACCGCCACCGGCTACGACGCGAGCGGCCGCGTGGTCTCGCAGTCCCGCCCGAACTCCGACGGCTCGGACGCGGGCACCACCGTCACCACCTACTACGGCACCGGCGCCACCGGCTCGTGCGCGGGTCGCCCGGAATGGGCCGGGCTGGTCTGCTCCACCGCCCCGGCCGCGGCGGTCACCGGAGGCAGCGCCCCCGCGCAGCTGCCGACCAAGACGTACCAGTACGACCGCTGGGGCAACGTCACCGTCCTCACCGAGTCCGCCAACGGCGTCACCCGCACCACCACCCGGACCTACGACGGCGCCGGTCGCCCGACCAAGGTCTCCGTGACGGGCGGCACCGGCACCGCCGTGCCCGACACCGTGTACGGCTACGACCAGGCCACCGGCCAGCCGTCGACCACCGGCAACGGGACGGCGACCGTCACCCAGGGCTACGACCGGCTCGGCCGCCCCGTCTCCTACGACGACGGCGCCGGGAGCGTCACCACCACCGAGTACGACCGGCTCGACCGGGTGGTGAAGAAGTCCGACTCGGTGCCCTCCACCGTCACCTACGGCTACGACACCGCCAAGGACCCGCGCGGCCTGCCCACCAGCATGACCGATTCGGTCGCGGGCACCTTCACCGCCGGCTACGACGTCGAGGGCCGCCTGGTCTCCCAGACGCTGCCCGGCGGCAACACCCTCACCAGCTCCTACGACAGCCGGGGCATCCAGACCGGCAAGACCTACGCCACCCAGGCCGGGACCGTCCTGCTCGCCGACACCGCCGGCTTCACCGTCCACGGGCAGCAGGCCGGACGCACCCAGACCGACGGCAACAGCACCAGCGAGGACTACACCTACGACGCCGTCGGCCGCCTGTTGAAGGCCGTCTCCGGCAACGGCCTGGACTGCGCCACCCGCAGCTACGCATTCGACCGGAGCAGCAACCGCACCAAGCGCACCACGGTCGGCGACGACTGCGACCCGGCCACCGCCGACGCCGTCACCACCGCCGAGAACCACGGCTACGACGCCGCGGACCGGATCACCGACCCCGGTTACGCGTACGACGCCTTCGGCCGCACCACCACGCTGCCCCGGGGCACCCAGCTGAGCTACCACGCCACCGACCTGATCCGCAGCGAGACGCTCGGCGGAACCCGCAAGACCTGGGACCTGGACGCCGCGGGCCGCCTCGCGACGGCCACCACGGAGACCAGGGGCGAGGACGGCACCTGGACCGTCACGGCCCGGGCCACCCACCACTACGACGGCACCGACGACAAGCCGACCTGGACCAGCGAGGTCAACGGCAAGCTCACCCGCAACGTCACGGACCTCGGCGGTCAGCTCGTGGCCGCCACAGGTACCGACGGCGGCGCGGTCCTGGTCCTCACCAACCTGCACGGCGACGCCTCGGTCCAGATGTCGCCCGACGGCACCCAGGACCTCGCCGTCTACCACTACGACGAGTACGGCAACGTCGCCGACGCCACCGGCACCACCGAGTACGGCTGGCACGGCGGGGAACTGCGGGCCAGCGACTCGCTCAGCGGCCTGATCCTCATGGGGGTCCGGGTCTACGACCCGGCCACCGGCCGCTTCCTCCAGACCGACCCGGTCCTGGAGGGCTCGCCGAACGCCTACGGCTACCCGGTCGACCCGATCACCATGGCCGACCTCGACGGTCTGCGCTGGCTGAAGAGTTGGAGCGCCACCATGAGCAAGGCGGGCGCCGCCCGCGTCGCCAAGCTGCTGAAGAACACCGGCTCGATCAGCAGCATCATCGGCCTGATCGTCGGACTCTTCCCGCACTTCGTGGCGAAGATCATCGGCGGCATCCTCAAGGCACTCGGCTTCCTGGTCAAGAGCATGGGCAAGGGGATCGCGGAGGCCAACAACCGCCGGGGCAGCAAGGGGGTGATCCTCACCCTCGGCATCTGGCAGAAGCACTACTGGACGCTGCCGTACCCTCGGAGCGAGATCAAGACCAGGTACTGAGCCCGCGTCCGGACCCGACCCGACCCGACCGGGCCGGGTCCGGACGCACCGCACCACGACGCTCCGCACCAGCAGGCCGGCCGGCCCGGGGATGCCCCCGGGCCGGCCGCCTCGACGTACTCGGCGGACGGCAGTGCCCGGCGGAAGGGCCGTCCGGTGTTGTCGACGGGCAGGATGCGGTCGCCGGTGCCGTGCAGGATCGGGACCGGTACGTCGATGCGTGCGATGTCGGCGCGGAAGTCTGTGTACCAGGTGGAAGGTGCGGCGGAGACGACGTAGGAGCCCCCGGCGGCCGCGGTGTTCCAGCTGTTGCGGACGGCCTCCTCGCTTGGCCTTGTCCTGAGTGGCGAAGCCGGATTCCTCCGTCTGGCGTCCTGCCGCGTTGCGGTACCTGATCTTGTACTCGTGCGGGTACTTGCTCCAGCGGGACTCGGGGTGCTCGCACTCCTTGCAGAAGCTGCCCATGCCGCGGGTGAGGCCTGTGGTCGCGATGGTGGTTGGAACCTCCGGGAGTCTTGCTGACCTTTTGCTGACTCCGGATGGTCGATCATGCCCCTGAGCTGGGCGGAAACGTCAGTCCCGCCATATCCTGCGGAAGGTGATCTGGATGGTTCCGGGCTTCACCGTGGCGGCCTACCGGGACCGGCTGCGCGAACTGGACGCCCTGATCCGGGCGGAGGGGCCGTTCGTCGCCCACTCCGCGCGCTTCCTGATCGAGGCGCGCAGGCCGTAGGGCGGTTCAGGCCCGGGGGGGGGGGGGGGGGGGGGGGGGGGGGGGGGGGGGGGGGGGGGGGGGGGGGGGGGGGGGGGGGGGGGGGGGGGGGGGGGGGGGGGGGG
>NZ_JBWKER010000027.1:0-111629 GCF_056435345.1 Kitasatospora sp. NPDC043950
GTGCGGAGGGGACGGGTTTCGCGACGGCGATGCGGACGTTGGACCACACGCGGGTGACGATCGCGGCGCAGGCGGTGGGGATCGCGCAGGGGGCGTTGGACTACGCGAAGGGGTATGTGAAGGAGCGGCGGCAGTTCGGGAAGGCGATCGCGGAGTTCCAGGGTGTGCAGTTCATGCTGGCGGACATGGCGATGAAGCTGGAGGCGGCGCGGCAGCTGACGTATGCGGCGGCGGCGAAGTCGCAGCGTGGGGACGGGGATCTGACGTTCTTCGGGGCGGCGGCGAAGTGCTACGCGTCGGATGCGGCGATGGAGATCACGACGGACGCGGTGCAGTTGCTGGGTGGGTACGGGTACACGCGGGACTACCCGGTGGAGCGGATGATGCGGGACGCGAAGATCACCCAGATCTACGAGGGGACCAACCAGGTCCAGCGCATCGTCATGGCCCGCAACCTGCCGTAACAGCGCCTCCGAGGTGCACCGACGGCCGGGCCGAGCACCCGGTCCGGCCGTTCGGGGCCGATGCTATGTTCCGGGAATGAGCGAGAAGGAAGAGCAGGACCTGCCCATGAACGACGGGCCCGCCAAGCCGGCGATGCGCGAGGCGCTCGTCGCCGCGGCCTTCGAGCTCTTCCTGGAACGCGGCTTCGAGCAGACCACCATCGACGACATCGTCTCGCTCGCCGGGGTCGGCCGGCGCTCCTTCTTCCGCTACTTCCCGGCCAAGGAGGACGTGGTCTTCCCGGACCACGAGCGCAGCCTCGCCGAGATGACGGAGTTCCTGGAGTCCGGCACCGGCGAGGAGGACCCGGTCAAGCACGCCTGCGACGCGGCCCGGCTCGTCCTGCGGATGTACGCCGAACAGCCCTCCTTCTCCGTCCAGCGCTACCGCCTCACCCGCAAGGTCCCCGGCCTGCGGGCGTACGAGCTCTCCGTGGTCTGGCGCTACGAGCACACGCTCGCGGCCTACCTGCGCGGCCGGTTCGCCGACCGGCCGGACGGCCCGCTGCGCGCCGACGTGACCGCCGCCGCCGTCGTCGCCGCGCACAACCACGCCCTGCGCACCTGGCTGCGCTCGGGCGGCGAGAGCGACTGGGTGGCCGAGGTCGACGCGGCGATGGCCTTCGTCACCGGCACCTGGAACGACCGCCCGGGCGGCGAGAACGGCGCGGGCGGGGAGTCCGGGGAGTCCGGGGCGGACGATGTGGTGGTGCTGGTCGCCAGCCGCCGGGCGCCGCTGTGGCGGATGGTCCAGGGCATCGAGAGCGCGCTCGGCGACGCCCACCGGCTCTGACCGCCGGCTCCGATCAGCCGGCTCCGGCCGACGCCGACCCGCTCCGGTCGCCACCCGCTGCGGAGGGCGCTCCCACCCGAACGGCGCAACTCCGCTCGTCCGGCGCCCGGCTGACGGGCCGCACGCCGTGCGGGCCGCCCGGCCCCGGGCGAGACTCGGTCGCAGGACGGGGGCCGCGCGCCCCGAGAGCGCGAAGGAGCGGCGATGCCGGGGACGCCCCAGCAGGAGAACGGTGGCCCCACCCTGCGCCAGGTGCTGCTCGGCAAGGGCTACCTCGGCCTGCTGCTGGTCGCCGCCCTGATCGGCGCCCCGGTCTCGCTGGTCGCCTTCGGCTTCGTCGGCCTGGAGCACCAACTCCAGCACTGGGTCTGGGAGAGCCTGCCGGTCACCGCCGGCTTCGACCGCGCCCCCTGGTGGTGGCCGCTGCCCGCGCTGCTGCTGGCCGGCCTGCTGCTCGCCCCCGTGGTCACCCGGCTGCCCGGACACGGCGGCCACGTGCCGGTGGACGGGCTGGGCGGCCCGCCCACCCCGCCGGGCGCCGTCCCCGGCGTGGTGCTGGCCGCGCTCGCCTGCCTGCCGCTCGGCGCGGTGCTCGGCCCGGAGGCGCCGCTGATGGCGATCGGCGGCGGCCTCGCGCTGCTCTCCGTCCGGTCCGCCAGGCGGTCCCAACACCCGGAACTGGTACCGGTGTTGGGCACAGCCGGGGCGGCGGCCGCGATCTCCACCATCTTCGGCAGCCCGCTGGTGGCGGGCGTGATGATGATCGAGGCGGCCGGGCTGGGCGGTCCGCGGCTGATCGCTCTGGTCCTGCCCTGTCTGCTGGCCAGCGGGGTCGGTGCGCTGGTCTTCACCGGCTTCGGCCACTGGACCGGGCTGTCGATCGGCGCGCTCTCGCTGCCGCGGGTGCCCGAGAGCGGCGTCCCGGACCCGGGTGACTTCCTCTGGGGCGTGCCGCTGGCGGTGGTGATCGCCGTGGTCTGCGTGGCCGGGCAGGCCCTCGGCCGGCGGGTCAAGGCCTTCACCACGGGCGATCCGGACGGCCCCCGGCCGGTGCCGACCGCTCGTCGGACCGCCGTCCGGACGGTGCTGTGCGCGATCGCCGTCGGAGCCTGCCTCGCGGCGTACGCCCTGCTCACCGGTCGCTCACCGGAGGAGGCCGCGCTCTCCGGGCAGGCCACCCTGGGCGCGCTGGCGGCCGACCCGGCGGCCTGGCCGATCGGCGCGCTGCTCGCCCTGGTGCTGTGCAAGACGGTCGGCTGGGGGATCGCCCTGGGCAGCCTGCGCGGCGGCCCGATCTTCCCGGCGATCCTGATCGGTGCCGCGCTCGGGGCGGCCTGCGCGCCGCTGCCCGGCCTCGGCACCGCGCCCGCGCTGGCCGCCGGACTGGCCGCCTCCGGCGCGGCCGTCACCCGGCTTCCGGTCACCAGCACGGTGCTGGCGGCGGCGTTGCTGGGTGGTCAGGCCGCCGATGCGATGCCGCTGCTGATCGTCACCGCGGTGACGGCCTTCGTCACCGGCGAGCTGGTCCGGGGGCGGTCGAGACGCGCCCACGCTCCGCCCGGCGGGGGCGGGCCGGCACCGGCCGACTGACCGTCCAGCCCTCGTCCGGTCCCCGTCCAGCCCTCGTTCGGTCCCCGTCCAGCCCTCGCCCGGCCCCCAGACGCCCGCGCCCCGACGTCAACGTTCTGCGGCGCGAAAATCCCTTCGGGGGACGGCAGATGAACAACTGCGGATTCCACGCTCCCCGGTCGGCGGGGTGCGCGATAACGGAGGCACCCCGGCCGACCGGCCGACGGGGCACCAGGACCAGCAGCCAGGGAACCGAGGAACGACACCCATGCCGATCAGCGACTACGGCGTGCTCGCCGCCACCGCCGTCGACCGGCGCCGCGAGGGCGCCACCGACACCCCGCACTACCAGATCCACCTGCGCGACGCCGGGGGCACCGACTACCGCGCGGCGGTCAACGTCCTCTCCCAGCAGGCCCCCGCCGACCTGCGCTACCTCGCGGTCGAGGACTTCCGGCACCCCGTCACCGGCCTCCTCCCGCCGGCCGGCAGCGGCTGGAACCCGGTGCCGTCCCGGCCGGGCACGGCGGGCCTGGACTTCGTCCGCGGGCGCCTGTTCGACCCCGCGGCGATGCGCGTCCTGCCGCCCGACCTCCCGGGCCCGGACAACGACCTCGCCGACGCGCTCGACCAGCACGTCCAACGGGCGATCGCCGACCCGGCGGCCGCGGTGTACGTCTTCGGGCAGCGCTTCGGGCCCGAACCCGGCGTCCCGGACAAGGTGTTCGGCTTCCTGCCCGGCAACGGCGTGCACGACGTGCACATGAACCAGGGCAACAGCGGGCGGTTCCGGACGGACGACGGCGTCTACCAGGACGGCGCGCTGCTCGTCCACCTGCCGGCGGAGAGCCGGTGGGCGGCGGTGTTCCTGGCCTTCCAGTCGCAGTCCTGGCACACCGACGACCGCACCGGACACGCCCTGCCCGCGTCCGTCCCGCACCCCACCCGCCCCCGGACCGGGCCCCGTCAGGCGACCGGTCCCCAGCAGTAGGTCCTGTCCGGCCGACCCTGGCGGATCAGCCCGCGCTGTGGGACCGGCGGGACTGGGCGAGCAACCAGGCGTAGACCTCGGGGTCGTCGTACGTCCGCGTCCAGGAGTCGTGGCCGATCCCCGGGTAGCGGGTGAACCGCACCGGACCGCCCGCCTCCCGCAGCGCCTCGACCACCCGCTCGGTGTGGGCGACCGGGACGACGTCGTCCTCCCCGCCGTGGAAGGCCCACACCGGGAGGTCGACGAGGCGCGGCGCCGCCTCGCTCAGCCCGGACCCGCAGATCGGCACGGCGGCGGCGAACCGGCGCGGGTACCGGGCGGCCAGCGCCCACGTGCCGGTGCCGCCCATGCTCAGCCCGGTGACGTACCGCCGGTCCGGGTCGATCCGGTACGTCCGCGCCACCTCCTCGACCAGGGCCGCCAGCGCGCTCACCTCCGCGACCCACGAGCTGTGCGCCGGGCACTGCGGGGCCACCACCACGAACGGCAGCTTCGCCCCGGCGGCGATCTGCCGCACCGGACCGTGCACGGCGAGCGCCGCCAGATCCTCGCCGCGCTCCATGGCGCCGTGCAGGAACAGCAGCAGCGGCCACGGCCCGGGGCCCTCGTCGTACCCGTCCGGCAGCGACAGGGCGTACCCCAGGTCGTTGCCGTCCTCGTCGACGGCGAAGCGGTGGTGCTGAACAGGTGCGGACATCGGTCTCCTCCAAAAACGTCAGGGGTTCCACGGGGCGGACCCGCCGCCACCACCCTTACCGAGGAGCCTCTCCGATTGATGACGCCGCCGTCACGGTTCACGTCGCAAAGACGCCGGACAGGGCCCGAGCGAGGGCGGCGCGGCGATGCCGAACTCCCGGCGGAGCGCGGAGACGGCGGCGAGGTAGCCGCTCATGCCGTGGACGCCCGGACCGGGCGGTGTGGACGCGGAGCACAGGTAGACGCCGGGCAGCGGGGTCGCGTACGGGTTCCACCGGGGGGTCGGGCGCATGAGCAGCTGGCCGAGGGTCAGGGCCCCGGCCCCGATGTCCCCGCCGACGTAGTTCGGGTTGTACGCCTCGTACTGGACGCCGTTGGTGCTCCGGGCGGCGACGACCGTCTCGGCGAACCCGGGCGCGTACTTCTCGATCTGTGCCGTGACGGAGCCGGTGGGGTCCGCCGCGTACCCGTTGGGCACGTGCGCGTACGCCCAGACGGGCCGCTTCCCGGCGCGGACCCGGTCGGGATCGGCGACGCCGGGATCCACCAGCAGCACGAACGGGTCGCCCGCGTCGACACCGCGGGCGACCCCGGACTCCCGGCGGTAGATCTGCGCCTGCGACCCTCCGAGGTGCACGGTGGCGGCCCTGGCCACCTCGGTGTTCCGCCACGGGATCGCCTCGGACACCAGGAAGTCGACCTTGGCCGCCGCGGGCCCGTACCGGAACCTGCGGAGCCGTCGCCGGTAGGCGGCGGGCAGCCGGTCGCCCGCCACGGCCGAGAACTCCTTCGGCCCGGTGTCGAACATGACGACGCGCGAACCGCGCACCTGCGCCAGGTCGGTGATGCGCGCACCGGTGTGGATCTGCCCGCCGTGGCGCCGGATGTCCTCGGCCAGGCCGGCCGCGATCTCCGAGCTCCCGCCGCGCGGCACCGGCCACCCCGAACTGTGCGCCAGGTGGCCGAGGAAGACCGACACGGCTCCGCCGACGATGCTGGGGAGCCTGCCGACGGCGTGCGCGGCCACCCCGGCGAGGAGGGCGGCCGCCTCGTCGGTCGCGAACCGGTGCGTGGCGAGCGCCGTCCCGTGGACCAGGGACCGCCACGCGAGCATCGCCGGAGTCCGCAGGGACGGGGGGACGGAACGGAAGTCGGAGAGGAAGAGCTCCCCGATCTCGGTGCTGCGGCCGATGAGCGGTGCCATCAGCCGCCGCCAGCCGGCGCCGTCGCGGCCCAGCGCGTCGCAGGTCCGGTCGAGGTCCTGGTACGCCACGGCGGCCCGCCCGTCCGCCAGCGGATGGGCGTAGGACGCTTCCGGCCGGAGCAGGTCGACGCCGCGGGCCGACAGGTCGAACCGGCGGAAGAACGGAGACACGGCGGCCATCGGATGGACGGCGGAGCAGATGTCGTGCCGTACGTCGCTGTCGAAGAGGGCGTGCGTGCGCAGGCCGCCGCCGATCTCGTCCTGGCTCTCGTAGACGTCCACGTGCAGCCCGGCGCGGGCGAAGGTGACGGCCGCCGCCAGGCCGTTCGGCCCGCTGCCCACGACCGCGACGTCCCTGTTCCACTTCATGGTCGGTCCGCCTCGTTCATGGTCGGTCCGCCGCGCGGGATTCCACGGGCGGGGCGGCCGGTCACCGGGAGCTGGTGCTACCGGCGGCCCTTTGCATCGAACATTCCTTCCAGCTCCTTCAGGACCGACGGCAGGTAGAAGCCGGTCTCGCCCTCCCATTTTCGCTTCCCGACGCTGTACGCCGCCACGGTCTGGCTGACCGAGACGTTCGGGCGCCGCAGCAGGAGCTCCATGTTGTGTTCGACGACGGCATTTCCGGCCGGAAAGGCGGTGGCGAGCACGATCGGCTTTTCGGTGATCTGCAACGCCATGGTGGCGGGGGTGTCGCAGTTTCCCGAGGCGAGCCGCATCGCGAAATCGAGCGTCGCGGGGAAGACGGCGAAGGCGTCGACGCGTTCGCCGATCTCCACGTGTGCGGATTCCGGGAGGGAGGGGTCGGCGTAGTCGTCGGTCCACACGTCGCCGCCCACCAGTCGGCGCAGGGCGTCCAGCGTCACGAATCGCTGTGCGGACCTGGTCACCAGGAGATCGCTCGTGATCCGGGGAAACGACTGGCGCAGCCAGTGCAGCCAGTACGGTGTGAGCGCGGCATTGATGGATCCGGTCACGATGAACAGGATCCGCTTCTCGCCCAGATCGGGGATCGCCTGACTTCCGGCGCTTGCGGCGATTCCGGTGTTCGCAGCGCTTCCGGAGTTTTCGGTGCTTTCGGTTTCGGGCATCTCGGTGTTCCCCCGGTTCACAGGGCGAGTTCGGGCGAGATCATGATGGGCTTGATCCCGTCGGCACCCTCGGTCGGGACGGACGCCACGATCATGAACTGGTAGTCCCCCGACTCGCTGCTCCTCCTGCACGTGTCCCGCACGGCCCCGGCCATCAGGTTGTACCCGTCGCTGTTCAGCATCCACTCGAACATGGCCCCGTTCGAGGCGAGCGTGCGCACCTGCGACGCCATGTCGAACAGCGCCTTCGGAACCCGGCTCCCCGGGTTCCACAGCACGGCGAGCGGCTTCGCCTCGTTCCGCATGGCCAGGTCGGCCCACGTGGTCCACCCGTCCGCGGGCGTCGCGCGCGTGCGGTAGAAGACGTACAGGTCCTCGATGCCGGGGTTCGGAGCGAAGAAGCGCCACTGCGGCAGGTCGGGGAAGAACGGCAGGCGCATCTTGATCGGCAGCTTGTCGTCGGGCAGGTTCTCGAAGACCGTCAGCACGACGTGCGTCACCAGGGCGGCCTTGACCAGGGACGTGACGGTCCTGCGCCACGCGCTCATGAGTTCTCCAGGATGATCGCCGCCGTCTGCTGCGCCAGGGCGGGCTTGGCGATGATGGACCGGTGGCTGCTCGCCGGGACGACGTGGAAGTCCGCGGCGACCCGCTCGCTGAGCTTGCGCTGCTGCTCGGTGTTGTTTGCGGCCGAGATGACGACGCGCCGCAGCGGGCCGGCGGCCACGAAGTCCTGGCCGGCGAGGGGCTCGTGGAGGTACTCCTGGCGCGCCGCCAGCAGCACCTGGGGGCTGGAGATCGAGGCCAGGTACGCCCGTTGGATGTCCGGGCGGTACTCGAGTTCCCGCTCGGTGGGGCTCGTCAGCCAGCGGGTGGTGCCCAGGGCCGAGCCGAGCAGCCGTCGCGCGGTGTCCTGGTTGTAGCGCGCCACCCGCCGCTTCGACCCGCGGTCCTCACCGAGGAGCACGGCGTCCGTCCCGTCGACGATGTGCAGGACGGTGGCGCGCTCGCGCACGTAGGCGGACTCCGCCGCGACGTTCATGGCGGTGAGGGCGCCGATCGAGTGGCCGCACAGGACGACGTCGCCCTCCGGCGCGAGCTGTTGCAGGAGGAACTCGACCGACTGGGCCGGCCGCAGTCCGCTCTTCGAGCGCCAGTACCCGCTGCGGTGGTAGCGCAGGACCCGGAAGCGCCGGCTGAGCAGCCCGGCCACCCAGTCCCAGGACTCCAGCGGCGCGCCCAGGCCGCTTTCGAGGACCGCGACGGGGGCGGTGGGACCGAGCTCCCCGGCATCGAGCGCGTACTCGATCGCGAGGCCGTCCGGGCCCTGGATCAGGGAGGTCCCCTTGAGTCCGCTGCGCCGGGTGTACTCCTCCTCCAGGCGGATGTACGAGAGGTAGGCGCTGACCGCGGCGGCGGCGCTGAAGGTGGCGACCACCTGGCGTTCGAACCTCATCCCCGGCCCCCGTTCCTGGGCAGGCGGTCCACGGCGTAGAGGACCGCCGCGTGGGCCGAGCTGAATCCCCAGAAGAACCGCGGCAGGCCCATCGTCACGGCGATGCCCAGGTGGAAGAGCTTGACGCCGGCCAGGGCCTTGCGGGCGTCCGTCGGCGCCAGCAGGTAGACGACCGGGAACCCGGTCTCCCAGACGATGGTGAACCACGTCATCGAACTGCACAGCAGCGGGCTCTTCTTCAGCCACCTGGCGACCGCGCTGTCCCCGTACTGCTGGGTCTGCAGGACCTGTTCCAGCGCCTCGCCCGACCGCCAGGTGCTGGAGATCGCCTTCGCCGCGCCGGCGGTCACGTAGGCGATGAAGGTCTGGGCGTTGACCGCGCGCAGGAAGAGGTCGTCGGACTTCTCGGCCTCGGGGACCAGGGCGGTGAGCAGGCGGTAGCCGCAGATCAGGGCGGCCATGTGGTCCGCCCCGTCCCTGCCGAACGAGGTGCGGTACTTGCTCAGGCCGCTGGAGGCCAGCATCAGGCCGGCTCCGGTGATCTGCTGCGCCCGGCTCCTGCGGCCGGTCAGGGTCAGCGCTCCGCCGACGACGCCCATGGCCTTGATGGCGACGGCACCGCCGCGGCTGTCGATCGCCTTGCGGAGGGCCTGCGGGACCACGCTGCGATCACGTTTCGAACTCAGGCCCTGCAAAAGGCCGTTGGGTCCGTAGGCGGCCGTCCTGGTCAAGGCTTCGAGGCCGCTGATGATCTCGCCCACCGCGGCCGGGGCCAGCGTCCAGTAATGCGCGTCCTCGCGCGATATGGGGTGGGAAGGCTCGTTGACGATCTTGGTGAATGGCATTCACGCGTCCTCGTGCTCCAGTCGAGCGGGGCCGGAAAGGGGAACCGCTCGTCCCCCTTTCCGGCCCGTCTGCTCACATGGGTGGTGTCACCGGTGGGTCAGTGGTTCAGCAGCCGAGGCAGATCGTGCTGCCCGTCACGACGACCTCGCATATGGCGACGATGGTGGGGGTGGTCATCGCGGGAGCGTTGTGTGCGTTCACGAAACCCTCCTGCGCCTCCGCGAACGAAGCGTTGACGGCATCGGTCACGAACTCGACACGCGATTCGGTGGCGTTCACTCTTTCTCCTTTTGATGGTGGAGACAGCGGCCAACCCGCAGAGGACCGACGCCCGCTGCCGGCCGCTGCCGTTCGACCATATGTCGTTCCGGTAACCACGGGAAGACCCTTGATGTGTTCATGGTGTGCACAATGCGAATCGGTGGCGGATAATTTCGAAGAAATTGACCAATTCCATTGTAGGTGGACATTCTTCGAATTCTGTGCAATGCCCCTTTTGTTGTGGAGTCACCGGATGCTCCTGTATTTGATCATTGATATCGCAGGTCAGGCCTTGATCGAGAATCCGGGCGGGCGGCGGATTCCGCCGAACAGTCCGTATGGCCTCAAATCGCCCCATTTGACTTGACGGCCTCGGGGCCGACCGGAGGATGCGTGCCGGGCCGTCCGGAGGGTGTATTTGGGTCGGCTTTGCAGGATTGGGACGCCTTGCTATGATCGGCCCAATGTTCAGAAAAGTGTGAAAATGAACGTTTCGATCATCCGAGAGAAGACGGCTCGTCGATTGAAAAAGAAAACCGGCAAGGCGGCGGACGCACCGCTGCTGCAACTCGTCGACGTCACACACGCCTACGGTGACAGCACCGTGCTAGACCGGGTCTCCCTCCGCATTCACCGTGGTGAGTGCGTTTCCCTGGTCGGGGAGAACGGATCCGGCAAGAGCACGCTGCTCCGCGTGGCGGCCGGCCGGGAGAGACCCTCCGCGGGGTCGG
This sequence comes from Kitasatospora sp. NPDC043950, assembly GCF_056435345.1. Lineage (NCBI taxonomy): Bacteria > Bacillati > Actinomycetota > Actinomycetes > Kitasatosporales > Streptomycetaceae > Kitasatospora > Kitasatospora sp. NPDC043950. Next base: position 10,142 of record NZ_JBWKER010000027.1, read on the forward strand.
TCGTCTTCGACGGGGAGGAGATCCACGAGGATTCCCTGGACGTGCGCAAGCGGGTCGCGTCGGTGATGGATCCCGGTGCGTTCTATCCGGACCTCACCGTGCGGGAGCACCTGCGGCTCGTGGCGCTGTCGCACGGCATGGGCGCCGGAGCCGATGCCGCGGTCGACGGGGCGCTGGAGTCGCACCGCCTCACGGCGCAGTCCGAACAGTTCCCCTCGGCCCTGTCCTCCGGGCAGACCCAGGCGCTGCTCCTCGCCGCCGCCTTCATCCGGCCGCACGACCTCCTCATCCTCGACGAGCCGGAACAGCGGCTCGACTCCCACGCCCGGACCGCCCTCGCCCGCCTGATCGCGGAGCACCGCGACCGCGGAGCGGCCGTCCTCATGGCCACCCACCACCGGGCCCTGAACGAGGTCGCGGACCAGATCGTCGAAGTCGGCTCGCGTGCGGGGCACTCGGGCCCGTCCGGGGCGGTGCGGGGGGAAGGATGAGCGGTTTGAGCGACAGCGTGGCACCCGCGACCGGGACGAGGGCGCGGGTGCCCGACAGGTCGGGGGACTGCACCGCGGACACCCTGCTGTTCCTGCGCGAAGCCCGGAGTGGCACGCGCCAGGAGAAGCGCAGGAGCGCGTGGTTCATCGCCTACACGGTCCTCCTGGTGGGCGGCTGCTGGGGCGTCCCCGCCCTGCTCCAGTGGACGAGTTCGACCCGGGCGGCCGACCGGCCACCCGTGCAGATCGGGGAACAGGCGTCCGCGACGCTCCTGGCGCTGATCCCGGCGGTGCTGGTCCTCGCCCTGCTGCTCACCGCCCGGGGAGCGATGTGGCGCGGCCCGGTTCTGCTGGACCGGGCCACGACCGGCTTCCTGCTGCCCTCGGCCGTCGACCGGCGAGCCCTGCTCGCGCCGGGGCTGCGCTCCTCGGTGGCGCTGGCCTCCGTGGTGAGCGGCGTCGCCGGCGCGGTCGCGGGTTTCCTGCTGCAGGGCCTGGCCCCGCAGTCGTGGATCCTGCTGACCCTCGCGGGCTCCTGGACGGGCGTCTCGGTGGCGCTCACCACGAGCGCGGTCGGCGTCCTGGTCGAGCGGAACGACCAGTGGATGTCCCGCTACGGCCGCGGGGTCTTCGCCGCGGGGTGGCTCCTCGCCGCGGTCGCCGCCGCCGGCGTGTGGACGGCATGGACACAGGGGCGGACGGGCTGGCTGCAGGACCTCCTGCTCTGGTCGGGCCCGTGGGGGTGGGCGTCCCAACCGCTCCTGTGGGCGCTCGGCCTCGTGGGTACGGCGGGCGCCGTCGGCACGGTGCTGTCGGTCGGCACCCCGGTGGTCGCCCTCGTCCTCGCCTGGCGGGAACTGCCCGCGATCCCGCAGGCCGCCCTCAGACTGCGCGCGACGGTCGCCGCCCAGATCAGCACGTCCGTCCTCATGCTCGACCTCCGCCAGGCCCGCTCCGGAGTACCGCGGCTCAAGGAGCGGCGCAGCACCCCCCGGCTCCGCCTCCCCGTGCCGCGGCACCGGCTGCTGCTGGTCCCGTGGCGCGACCTCACCTGCCTGCTGCGCAACCCCCGCCGCCTGGGGTGGGCCGTCGTCTGGAGCGGGCTCGCCGTCGGACTGACCGCGGCCGCCCCCTCCTTCACCTCGACCGCACAGCAGATCGTCGTCGTGCTGTCCCTGGTCGCCGAATACCTGGCGGCCGCTCAACTCACCGAGCCGGCCCGGCTGGAGAGCGACGACCCGCGGCGCTCCACCAACCTGCCCTGGACGTTCAAGTCGCTCGCCCTCCAGCACTCGGCGGTGCCCGGCGGCCTCCTCCTCGCGCTCACCGGAGCCGGCGCACTGGCGTGCGCGCTCGGCGGCCGGGGCGCCGCAGGACTCCTCCCGCTCCTCGCCTCCGTACCCGCACTCACCGCGGCCGCGCTGGTCAGCTCCTACCGGGGCGTCGTGCCCGTGCACCTGACGATCGGTGTCAACACCCCCATGGGCAACACCGGCCCCGGCCAGGTGGCGCTCTGGTACCTGCGCGGCCCGCTGGCGGTCGGCACCCTCCTGTTCCCGCTCGCCCGCTCCGCAGCCCAGGGCCACCCGTACGCCGCGGCACAACTCGCCTGGACCCTGGCCGTCACCGCGGCCGCCCTCTGGTGGGTCCGGCGCACCGCCCACCGCCTCCACACCCGATAGCCCCGACCCCACACCAAGGGCCGGCCGACCCGCCGTCACGTCGGATCGACCGGCCCCACGAGGTCGGCCGACCACCATGCCCGAAGCCACGACTCCCCGGCGGAGACCTCCACCACCACCCGACACCACTCGCCGGGCCGCCGGTCCCGCGGTTGGTCACACGACGGCCGGGAAAAGCAAAAGACCCCTGAATCAACAGGGGTCTTGCTGGTGTCCGAGGGGGGACTTGAACCCCCACGCCCGATAAAGGGCACTAGCACCTCAAGCTAGCGCGTCTGCCATTCCGCCACCCGGACCGGGTGTTGTCCTTGCGGCTTTCGTTCTCTCGTCGGCCGCGCTGACAGATGTAACTGTAGCAAAGATCGGCTTGGGGTCCCAAAACGGTTCGGGGCGGGGGAATGGAGGTGGTGGCGGGGGCAAGGGGGAGTGTGTGGCGGGGGCGTGACCAGGGGGTTTCGGGGGCGCGCAGGGGGTGGATCCGGGTCGGGGGCTGGGGGAGGATGGGCGTACGTGCTCGTACGGCCCGGGTGCAGGTCCTGGGGGTGGCGCGCTGGTGCGTCGGTGCGGGCCAAAGACGAGGAGTGACCGTGAGCGAGCGGAGCGAGTCGGCGGGGCCGAGGGCGACGGCTGAGTCGGAGGTCGCCGGGATCTGTCGCGATCTGATCCGGATCGACACCAGCAACTACGGGGACGGCTCCGGCCCGGGGGAGCGCAAGGCGGCGGAGTACGTCGCCGAGCAGCTCGCGGAGTTCGGGGTGGAGCCGCAGATCTTCGAGTCGGCCAAGGGGCGGGCCTCGACGGTGGTGCGGATCGAGGGCGAGGACCGTTCCCGCCCGGGCCTGCTGATCCACGGCCACACCGACGTGGTGCCGGCCAACGCCGCGGACTGGACGTACGACCCGTTCGGGGGCGAGATCGCGGACGGCTGCGTGTGGGGGCGCGGCGCGGTCGACATGAAGGACATGGACGCGATGACCCTCGCGGTGGTCCGCGACCGGCTGCGCACCGGCCGCAAGCCCCCGCGCGACCTGGTGCTGGCGTTCGTCGCGGACGAGGAGGCCGGCGGCACGTACGGGGCGCGGTTCCTGGTGGACAAGCACCCGGAGCTGTTCGAGGGCGTGACCGAGGGCATCGGCGAGGTCGGCGGCTTCTCCTTCACGGTCAACGACCAGGTGCGGCTTTACCTGGTGGAGACGGCCGAGAAGGGCATGCACTGGATGCGCCTGACGGTCGAGGGCCGCGCCGGGCACGGCTCGATGGAGAACGACGACAACGCGATCACCGAGCTGTGCGAGGCGGTCGCCCGGCTCGGCCGGCACAAGTTCCCGCTGCGGATCACCAAGACCGTACGGGCGTTCCTGAACGAGCTGTCGGACGCGCTCGGGGTCGAGCTCGACCCGGAGAACATGGACGAGACCCTGCGGGTGCTCGGCGGCATCGCCAAGATGATCGGCACCACGCTGCGCAACACCGCCCAGCCGACCATGCTCGGCGCCGGCTACAAGGTGAACGTGATCCCCGGCCAGGCCACCGCACACGTGGACGGGCGCTTCCTGCCCGGCTACGAGGAGGAGTTCCTGGCGGAGCTGGACAGCGTGCTGGGCCCGCGCGTGAAGCGGGAGAGCCTGCACTCGGACAAGGCGATCGAGACCACCTTCGACGGCGCGCTGGTGGAGGCGATGCAGACGGCGCTGCGGGCGGAGGACCCGATCGCCCGCGCGGTGCCGTACTGCCTGTCGGGCGGGACGGACGCCAAGTCGTTCCAGGACCTCGGGATCCGCTGCTTCGGCTTCGCGCCGCTGCAGCTGCCGCCGGAGCTGGACTTCGCCGGGATGTTCCACGGTGTGGACGAGCGGGTGCCGGTGGACGGGCTGAAGTTCGGCGTCCGGGTGCTGGACCGGTTCCTCGACGCCTGCTGAGCACCTTGGGTGGACGGCCCGTTCCCGGAGTGCCGGGGGCGGGCCGTCCGCATTGTCCGAGCTAATGATTTGGGACAGGGCGAAGGAGATCAACAGAAACGATCCTGCAAGGAAATGCGGATCGACCGTGTGTGCGGACCGTCACCGTTGCGAGTGAATGGCAAATCTGTTCCGTACCCCGTTTGCCACACCCTCGTTCATCCCTGTGCAACCCGCCGAACGGGTTGCGTTGTCCATACAGGAGGAATGATGAAGGTCAAGAAGATCGCCGCTGTTGCCGCCGCCACCGGTGGCCTGGTGATCGCCGCCGCCGGTGTCGCGTCCGCTCACGGCGGTGCCGGCGCCGAGGGTGTGGCCGCTGGCTCCCCGGGTGTCGTCTCCGGCAACCAGGTGCAGATCCCGGTGCACGTCCCGGTCAACCTGTGCGGCAACACCATCAGCGTGATCGGCGTGCTGAACCCGGCGTTCGGCAACCACTGCGCCAACTTCTGAGTCACGCTCCGAGCTGCTGAGGCTCGTTGAGCCGACTCATTCGGCCCCCGGGCGGCGGACGCGCCGCCCGGGGGCCGCTTGCATGCGGAGTGCGGAGTGCGGAGTGAGGGGAGCTGGGTGCAGGGAGCTGGGTGCGGAGGGGCAAACAAGAGGGCAATCGCTCGATCGGGTGAAGTTGGTTCGTTCGGCTCAACCTCTCCGCCGCTCTCTCGTTAACTCCTGTGCAGTCGAAGACCTTGCCGGATATCCGGATATACGGAAATTCCGACTTTCGGAAGGTATTTACGTCAAGGTCGTCACGTCGTTCTCGATACGTCAGGGGAAAAGATGAGGAATGTAGCCAAGAAGGGGATCCTCACGGTCGTGGCCACCGGCAGTGTCCTGGCCTCGACCGCCGGCTACGCCTACGCGGGTGCCGAGGCCCAGGGAGGTGCCGCCGGATCGGCGGGCGTCGCCTCCGGGAACTCGGTGCAGGTGCCGGTCGAGGTGCCGATCAATGCCTGCGGCAACACCGTCGACGTGATCGGCGTGCTGAACCCGTCCTACGGCAACCGCTGCGCGAACGTCAGCGGCCACCCCGAGGCCGCCAAGCCGGGCGGCTCCCACGCGGGCTCCGGTTCCCACACCGGCTCCGGTTCCCACACCGGCTCCGGCCGGGGTTCCTCCGCCTCGGGCACGTCCGCCTCCGGCGTCGCCGCCAACTCGCCCGGCGTGGTCTCCGGCAACAGCATCCAGGCCCCCGTGCACGTCCCGGTCAACGCCTGCGGCAACTCCGTCGACGTGGTCGGCGTCGGGAACCCGGCCTTCGGCAACGACTGCGCCAACGTCGCGCAGCCCGCCCCGGCCCCGAAGCCGGTCGACGACTGCCCCGAGAAGCACAGCCCGTCCATCCCGCCGCAGGCCGGCGGGGAGGTCCCGGGCAACCCGCGCAACGGCGGCCCGTCCACCACCCCCGAGGCCGGCGCACACTCGGCCCCCGCCGTCGCGCCGGTCGCGAGCGGCCAGGTCGCCCCGGTCGCGGCCCGCGCCGCAGCCCCGGTCGTCGCCTCCTCGCCGAGCGGCGCCGTCGGCAGCCAGCTGGCCTCCACCGGCGCCGGTGACGTCGAACTGCTCGGCGCCGCCGGTCTCGCCCTGCTGCTCGGTGGCGGCGTGCTCTACCGCCGCGCCCGCGCCGGGGCCCGCTGAGCCGCCGGTAGGCCACATCCCGCGGCGCCACACCCCCGCGGCGCCGCCGGAGCACGAGGCCGGAGCGTGACGCGCCCGCGGCTGCCTGGAGGTACGGGCGGCCGCGGGCGGGCGGAGGTCCGGTGTGAGAACCCGCATCAAGGCCTGACATGACGTGAAGCCCCGGCTCGAAAGCCCGGCGTGAGATCCCCACCGCGACGGGCGCGTTCCCGGGCCCGGAGCTCGCCGATCCGGAGCTCCCCGACCCGGCCGCCTCCCGCCTGGGCCTTCCCCACCCAGGCGCCCCGCCCGTCCATCCCCGCGGCGGCGGGTGGGTTCAGGCGCGCTCGCCCGTCACCAGCTCCGGACCTGCCGGATGATCCGCCGCCGCAGCCGGACCGTCCGGCTCCCGTCGGGGAACAGCCTCAGCCGGTCGAGCTCCCAGTGCCCGTACTCGGCGTGCTCGGTGAGCAGTTGGCGTGCCGCGTTGCGCGTGGTGCCACGCGGCATGCGCAGCGACTGGTACTCGTACTCCGGTTGCCGGACCGGCTTCGGTGGGGTCAAAACGCTCCTCCTGAGGATCACCTGCGCGCAAGCCTACGACCTGCCTCGGACAGTCGGCCCGGGTATTTCCGGACGTCCTCCCGGCCGTCCGTCCGACCCGGTGGGACGCCCCGGACCGGCCGGGGCACGCCAGCCTGACTGACAGTGCATCAGTCCCGTTGTTCCTCCGGACGGGATACCCCGATCCCGGCGCGCGAAGCGGCACCCGATCGGCCCCGCGCGGCCCGGCCGCACGCCCTTCGCGCCGGGCATGCGCGGGGACAGAACCACGCGGATCGGACATCAGGGGGGAAGTTGCGGTGAAATCGCGGGTGTAGGTGACAACCGCTGTGCGTACCGACACCGCGGGGAGATAGCGTCTGCACCATGTCTGATGCCGCGCAGCCAACCATTGCCGAGGTACGCGCCGCCGCCGAGGCGGTCAAGGCCGCCATCGACCGTCATCTGGAAGCGGTGTCAAGCCCCAGCGCAGCGGATGATCCCGCTGTGTCCGCCGCCTACGAGCAGCTCGCGACGGCGGCCATCGCCTACGACCAGATCCTCTACGAGGTCTACGACGAGGTCACCCCCTTCGAGATCCCCGGGGACGAGGGTCCGGGCGGCTACCACGGCCCCGAACAGCCGGAGGCGATCAGCGTGCTGATCCGCCGCGACTACCACGTCGCCGACCCCAAGCGGCTGCGCGCCCAGGCCGAGCGGCTCGACGAGTCGCTGACCCCCGGCGGGGGCGGCACCAGCGGGGTGAACGCCGCGATCGGTGTGCTGTTCGGCGAGTACGAGCCGGACGAGATCGCCGCCCGCAGCGAGGAGTTCGGCCTGGAGGAGGCGGACTCGACGCTCTGGGTCGCGGCGGCGGAGCCGACCGAGCCGGGGGAGTGGCTGCCGGAGCCCTTCGAGCACGCCGACCCGCAGATGCTGATCTGCCGGTTCGACGTGAGCGAGGTCTACGACGACGAGGACCCCGACGACTGAACCGTTCGTCGTGCGGACACCCGGAGGGCGGGCCCCACCTGTAGGGGGCCCGCCCTCCGCGCGTTCCGCCGACCGGCGCGCAGGACCTAGTACGCCGAGGCGGCGTTCTCGGCGAGGATCGCCCGCAGCCGGGTGGTGCGCGGCTGCGCCGGGCGCTCGGTGACGGCCTGGGCGAGCGCCGGGCCCGCCGCGTGCACCACGGACAGGTGCCGCTCGCCGCGGCCGAAGGCGGTGTAGACCCACTGCCGGGTGAGCGCCGGGCCGGCGTCCTCCGGGAGCACCACGACCGCGCCCGGCCAGCGGCGGCCGAGTGCCTGGTGGACGGTCAGCGCCCAGCCGTGCCGCAGCCGGCCCACCTGGGCGGGCGGGACGGTCCGGCGCGAGCCGTCCGCGTACGCCAGGTGCAGGCCGGTGGCGTCGCCGTCCAGCACCCGGGCCGGGCGGGTGACGCCGGGGGCCGGGGAGTCGACCACCCGGTCGCCCGGGTCGAAGCCGCCGAACCGGCCGGGCCCCGGGTTGAGCCGGGCCTTCGCGGCGGCGTTCAGCGCCCGGGTGCCCGCCGGGCCGCCGTGGCCGGGGGTGAGCAGCACCACCTGCTCGGCGGGGATGCCGAGGGCGCGGGGGATGGAGTCGGTGAGCAGCTGGAGGGCGCGGTGGACGGCTTCGCCGCCGTCCTTCGCGGTCAGGATGACCACCTCCTTGTCCGGCGCCTCGACGGGCTGGAGCTCGCCGATGCCGACGCCGGAAACCAGCTCGCCGATCGGGCCGAAGTCCGGGGTGCGGGAGGCGACCGCCGGGCAGACCTTGGCGGCCAGCAGGTCGGCGAAGAACCGGCCGGGGCCGGCCGACCAGAGCTGGCCGGGGTCGCCGCTGAGCACCAGCCGGGTGCCGTCGGCGAGCGACTCCAGGACGGTGGCGGCCAGTTCGACGTCCAGCAGCGGGGCGTCGAGGACGACCAGGACGTCCAGGGCGAGCGTGCCGTCGGAGGCGCGGCCCGGCCCGGCGGCGCCGGAGAGCAGGTCGGCGAGGGTGATCACGGCGGCCGGGGTGTCGGTGAGCGCGGCGAAGGACTCCCGGCCCTGGTCGGTCCAGGTGGCGGCCCAGGCCCGCAGCCCGAGGCCGCCGGCAGCGGCCAGCAGCGCGGCGGGTTCGGCGCGGGCGGCCTCGCCGCCGGTGTGCAGCACCAGGGCGCTGTCGGCGACGGCCTGGATCAGGGCGGTCGCGGAGGAGGACGGCGCGGCCTCGCCGGCAGCCGCCCACGCGGTCGGGCCGGGCGCGGCGGGGGCCTGCGGAGCGTCCTCCGCCGTGGCCTCCGCGGGGGCCACGCCCGAGTCGGAGCCCGCCTCGGAGTCGGAGGCCGGCGAGGAGTCGGCCGCGGACTCGGCGTCCTCCGTCGTCCCGGCGTCCTCCGCCGTGTCCTCCTCCGGATCCTCCTCGCCCGGCTCCGGGTCCTCGCCCGGCACGAAGGTCGACATCAGCCGGACCAGCCCGTCCGCGAGGCTCTCCTCGGCCAGCGCGAGCCGCTCCAGGGCGAGCAGCGTCCGGGTCGGCGGCTCCTCGTCCTCGTCGCCGCCCGCCGCGTGCGCCTCGGGACCGGTCAGCTCCTCCTGGAACGGCATCGCGCGCCCGTCCAGGACGGCGGCCTGGATCGCCGCGGCCGAGTCCGGCAGCCCGTGGCGGTCGAGCCCGGCCGCGATCTCGGCGACCTCGACGGCGGAGTGGCCGCGCAGCGCCGCCTGCTCCAGCAGCCACGGCACCAGCGCCTGGGCGCGGCGCGGGTCGCCGGGGCCGGCGGCGGGGCCGAGCAGGCCGCGGGCGAAGCCGTCCGCGTGCTCGGGGCGGACGCCGGGCAGGGACAGCACGGCCCACGGGTCGGAGCGCAGCTGTTCGGCGGCGCCGTCGCCGAACTCGGCCACCGCGGCGGCCGCGAGATCGGCCGGGGCGCCCCCGGCGGTCAGCACCTCGGCGGTGTCCTTGAGGGCCTGCGCGCGCTGCTGGTCGGGCTGCGCGGAGGGCGGGGCCGGGGCCTTGGCGTCCTTAACGTCCTCGGCGTCCTCGGGAGCCGCGGGACGGCCCTCGCCCTCCGGCGGTGCCGCCTGCGGGCCGACACTGCGGATCCGCTGCGCCAGCTCGGCGATCGCCGCCGCCTTCTCCGCCGGGCTCGCCGTCTCCGCGGGGCTCGCCGTCTCGGCCGGGCCGACCGACTCCGTCGGGCTCACCGAGACTGCCGAGGTCTCCTCCGGAGCGCCGTTCTCCGTGTCACTCATCGTCCGCTCCAAGGGTCACTCCACTGCGTGTTCAGCTGAACGAGGGGGGCTACAGCTCGCTCCACCCCTGGTCCGGGTAGCGGTGCACCGGCGACGAGATGTCGTCCAGCGCACCACGGATCTCACCCGGAAGCGTAAGCGCCTCCACCGACAGCGCCGCCTGCAGCTGTGCCACCGTACGGGCCCCGACCAGCGCGCTCGCCACTCCGGGCCGGTCCCGGACCCAGGCGAGGGCGACCGCGAGCGGGCTGCTGGCGAGGCCGTCGGCGGCCGTGGCGACGGCGTCGACGATCCGCCGCGAGCGCTCCCCGAGGTACGGCTGGACGAACCCGGACAGGTACGGCGAGGCGCCGCGCGAGTCCTGCGGGACGCCGTGCCGGTACTTGCCGGTGAGCACCCCGCGCCCGAGCGGCGAGGAGGCGAGCAGCCCGACTCCGGCGTCCGCCGCGGCGGGCAGCGCCTCGCGCTCGATGCCGCGCTGGAGCAGTGAGTACTCCAGCTGGGCCCCGGCCAGCGGCGTGCGCCCGTGGTGGGCGCGCTGCCAGGTGGCGGCCTTGGCGAGCTGCCAGCCGCTGAAGTCGCAGACCCCGACGTACCGGGCGCGCCCGGAGGAGACGGCGATGTCGAGGGCGCTGAGCGTCTCCTCGACGGGCGTCATGGGGTCGAAGGAGTGCACCTGCCACAGGTCGACGTAGTCGGTGCCGAGCCGGCGCAGCGAGGCGTCGAGGGCGGCGAGGAGGTGGCCGCGGGAGCCGTCGAAGCGGCGGGCGGACTCCGGCACGCTGCCGGCCTTGGTGGCGATGACGAGTTCGGAGCGGGGGATGAGGCTGTCGGTGAGCCGGGAGATCAGGTACTCGGCGCCGCCGTCGGCGTACACGTCGGCGGTGTCGAGCAGGGTCCCGCCGGCGTCGACGAACTCCTTGAGCTGCTCGGCGGCCTCGTGTTCGTCGGTGTCGCGACCCCAGGTCATGGTGCCGAGGCCGAGCCGGGAGACCTGGAGACCGGTACGGCCGAGGTGACGCTTTTCCATCGGACGGGCCCTCCACTGGCCGGTGGCACCGGGCGCCCCGGTAGCCCTGAGAACGCGCAGGTGGGGAGAGCGCTCCCCACGTCGGCTGAGCGTAGCGGCCGGTGTCCGGGCAGGGGTGGCGACCCGCAGAACGATCACCGGGCCCGGGCGGCGGCGGGTGTGACCCAGACCACCACTACCGGTCAGTAGCATGACCGGTGAGTGCGCGGCTACCCTCGCCACCAACCCTCACCGACTGGAAGGTTCGGCACATGCGACTCGGAATCAACCTCGGCTACTGGGGTCTCGGCATGGACGCCGACAACATCGCCGTGGCCCAGGAGGCGGACCGGCTCGGCTACTCGGTGTGCTGGGCGGCCGAGGCGTACGGCTCGGACGCCGCGACGGTGCTGAGCTTCGTCGCCGCGAAGACCGAGCGGATCGACGTCGGTTCGGCCATCTTCCAGATCCCCGCCCGCACCCCGGCGATGACCGCGATGACCGCGGCGACCCTGGACACGCTGTCCGGCGGCCGCTTCCGGCTCGGCCTCGGCGTCTCCGGCCCGCAGGTCTCCGAGGGCTGGTACGGGGTGAAGTTCGACAAGCCGCTCGCCCGCACCCGCGAGTACGTGGAGATCATCCGCAAGGCGATGTCCCGCGAGCGGCTGGTCCACGAGGGCGCGCACTGGACGCTGCCGCTGCCCGGCGGCCCCGGCAAGCCGATCAAGCTCACCGTGCACCCGGTGCGCGAGCACATCCCGCTGTACATCGCGGCGATCGGCCCGAAGAACCTGGAGCAGACCGGCGAGATCGCCGACGGCTGGCTCGGCATCTTCTTCTCGCCCGAGCACGCCGCGCTCTCCCTCGACCCGCTGAAGGCCGGCCGCGCCAAGGCGGGGCAGGGCCTGGACGGCTTCGACCTCTGCCCGACCGTCACCATCGCGGTCGGCGAGGACATCACGGCCGGCGTCGACTCCCAGCGCTCCTACGCCGCGCTGTACATCGGCGGCATGGGCAGCAAGGAGAAGAACTTCTACAACCAGCTCGCCCGGCGGATGGGCTACGAGCAGGCCGCCGACGAGATCCAGGAGAAGTACCTGGCCAAGGACTACGCGGGCGCCGCGGCCGCCGTCCCGCACGACCTGATCGACGCCACCTCGCTGATCGGCGACACCGCCCGGATCGCCGACCGGATGCAGGCCTACGCCGACGCGGGCGTCACCACGCTCACCCTGGCCCCCGGCGGAATCGACTATTCGCTGGAAGGCAGGATCAACGCTCTCCGCGTGGGTGTGGAGGCGCTGGAACTGGCCGGGCTCGCCTAACGGCGGGCATCCCTGGGGGACGGGTTCGCCCGTTCAGCGGCGCGAGCCGCCCCGTCCCCTGGGGAACACATGCCCACTATGACCAGCACCAACGACGCGCCCGTGACGCCGTACGACGGTTGCGGGCGCTGTCTGCTCGGCGTCCGCCGACTCTCCCGCGTGCAGGCGGCCACCAGCTCACCGGCGCGGCAGCGGGACGCGATCCTCGACTCGGCCGAGCGAGCCGGAGGGCACGTCATCGGGTGGGCGGACGACTGGGAGGTGTCCGGCGCGTCCGACCCTCTCACGCGCCCGAAGCTGGGGCCGTGGCTCAAGGCCCAGCGCGGGCCCTATGACGGACTCGCGGCGTCCGCAGTGGACCGCCTCGGGCGTGACGTCCTGGAGGGCCTGCGGCTCGCTAAGGAGACCAACGCGGGCCGTCTCCTGCTCACAGCCGATCACCCCGGTTTCTGGGACCTGGACGACCCGAGCCAGGAGATCGAGTTCAACGCGAAGCTGTTCGGCGCGCAGATCGAGCACCGGAACATCCGGACACGGAACCGGGACCGCGCGGTACAGGCCCGTTCGGCGGGGGAGGTCGCGGGGCGGCCCGCGTACGGGTTTGTGCACGTGCGCCTCGCCCACGGCGGGAAGGTGGACCACACGGAGAACGAGCCGGAGTCGGAGGCCGTGGCTCGTGAGTTCGCCCGTCGTCTGCTGACCGACGGCACCGGCCGCATCACCGTGGACTCCGAGGCCGCCCGGTTGACCCGTGCGGGGGTCCTCTCGCCCTCGGACTGGTCGCGGGTGATGTACGGCAAGGAACCGATCGGCGGCCGGTGGACCGGCAACGTGATCAAGCGAATCTGCCTCTCTGATGCCTCGCTGGGCTACCTCACGCACAAGGGGAAGGCCGTCCTGGGGCCGGACGGCCATCCCGTTCGCATCGCCCCGGGACTCTGGGACCGGGCCACTCAGACATCGCTGACGAAGAAGCTCACGAAGGCTCCGGCAGGTCCCCGCGCGGCCAAGGGTGAGCTGTTGCTGTCCGGCGGGTCGTTCTGCGGGATCTGCTCCGTACGGCTGTACAGGAGCACGACGACCCACAAGAGCGGAGTTGTTCCGGCATGGGCCTGCAAGGCCCGGACAGAGGGCCTGAAGGGCTCGGAGGAGTGTCCGCAGCCGGTCGCTCCGCTCGCCGAGATGGACGAGATCGTGGAGCGGCGGTTCCTCGCCGACTTCGGCCCCGCCGAGTTCTCGGAACGGGTGTGGGAGCCGGGCAACGGTGTGGCCCAGCGTGTCGCCGACCTGACGGCCGACCGCAAGCGGCTGCGCGACGACCGCGCGGCGGGTCTGTACGACTCCCCGGACGATGCCGAGTGGTTCCGCCGGGAGTACGCCCGGATGGGTCGGGAACTGGAGACGGCGAAGGCGACGCCCGAGAAGCCGGCGGGCTGGTACTCGGTGCCGACCGGCCGCAGGGTCGCGGACGAGTGGCGGGCCGGGGACACCGTGGCGCGACGGGAGTTGCTGGAGGCTTTCAGCGTTCGGGTGCTGCTGTTCCCGGCGCGGGGCCCGCTCAAGCGAGACCCCCGGATCGAGGTCACGATCGTTGACCCGAAGGCCGAAGAACTGGCCGATGTGCTGGAAGCGGCCATGGCTCCCGACACGCCCTGACCCTGCTACTGCGAGTCCCCTGGGTTCTCTCGACTTGTGGAGGACCCGAGGGCGTTCGCAGACCCCCGGGGGCACCCACCTTGGTCGTTAACCGGCCCGGCTTAATACATGTGAGGGAAGCTCACGTGACAGTGGGGGCGGGTGTTAACCGGCCACCCTGAATCTGTGTGGGCCCATCTACGGCCTGTGAGACCCCGGCGGCGTGCCGGGGTCTCTTGCTTTTGCCTCGGGATTCGTCTGAGGGCGAGAGGGACGGTTGCGTCCCGACTGTTCATGATCACCGCGTTTCGTCGGGGGGAGGAGGGCCGGACATGGAGACCGCCACAGCCGTGTGCCGGGTGTGCGGGGTGCGGCCCCGGGCCCGGGACGGCCCGCAGCCGGTCTGCGCGGACGACCGCTGCCGCAGGGCGTACGCCCTGGCGCAGGAGTCGCAGCGCGCGGCTCTCCGGGAGTGCGTGGCTCCTGTGCTGTGCGGCGAGTGCGGCGCGCCTTCGGGCAAGCGGCCTGCCCACGCCGGGCAGGTCGTCTACTGCGAGCCGTGTACGGCCGATCGCAGGCAGCGCCGCCGCGAGGACGCGCGCCGCGCCGAGCTGCTGGAACGCTCCAGATTGGGACCCCGGCCGTGCGGCAACCTCCGGTGCACGGGCGTCGTGGACGCGCTGGCGGACCCTCGCAGACGCTACTGCTCCGACAAGTGTTCCCGCGCGGCCGAGCACGCCCGCCGCAAGACCAGGCAGGCCGGGAAGGATCGCGACGAGAAGCCCCGCCCGTGCCGACGCTGCCGCTTCCGCCGGGAGGTGATGGCGTTCCCAGACAGCGTCTGCCAAGCCTGCCAGGCCGAGCAGCGCCGCCGCCTCAAGGACCGCAAGGAGTCGATCCGGCGGAAGGTGTCCGAGCGCCACGGAGACCGGTGCGCGTACTGCCCGCTCGACCTGGCCACGCCGGGAGAAGTCCTCGACCACGTCACACCGGTGGCGCGCGGCGGGCTCACGGAGATCGCCAATCTCCGCTGGGCCTGCCGGGACTGCAACACCGACAAGGGCGACATGCTGCTGACCGAGTGGATCTCACCCCGCGAACGCCTGACCCCACCTCAGATTCGGGGGGATGTCGTGACGTGCGTAAACCCCCCGACCCCCTGACCCCAGGGAGGGGGCCGCACCCCACCCTGGGCCCGCCGAGCCCCTTGCCGCAGCGGGCCGCGCCCCACCCATAGCCGTGACCATGATCACCAATTCTGGGGCGGATGAGGCCGCCAGCGTGCCGTTTCACCCCGAGCCCCCTGGTGATCATGAACCCCGCCATCCGACCGAATGAAGGACCCCCAACCGTGATCCACCCGTTCTCCCTTGCTGCCCGCCGCAAGGCCCTGGACCTGTCCGTCGCCGAGGTCGCCGACCGCGTCGGCGTCCACATCGCCACCGTCTACGCATGGGAGGCCGAGGACAAGACCCCGACCCCCGAGCACTACCTCATGTGGTGCAACGCGCTCTCGCTGACCTACCGCGACGTGGTCAACCACGAAGCGTGGGAGGCCAACCCGGACGCCGAATTCACGTTCCTGTCCGCCCTGCTGCGCCTGCGCCGCACGGGGGACCAGTACTTCATGAGCGGTGAAGCGAAGCTGTTCCGCGCCCCCGACGGCTACCAGCCGCCGACCGCCGCCGAGCTGTTCGCCGAGGCCCCCGCCGTTTCGGCCGGCTGACCGCCCCGACACCCGAACTACCCAGCCCCGTGCCGCAGATGGCCGGGGCTTTCGCGTTCCCGCCTCAGCGGCGGGAACCCCCAGGAAAGGCGCCACCCGTATGACCAGCAACACCTTCGAGATATCCGACGTCGTGGCCGTGAGCCTGGCCCTGATGCGCTCGAACTCTGTCCTTGGCGAGTGCGTGATGCGCGACGCGGAGGCCGCGTTCACCGGCGGCCGGGGCGACTCGGTGCGGGTGCGCACCCCCAAGCGCCGCGTGGCCCAGAACTTCAACGGCACCACCGTCTACACCAAGGTGGAGGAGGGCCACGTTCAGGTGAAGCTGACCGACGAGCCGACCGACGCCGCCGCCTTCACCACCAAGGACATGACCCTCAACATAGAGAGCTTCGGCCAGCAGGTCCTCAAGCCCCAGTTGGACGCCGTCTCCACCTACGTCGAGAAGTCCGCCGCCGCCCTGCTCAACGCGGCCAGCAAGGCCGCCGGAGCCCGCGTCATCAAGGCCGACGCCAAGCCGGGCGAGCCGGGGCACGTCGTGAAGATGCTCACCGCCGCAGCCGCCGACTTCACCCGCCGCGAGATCCCCGCCACGGACCGGTTCCTCGCCATCGGCCCGGACGTGCAGAACATCCTCCTGGACGTCGAACAGCTCCAGAAGGTCAACGAGGCCGGAGACTCCCACGCGCTGCGCAACGCGACCATGGGCGAGCTGTTCGGCTTCCGCGTGGTCGTCTCCCCGCACCTGGACGGCGCGGTCGCCTTCCACAAGACCGCGTTCGCCCTGGCCGTGCGCGCCCCCAGCGAGGTGCAGGGCGGGGCCCGCTCCGTCTCCGCCGCCGACAACCAGTACGCGCTGCGCGTGACCATGGACTTCGACCCGTCCGTGAAGTCCGAGGTCTCCATCGTGGACACCCTGTGCGGCGTGGCCACCATCGACCCGGCCCGCGCCATCGCCTTCACGGTCACCCCGCCCGCCAAGGCGTGACCGGAAGCGGTCCGGGGCTCATGTCAGATCTGACATGAGCCCCGGACCCTCCAATGTCAAAACTGACATTGGAGGGTCCGGCCTCGGCGTCGTCACGCGCGCCGGACCCCGCAACGCGCCCACTTGCCCGAAAAGACAAGTCAGGCCCCGGGCTGCCAAGTGTCAGAACTGACACTTGGCGGCCCGTACTCCACGCCCCCGCTCGCAGTCCGGAGAGACCATGCCCGCCGACCACCCCACGCCCGCCGAGGCCATCCCCGGGGGTGTCGCCCACCCCGACACCCCTGCCCAGCGCGACGCCCCGCCGACCCCCGCACCCGAGGCTGAGCCTGAACGCCGGCCGGAGCCCGAACCCGACCCGCGAGACGCCCGAATCGCCGACCTGGAAGCTGAGTTGACCCACCTCCGAGAGGAGCATAGCGGTGCGTCCGTCGAGGCGGACGAGCTACGCCACCAGGCCGCCGAGGACGCCCGCCGCGCCGAGGTTGAGCAGGTCATCGCCGGGTACTCGCTACCGCCGTTCGCCGCTGAGGCAGCCCGCGCGGCGGGCCCGTTCGTGGACCTGGACGCGCTGTGCCGCAACCTGGCCGAGGCCACCACCCCGCGTCTGCTGTTCGGCCGTGGCGGACTCGACCCGACCGCCCCCGCCAAGCCCAACCACCAGGCCATCGCCGACCGGCTGATCCGCCGGGCGTGGTGATCGTGGACGGGCCAGGGCGGAGGCATCACCTCGGACAATTCCGAGGTGGGCAGGTGCCGCTGCCAACGCTCATGTCCGTTTGGACATGAGGGGACGAGCGCGGGCCAGCGTGGCAGGTACTGCGGAAATTTCCGCAGTTACCGCAGCCACACGCTATATCGAACTCTCTTTATAGGAAGGCAAGTTGAGAGAGTCGATCGGCGAAAGAAGCGTGAGCCTCGCGCAGTCGGATGCGCGTCGGTGCGTGATGTCGGTAGCTGACCCCGGGGGGTGACTCCCTCGCGCGCCTCTTTCTTCTCCGGGGCGTCATAGCAGCCCAGCACCGATGCGCATAGGCATGAACCAACCCTCATGCGCACAGCGTTACGCCCATCCACCGAGAGTAGCGAAAGGGGTTCCCCTGAACGAGATCATCACCGACCTGCGCGCCGGATTCGCCGCCCTGGAGGTCGAGTTGGACCCCCAAGAGGACGCCGCGCTCCGCCTCGCCGAGCACCACCTGCGCGACGCCGCCCACTGCGACGAGCAGGTTCGGGCGGACGGCCGCCTGATCGCTGGGGGCACCCGCCACGGCGTCATGGTCGCCCACCCGCTGATCGCCGAGGCCCGCCAGCTCCGCGCCGAAGCGGGCCGCCTCATCGCCCGCGTCCGCCTCCCCGGCGACGAGCCCCCGGCAGGCCGGTCCAATGCCGCCCGCAGCCTCGCCGCCCACCGCTGGGGCAACCGCATCTGACCACCCCGACCACACCGGCCCCGGCTGCCCAACGAACTGGGCAGCCGGGGCCTTTCGTGCGTTCTGGGCCGCTCCACCATGATCCTTAGTCCAACACGGGAATATTTCTGTTCTGTCATAGACACACGCCGAAGGGTTCTCTAGCGTCATTGCCGGGCGGTCCAAGTGGGGCCACAGTTCCAGGGGGTTGAGATGGACGACAGGTCGGGTCTCACACGGCTGACCAACACGGGCAACGGCAGTGGCTCGGGGGAGTGCAACCAGAACGACTGCCCGAACGTGTACCGCACCGAGCGAGGCACGTTCGTGGTTCAGGGGGACGTGTCCAGCGCCTTCACGCCGCCCAATGGCGAAGGGCTCGTGGAGATCCCCGAGAGCGTGCTTCGGGAGGCCGTCCGTGCGCTTGGATGGTGACGCTTGGCAGGCCAGGTTCCGGGAGTTTAAGACGGAGGCATGGCGCCTGGAAACTCTCCCGGCCTATAACGTGCCGCAGGAGATCGAGGAACTGCGGGCTTTCCGGGCGGGTGAGCGAATTGACCCGCACGCGCACTCCAACGATTACACGGACGACCTCAAGCGCGTGCGCCGAGAGGGGAAGTCCAAGGGGCGCGTTCACGTTGTTACACGACCGCTCTCCGATTACTTGCGCTACGAGTTCATGTACTACCTGCCGCATGCCTGGGCGGGGGAAGACATTCGGATCATGGACGTCACGGATCGCCCTAACCCGCTGGCCGGCGTCCCGGACTATTGGATGTTCGACAAAAGGGAGGTGGTGCTAATGAACTACCTGCCTGACGGAACGCAGATCGACCGCACCGTGTTCGAGGGCGACGTGAGCCCGTTCGTCGAGTATCAGCGGATTGCAATCGCTGAATCGGTGCCTTTCGAGGAGTACGTGAAGGGCATTGGCGCTTGATCCGCAAGAGCTAGGTCAATCGAATTCGGACCTGGCGGCAATTCTTCAAGAGCTTCGCAAGCGAGCTGGACTCTCCGGGGTCCAGCTCGCTCGGCGTGTCAACATGTCGCAGTCCAAGATTTCCAAGATCGAGACTGGCAAGGTCACGCCGTCGCTGGTTGACGTTGAACTGATCCTGCGGGCGCTGGACGCGCCGCCTGACCTCATTGCCCACGTCACGGCACTTGCCCGCATCGCCAACACAGAGTGGCAGGATGCGAGGGCCCTGCGCAGGAAGGGGCTTGAAAAGAAGCAAGTCGAGTTGGCGACGCTTGAACGTACCACCGGCGAGTTTCGATACTTTCTGCCAACCATGATCACCGGTCTTCTTGCGACTCCTGAGTACATCCGGGCCAGTCTCGCTCCGTTCCCCGGCGATCACTCGAAGGCTATTGCCAAAAAACTTGAACGGCAGGCCGTCCTCTACGAGCCGGCTAAGCGCTTCTACTTCATTCTGACTGAACAGGCTTGCCGCTGGCCTCTTGTTCCCGCGCAGGCCATGGCGATGCAGATTGACCGGTTGGTCTCTGTGTCCCGGTTGCCCAATGTGCGCCTCGGGATTATCCCGATGGCTGGTCACATGCCGTGGGCGCCATTGAACGTATTCACCGTCTACGACGAGGCTCTAGCAACTGTCGAGGTCTCCACGGGCGCGCTTGTGTTCCGTGACCCCCGAGACATTCAGGAGTACCTGGACGAGTTCCGGACCTTCGAGAGCTATTCGCTGTGGGGTGAGGATGCTCGGGTCAAGCTGGCGGAGTGGGCCGACCACTATCGAGGGACATCTCAAGATCTTTAGTCGATAGCGGGAATATCGTTGAGTCCCTATCTGGAATTCCCCTAGCCTGGCATCTCATTCCACGAAGCCGAGCGAAAAGGAGCCAGGTGTGTACGTTGCCGTGAGGTCCGCCGGTTCGCACCGGAGCAGGGAGAAGGCCAGTCCGCAGGCGATGGCCGCGTTGAGGGAGCAGTACCGGGCGGCGAACCCGACCGGTCGTGCACTGACCTACCCGCTCGACCCGGAGTGCCCGTGCCCGAGGTGCACGGAGTTGAGGTTGGGCCGCAATGCCGCCGCTTGAACTGGTGGCGGTGCCCGGAGAGCCGAAACCGGGCATGGTCATGCGCTATGAGGTGGTGCAGGCGGCGGGCTCCCATGTCCTGCGGGATGTGCTCCTGGGCGAGTTCTGCACCCTCCCGGACCTCTCCGGCAAGCCCGTGTTGCTCGCCTTCCCCGACGCCTATCACGCGCGTCTGTGGCTGATGACGGCCGACACCCGTAAGCAGTACGCGGTGAACGCCACCCGCATCCGAGCCGAGCAGGGCAAGAAGCCGTTGCAGGAGCACGCCGGATGGCTTCGGTTCGACCTCTATGCCCCCGCGTCGGCCGACCAGTCCAACGCCTCGGGTGGGGCCGATCCGGTGGCTGCCGAGGTGGCCCGACAAGCAACCCTGCATTCGGATCGCCTGCGGTACCGGCACCAGCACTGACGCACCCCAATTGGTCTGATCATCACGGGATTTGGTGTCGGTGGGGTGGGGTGCGGGATCGTGGGCCGACCGCGCGAGCGGCGCGCGGTGGCCCGACCAATGAAGGGGCGAACCCATGAAGAAGATCGCTGCGAAGCTCTGGCGGATCATCCGGGGCCCGATGCAGTGGCGCGTTCTGTGGCTGTGGCACTCGAAGTTCATGGTCGGGGTCACGGGCATCGTTCGCGACGACGAAGGCCGGGTGTTGCTCCTGAAGCACCGGATGTGGCCGGAGGGTCGGCAGTGGGGGCTACCGACCGGCTACGCGAACAAGGGCGAGAGCTTCGAAGAGACGATCATCCGTGAGGTCAAGGAGGAGGCCGGACTCACGGTGAAGGTGTGCGAGCTGGCGCACCTGAAGAGCGGATACAAGCTGCGCGTCGAAGTCGCCTACGAGGCGCTGTACGTCAGCGGACGGATCAAGGTCGCTTCGTTCGAGATCTTGGAGGCCCGATGGTTCTCACCGGACAAGCTCCCCGAGGGAGTGCAGGAGTCGCACCGACAGCTGATCAGCCGTCAGCGCTTCTGACCCTCGGTCGCTCGCTCACCCCCTCGTGTCTGGGGCCGAACGAGCACCTGGCCGGAGACGTGGCCGAGCGCGCCGAGCTGGCGCACCTGCTGGCCGCGCGCCGGGCGACGGCGGCGCTGGACCAGGCGCACCCGCACGTGACGTTCTCGCTGCTGCACTGGGTGCTGGACACCTGGGCGGACGAGTCGGCGCGGGAGGTGTTCCGGCAGGGGGCGGCGCTCCTGGCGGACCGCTACCGGGAGTTGGGGTTGAACCAGCTGCTGCCGATTGATCGGGTGTGGGTGGGGGTGTGCTCGACCCAGCCCGACGCGTTCGGCGGGTTCCACCACCCGAACCAGGGCTACCGGCACGAGCAGATGGCCTCCGTGATCACGAGGTACGGGCGGCTGAGCGACCCCCGGCTGCCCTCGCCCGAACTGGTGGCGCTGGACCTGCTCCGGTCCTACGCGCATGACTGCCTGCACTGGGGGTCGTTCCGGGAGTACCGGTTCCAGGACGGGCACGTGGGCCGGAGCCGGTACGGGATCAACCGGCGTGACCCGCAGGGGCGCACCTACTCGGCGCGGGACCAGGAGGACGCCGTCTCGACCCGGAACCTCGGGATCGTGATGGAGGGGGCGACCGATCGG
Source organism: Kitasatospora sp. NPDC043950 (assembly GCF_056435345.1). NCBI lineage: Bacteria > Bacillati > Actinomycetota > Actinomycetes > Kitasatosporales > Streptomycetaceae > Kitasatospora > Kitasatospora sp. NPDC043950. The sequence continues at coordinate 31,452 of NZ_JBWKER010000027.1, forward strand.
GAAGCCCGGACGATCGCCGCCACGGTGGCCGACCGGCTCAGGTTGGCCGAGCGGGTCGCACTGCCCGATCGGCTGGCTTTCCGTGACACCACGGGCCGTCTGGAGCCGTCCGACTTCGACCACGCGGAGCCCGGCATAGCGACCCGCTACCACCTGGCGATGGCTGGATACGAACACGGGGTCGGGGCGCGGTATCAGCGCTTCCTGACCGAGATGGGCGGGACCGATGCTGGCGCGCTGCACGGCCTGATAGTGGCCGCGACGATCGGCGGGGACCTGTCCGGCCTGACCGGGTGGCTCGACCAGCGGCACGGTTCCCGGGCGTTCCCGCGCATCTTCCGCTCATCGGCCTACACCGGGCCGGACCCCGGCCAGTAGCCGCCCCTGGGCTGCCCGTCCGTGCGCCGTTCCCCCGTGGCGCACGGGCGGGCGTACGGTTGGGCACGGCCGGAGTCCGGCCGCGACGAGGGCGCTATCCTTCCAGGTGATAAACGAATCTGGCCCCGTCCGGCTTCACCCTGGACGAGCGGATCCAGGCGCTGCGCACCGGCGTCGAGGCCTTGGAGCGCGCCGGCCTGGCGTAGCCGCCCGGGGCCGTCGGGCGGCACTACAGCCAGTCGTGCCGCTTGAACACCCGGTGCAGCACTATGCAGACCGCGACCATCAGCGACAGCACCGCCGGGTACCCCCAGGGCTGGTGCAGTTCGGGCATGTCCTCGAAGTTCATCCCGTAGACGCCCGCGATCATCGTCGGCACGGCGGCCAGTGCCGCCCAGGCCGAGATCTTCCGCATGTCGTTGTTCTGCTGCACGCTGACCTGCGCCAGGTTGGCGTTGAGGATGTCGGACAGCAGCCGGTCCATGCCGTCGACCTGGTCGGTCACCCGGGCCAGGTGGTCGGCGACGTCCCGCAGGTAGGGCAGGGTCTCCGGGCGGATGTACGGTTCGCCGCCGCGGGCCAGGCGCAGCGTCGGTTCCAGCAGCGGGCCGGTGGCGCGGCGGACGGTCATCACCTGGCGCTTGTAGCCGTAGATCCGGCCGGCGGTGTCGCGGCCGACCCGGTTGGGGGCGAAGACGTCCGCCTCCAGTTCGTCCAGGTCGGTCTGGAGCCCGGTGGCTACCTCCATGTAGCCGTCGACGATGGTGTCGCACACCGAGTGCAGCACCGAGCTGGGCCCGTAGCGCAGCAGTTCGGGCTGCTTCTCCAGCCGGGCCCGCAGGCCGGAGAGCGGGGCGTCGGCGCCGTGCCGGACGGTCATCACGAAGTCCGCGCCGAGGAAGACCATCACCTCGCCGATGGTCACCGCGTGGGCACCGGGGTGGTAGCCGAGCGTCTTGAGGGCGACGAACAGGGAGCCCTGGTACGGCTCGATCTTGGGGCGCTGGTGGGCGCTGACGGCGTCCTCGACGGCCAGCGGGTGCAGGGCGAACTCCCTTCCGACGTGGTTGAGTTCCTCGGCGGTGGGCTCGAACAGGCCTATCCAGACGAAGCCGCCGGGCCCGGCGGCGCGGGCGGCGGCGAGCGCGCCGGCGAGGTCGTCGGGGGCCTCGATCCGGTGGCCGTCGTGGTAGCTGGCGCAGTGGACGATCATCGGGCCATTGTGGCCCGGCGAGGGGTGCCCGGGGCGGAGCCGGGCCAGGACGGCCTCGCGGGCCGGTGCCGGCGGCGGCCCAGGAGGACCCGTACCCTGCCCCCGCGTTGCGCGCCCGCACCCCGCGCCGGCACCCGACGGCCGCAGCTCGCACCGACACTCCACGCCCGCGCCCGGAGGCCGTAGGCTGAGCCCCATGCCCACCCTGCTGCTCGTCCGCCACGGCCGCTCGACCGCGAACACCGCCGGAATCCTGGCCGGTTGGACGCCCGGCGTGGACCTCGACGACACCGGGCGCGCGCAGGCCGCCGCGCTGGCCGGCCGGCTCGCGGGGATCCCGCTGGTGCAGGCCGTCAGCAGCCCGCTGGAGCGCTGTCGGCAGACCCTGGAGCCGTTGCTGGCGGCCCGGCCCGAGCTGGGCCCGCCCGCCGAGGACGAGCGGCTGGGCGAGTGCCACTACGGCGAGTGGACCGGTCGGCCGCTGGCCGAGCTGGCCAAGGAGCCGCTCTGGCGCACCGTGCAGGACCACGCGGCCGCCGCGGCCTTCCCCGGCGGGGAGTCGTTGCGCGAGCTGAGCCACCGGACGGTCGGTGCGGTCCGGGAGTGGAACGAGAAGGTCGCCGCCGAGCACGGCGCGGACGCGGTCTGGCTCGCCTGCTCGCACGGGGACGTGATCAAGGCGGTGGTGGCCGACGCCCTCGGCCTGCACCTGGACCACTTCCAGCGGATCAGCGTCGAGCCCTGCTCGGTCACCGCGATCCGCTACACCCCGCAGCGGCCCTTCGTCCTGAGGATGGGCGACACCGGCGACCTCGGCTCGCTCGCGCCCAGGCCCGGCGCGGCCCCGGCCGCCCCGGCGGGCGACGCGGTGGTCGGCGGCACCACCTGAGACGGTCGCCCCGCCTGACCCGCCTGACCCGCCTGACCCGCCTGACCCGCCTGACCCGCCTGACCCGCCTGACCCGCCTGACCCGCCTGACCCGCCTGACCCGCCTGGTACGACCCTGGTCCGACCGGCGCCATCCGACCTGACCGGAGCCGCCCGGCCCGGAGCCGCATCACGTGGGCGGGAGCGCCGCCGCACGCCGCTCCGCAGCGGCCGGCGGCACCACCTGAGCTGGCCGGTGCCACTGCGGCTCGGCTCCCCTGCGGGGGCCCGGAGGTCGTAGGGTGACTAACGAGCCCCGCCGCGTGGCGAGCCCGCGCCCGGGCCGCCGTACGGCAGCCCGAGCCAATGACGTCCGAACGATCCCTGTGATCCCCACGACCGACACGATCCGGAGCGAGAGCGTGCCCCGTCAGGTCTTCTTCTACGACCAGCCCGAACGGTTCGTGGCCGGCACCGTCGGCCAGCCCGGCGCCCGGGCGTTCTACCTGCAAGCCAGCGCCCGGGGCCGGATCACCAGCGTCCTGCTGGAGAAGACCCAGGTGGCGGCGCTCGCCGAGCGGATCGACGAGGTCCTGGACGAGGCGCTGCGGCGCAGCGGCGGCGACGTCTCCATCCCGGCCGCCGCCCCGCAGGACCTGCTCGACACCGCACCGCTGGACCTGCCGCTGGAGCAGGAGTTCCGGGTCGGCACCATGGCCCTGGCCTGGGACAGCGTGGACGGCTGCCTGGTGGTCGAGGCGCAGGCGCTGATCGAGGTGGAGGAGGACGAGGACGAGGACAGCGCCGCGGCGGTCTTCGAGGACGACGACAACGGTCCGGACATGCTGCGGGTGCGGCTGTCCGGCGCGATGGCCCGGGTGTTCGCCAAGCGGGCGCTGGACCTGGTCTCGGCCGGCCGCAAGCCCTGCCCGTTCTGCAACCTGCCGCTCGACCCGGAGGGCCACCTGTGCCCGCGCGCGAACGGCTACCGGCGCTGAACACCGAGACCCCGCCCCAGGCGGACCCGGCGGCCGCCGCCGCCCTCGCCGCCGACGTGCCCACCGCGCTGGAGCTGCTGCGCGAGGGCGAGTTGACGGTGCACGGGCGCCTCACCGAGGCGTCCAACGCCGCGTTGTACTGCACCGCCACGCACGGTTCGCTGAGCGCGCAGGCCGTCTACAAGCCGGTCGCCGGGGAGCGCCCGCTGTGGGACTTCCCGGACGGCACGCTGGCCGGCCGCGAGGTCGCCGCGTACGAGGTGTCGGCCGCGACCGGCTGGGCGCTGGTGCCGCCGACCGTGCTGCGCGACGGGCCGCACGGGCCCGGGATGGTGCAGCTGTGGGTCGAGCCGGATCCGCAGGCCGAGCCGCTGCTGGCCCTCCAGGACCCGCGCGGCCCGGAGCACGGCTGGCTGCCGATCGTGCGGGCCGAGGTCGGCGGGGGACGCACCGCGCTGCTGGTGCACCACGACGACCAGCGGCTGCGCCGGCTCGCCGTGCTGGACGCGGTGCTCAACAACGCCGACCGCAAGGGCGGCCACCTGATCCCGGCCGCCGACGGCCGGGTCTACGGCATCGACCACGGCGTCACCTTCAACACCGAGGGCAAGCTGCGCACCCTGCTCTGGGGCTGGGCCGGCGAGCCGCTGCCCGCCGAGGCGCTGGAGGTGCTGACCCGGCTCGCCGAGCGCCTGGACGGCGAGCTGGCCGCGCGCCTCGCCCCGCACCTGACCGCCGCCGAACTGGAGGCGACCCGCGCCCGGGTGGCCGGGCTGCGCCGCACCGGCCGGCACCCGCTGCCCTCCGAGGACTGGCCCTCGATCCCCTGGCCGCCGGTCTAGGGCCTGCGGACCGGTTCGGGCCGGCTGATGGTCTGGACCTGTCCGCGAACCGGCAGCACACTGCTCCGATGGACGCGTTACGGACCACCCCCACCCCCCGTACCACGCCGGACCTGCCGCTGCACCGGCTACAGGTCCCGCTGCCGCACCTGCTCCCGTTCGCCATCGGGAGCTTCGACACGATCGGCCCGCTGTCCCGGGCGGGCTTCCCGCACCGGCACTCGTTCTACGAGATCGTCCACGTCACCGGCGGCCGCGGCGCCCACGTCCTGGACCTGGTCCACCGGCCGCTGGCGCCACCGCAGTTGTGCGTGATCACGCCCGGCCAGGTGCACTACTGGTCGGACGCGGACGAACTCACCGGCCAGGTCGTCCTGTTCAACGAGGACTTCCTGCTCCGGAACCCGCAGGACCTCGCCGCGCTGCGTACCCTGGCCACCCGCCCCGCGCTCGGGCTCGGCGAACAGGCCGGGCCGGTGGGCGCGTTGCTCGCCGACATGGAACACGAGTACCGCTCCAGGCAGCCCGGCTACCAGGGCGTGCTGCGGGCCAGTCTGCACATCCTGATCGTCCGGGCGCTGCGCGCCGGCCGGCCGGGGGAGCGGCCGTCGCCGCCCGGCCGGCCGACCGAACTGGCCTCCGCCTTCACCCGGTTGATCGCCGGCCCGGGCGGGGTGCGGCACTCGGTGGCGTCCAGTGCGCAGGAACTCGGCGTCTCGCCGGGCCACTTGCAGACCCTGGTCAAGCAGGCCACCGGTCGCACCCCGGGCGGGCTGATCCGGCGCCAGCAGACCCTGGAGGCCAAACGGTTGCTGGCCTGCACGGATCTGACGATTCGTCAGGTTTCGAAGGAGGCGGGCTTCGCCGACCCGGCCTACTTCTGCCGTTTCTTCCGGCGGGAGACCGGGATGACGCCGGGGGAGTTCCGGGCCCGGGTCGACGGAAATCACCACGATCCCCGGATCGCGTCCATCGCGGCGGCCCCGGACTGCCCGTAACTTTGCTGGTGGCCACCGGTGGTCGGTCCGGCGCGCGCGGACGGGCGGCCGGTTCGGCCCTTGTCATGCCCCCACCATGGCAAGGGCCGCCCCCCACATCCACCCCACCCCCCACCCGAAGGAGAGGGCGCATGCCCACGCCCGACGGCATGATCAGCCGCAAGACCGTCCTGAAGGCCGCCGCCGCGCTCGGCGCCGCCCCGCTGCTGGTCGGCGGCGGCGTCGCGCTGGCCCGCGAGCAGGCCGGCACCGGTCGGCCCCCCGGCCTCACCCCCGAGTGCCACGACGGTGACGACCCCACCATCGAGCAGACCGAGGGCCCCTACTTCAAGCCCAACTCCCCACTGCGCAGCTCCATGGTCAACGACGGCCCCGGCACCCGGCTGACCGTCAGCGGCTACGTCTTCGGCCGCGCCTGCCGACCGATCTCCGGCGTCCTGCTGGACTTCTGGCAGGCCGACGACAACGGCGCCTACGACAACACCGGGTTCACCTTCCGCGGCCACCAGTTCACCGACGCGAACGGCGCCTTCAAGCTGGACACGATCGTCCCCGGCCTCTACCCGGGCCGCACCCGGCACCTCCACGTCAAGCTCCAGGCGCCCGGCCGCCCGGTGCTCACCACCCAGCTCTACTTCCCCGGCGAGCCGCGCAACAGCACGGACACCATCTACGACGCCCGGCTGCTGATGAACGTCCGCCAGAACGGCCCGGGCCGTGAGGGCAGCTACGACTTCGTCCTGGACGTGCCGCAGACCCCGGGCACGCCGAGCCCGACCCCCACCGCCACCCCGACCGGAACCCCCACCGGAACGCCCACCGGAACGCCCACCGGAACGCCCACCGGAACGCCCACGCCGTCGAGCGGCAGTTGGAAGCCCGGGGCCTCGTACAACGCGGGCGACCGCGTCACCTACTCCGGTGCCTCCTACCTCTGCCTCCAGGCGCACACCGCCATGGTGGGCTGGGAGCCGCCGAACGTGCCGGCCCTCTGGCAGCGGTCGTAGCGGCTCCGGCCGCGTCCCCCGGGGTGCCGGGCGCCCGGTCGGCGGCAGGGTCGACCGGGCGCTCAACCGTGTCCGAAAGCCTGCCCGAAGCCTGTTGAAAGCCCGCCCAACGCCTGCCCGACGCCCGCCCGAAGCCCGCCCGAAGCCTGCCGCATGCCTGCCGCATGCCTGCCGGAAACAACGCCGGTCCCGTCAAGGTCCGTTCCTTATCAGTCGGGAAGCGGTCCGGCAATGACAGGAAGCGAATCCAGTCGATCTTGTGTACTGGTTAGGCTTTCAAATGTTCGCAAGGTTAAAGTCGGTTCCATGCATGCCTGGCCCGCCTCCGAGGTTCCCGCCCTGCCTGGTCAGGGGCTCCCCCTCCGTATCTTCGACACCGCAGCGGGCACGGTCCGTGAGGTCGTGCCGCAGGACGGCACCGCCCGGATCTACGTCTGCGGCATCACCCCCTACGACGCGACCCACATGGGCCACGCCGCCACCTACAACGCCTTCGACCTGGTGCAGCGCGTGTGGAAGGACGCCGGCCACGACGTCCTGTACGTCCAGAACGTCACCGACGTGGACGACCCGCTGCTGGCCCGGGCGGTCGAGACCGGTCAGGACTGGGTGGCCCTCGCCGAGCGCGAGACGGCCCTGTTCCGCGAGGACATGACCGCCCTGCGGCTGCTCCCGCCGGCCCACTACATCGGCGCCGTCGAGTCGATCCCGTGGATCGTCCCGCTGGTCCAGAAGCTGCTCGCCAGCGGCGCCGCCTACCAGGTGGACGGCGACATCTACTTCTCGGTCGACTCCGACCCCCGCTTCGGCCAGGTCTCCGGCCTCGACCGGGAGGCCATGCGCCCGGTCTTCGCCGAGCGCGGCGGAGACCCGGACCGCCCGGGCAAGCGCCACCCGCTGGACGCCCTGCTCTGGCTCGCCGCCCGCCCGGGCGAGCCCGCCTGGGAGACCGAACTCGGCCACGGCCGCCCCGGCTGGCACATCGAGTGCGTCGCCATCGCGCTGCAGTACCTCGGCATGTCCTTCGACATCCAGGGCGGCGGCAGCGACCTCTCCTTCCCGCACCACGAGATGGGCGCCTCGCACGCCCAGGTCGCCACCGGCGCCCACCCGTACGCCAAGGCGTACGTGCACGCCGGCATGGTCGGCCTGGACGGCCACAAGATGTCCAAGTCCCGCGGCAACCTGGTCTTCGTCTCGGCGCTGCGCCGCGAGGGCGTCGACCCGGCGGCGATCCGCCTGGCGCTGCTCTCGCACCACTACCGCGAGGACTGGGAGTGGACCAAGGCGACCCTGGACGAGGCCGTCGAGCGCCTCGCCCGCTGGCGGGCCGCGGTCTCCCGGCCGGACGGCCCGGCCGCCGAGCAGCTGCTCGACGAGGTCCGTACGGCGCTCGCGGACGACCTGGACGCGCCCGCCGCGCTGGCCGCCGTCGACCGCTGGGCCGAGCGGCAGGAGGCCGGGGGCGGCACCGACATGGGTGCGCCCGGCCTGGTCAGCCGCACCGTGGACGCCCTGCTCGGCGTCGCGCTGTAGGACCTGCCTCCTCTCAACACGCCGAAGGGGCGTCCGGACCACGCGTCCTGACGCCCCTTCGGCGTTGTCCGGGGCGGGCCCGGGGCGGCGGCTACTCCTCGTCGCCGTCCTGGCTCTCCCGGGCCGAGCCCGGGGACTCCGGCTCGGCCGGCCGCTCCGCCGTGGCGTGCCCGGCCACCGGCTTCTCGCCGGTCGGCCCGACGTTCTCCCGGCGGCGCAGGTAGCGCTCGAACTCGCGGGCGATCGCGTCGCCGGAGGCCTCCGGCAGCTCCGCGGTGTCCTGCGCCTCCTCCAACTGCTGGACGTACTCGGCCACCTCGCTGTCCTCGGCGGCCAGCTGGTCCACGCCCAGCTGCCAGGCCCTGGCGTCCTCGCCGAGCTCGCCCGGCGGGATGCGCAGGTCCAGCAGGTCCTCCAGCTTGTTGACCAGGGCCAGCGTCGCCTTGGGGTTCGGCGGCTGCGCGACGTAGTGCGGCACGGCCGCCCAGAGTGTCACGGCCGGGACCCCGGCGTGCGTGCAGGCCTCCTGGAGCACCCCGACGATGCCGGTCGGGCCCTCGTAGCGGCTCTCCTCCAGGTCCAGCCGGCGGGCCAGCTCCGGGTCGGAGGTGACCCCGCTGACCGGCACCGGGCGGCTGTGCGGGGTGTCGCCGAGCAGCGCGCCCAGGATCACCACCAGCTCGATGCCGAGCTCGTGCGCGAAGCCGAGCAGCTCGTTGCAGAACGAGCGCCAGCGCATGCTCGGCTCGATGCCGCGCACCAGGACGACGTCCCGGGTGGTCGGCTCGGTCACCCGGATCACCGAGAGCCTGGTGGTCGGCCAGGTGATCCGGCGGATGCCGCCGTCCAGCCAGACCGTGGGCCGGTTGACCTGGAAGTCGTAGTAGTCCTCCGCGTCCAGGGCGGCGATCACCTTGCCGCCCCAGGTGTCGTCCAGATGTGCCAGGGCCGCGGAGGCGGCGTCGCCCGCGTCGTTCCAGCCCTCGAAAGCGCAGACCATCACCGGGTCGATCAACTCGGGAACATCTTCCAGCTCGATCACCCAGCGTCTCCCTCCGGTCGGCGGTCGAACCTGCGCCGCCTCGGCTGGCCTGCCGGGGCGCCGACGGGTCGGCTGCCGACTGTCGAACCTCTCGTCACCCATGGAACGCCTCGCCCCATGGTCCCTACCTGCCCAGCCTACGGGCTTTGATGCGCACCGCGGCCGGGCACCGGGACAGTCTGGGGGAGCGTGCCGCCCCGATCCAGCGGATATCCGGACGGTCCGGGCTGACGGATCGTCAGCTCCTCCGGGGCCGGCGCGGACGGTGTCCGAGCGGCGACGCGGCGCGACGACGCACCCTTCCCGCACGCGCCGTTCCCGCACGCACTCTTTGCCGCGCGCGCCGTTCCCGCACGCGCCGCCGGAACCCCTCAGGCGTCCACCCACCCGCGCCGGTACGCCGCCCAGTGCTCCGGGGTGGCGGCGAAGTCCACGTAGAGCGCGACGCCGAAGTTCCGTCGCCCCGGGTCCTGGCGGCCCAGGCCCAGCCGGACGCCCCGGACGGCGGCCGGCACGGTCTCGGCGTCACCCCGATGGCCGTGCCGGTCGTCCCAGAAGAACGGCAGGCCGATCAGCAGGTCCACCCCGGCCGGGGTGGCCTCCAGCGCCAGTTCGGTCTGCAGGGCGACGTAGCCGCCGAACAGCGGCTCGGTCGGCATGCTGGTGTCGTACGCCATCACGGCGACCTGGTCGACCCGGCGGGCGGTCTCGGTGAAGTACGCCTGGTCCCACCACTTGCCGTGGTCGGTGAGCAGGATCCCGGCGGTGTGCAGGCCGGGCACCGGGTCGAGCTGCGGGGCCGCCACCGAGAGCGCGGCGCCGTGCTCGGCCGTGACCGGGCGGACCTGGTCGAGCAGGGCCAGCCAGCCGGCGCTGCCGGGCCGGATCGGTTCCATGTCGAAGTGCACGCCGTCGAAGCCGAGGTCCAGGACCTGCCGGGCGGAGGCGGTGACCCGGTCCCGGGTGGGGGCGTCCTCCAGGTCCAGGGCGTCCTTCTCCGGCTTGACCTCGTCGCCCAGCCAGCTCTGCACCCGGACGTCCGGCAGCGCCCGGTGCACCGCGTCGGTGAACCAGCGGGCCCGGGGGTGGACGGCGGGCGGCAGCGAGCCGTCGTGTTCCAGCGGGCCGGTGTGCACGTACAGGTCGCGGACGCCGGTGCCGGCCAGCTGCCGCACCAGCGCGGCGACGTCGGCCTCGCCCTTGCGGCCGTCCACCCAGGCGTGGCCGAGCCAGAGCGCGTCCCGGCCGCGGGTGCGGGCCTCGGCGGACGGGTCGCCGGTGTAGTGCAAGCGGATCGCGACGAAGGCCGAGCCGAGCGCGGCCGCCGGCACGGCCGCCGCGAGGCCCAGTGCCAGCAGCGCCCGGCGCCACCGGGACCAGCTCCGCCAGCGCTTGCGCAACGCCCGGAACGGGGCCGCCAGGGCCCCCGTGACGCGTCGCGCGACGGTCGGGAATCGGCCCACGCGGTTGCTCCCCCCTTGCGGTCGAACGCTCAGGATACGGAATGCGACCGCAGGCCGGGGCGCGGGCCGGATACCCTGGCCACGTGCGGGCCCGAGTAAGCGGGCCCGCAAAGCCGACAGCCGTCGCACCAGGGAGAAGCCCCATGGCCACTGCAGCCAATCCGTCCATCACTCAGCAGAGCCGCGCGAACGCGCTGCGTGAAGCGCTCGCCACCCGGGTGGTGGTCGCCGACGGTGCAATGGGCACCATGCTCCAGGCACAGGATCCGACGCTGGAGGACTTCCAGAACCTGGAGGGCTGCAACGAGGTCCTCAACGCCACCCGGCCCGACATCGTGCGCTCCGTCCACGAGGCCTACTTCGGGGTCGGCGTGGACTGCGTCGAGACCAACACCTTCGGCGCCAACTTCTCCGCACTCGGCGAGTACGAGATCGCGGATCGCATCTTCGAGCTGTCCGAGTCGGGCGCCCGGATCGCCCGCGAGGTGGCCGACGCCCACGCCGCCGACGGCCGCACCCGCTGGGTGCTCGGCTCGATCGGCCCCGGCACCAAGCTGCCCACCCTCGGCCACGCGCCGTACGAGACGCTGCGCGACGGCTTCCAGCAGAACGCGGCCGGCCTGATCGCCGGCGGCGCCGACGCGCTGCTGGTCGAGACCAGCCAGGACCTGCTGCAGACCAAGGCCGCCATCCTGGGCTGCAAGCGCGCCCTCGCCGAGGCCGGGCTGGACCTGCCGGTGCTGGTGCAGGTGACCGTGGAGACCACCGGCACCATGCTGCTCGGCTCCGAGATCGGCGCCGCGCTGACGGCCCTGGAGCCGCTCGGCGTCGACTACATCGGCCTCAACTGCGCCACCGGCCCGGCCGAGATGAGCGAGCACCTGCGCTACCTGGCCAAGAACGCGCGGATCGGCCTGTCCTGCATGCCGAACGCGGGCCTGCCGGTGCTCGGCAAGGACGGCGCCCACTACCCGCTCTCCCCGTCCGAACTGGCCGACGCGCACGACGTGTTCACCCGCGAGTACGGCCTCTCGCTGGTCGGCGGCTGCTGCGGCACCACGCCCGAGCACCTGCGCCAGGTGGTCGAGCGGGTGCAGGGCCGGCCGGTCACCCCGCGCACCCCGCAGCCGGAGTCCTCGGCGTCCTCGCTGTACCAGGCGGTGCCGTTCCGCCAGGACACCTCGTACCTGGCGATCGGCGAGCGCACCAACGCCAACGGTTCGAAGAAGTTCCGCGAGGCGATGCTGGCCGGCGACTGGCAGGCCTGCGTGGAGATCGCCCGCGAGCAGATCCGGGACGGCTCCCACCTGCTGGACCTGTGCGTGGACTACGTCGGCCGCGACGGCGTCGCCGACATGAAGGAGATCGCCGGCCGGCTGGCCACCGCCTCCACCCTGCCGATCGTGCTGGACTCCACCGAGCCGCAGGTGCTGCGGGCCGGCCTGGAGGCGCTCGGCGGCCGTGCGGTGCTCAACTCGGTCAACTACGAGGACGGCAACGCCCCGGATTCGCGCTTCGGCCGGATCGCCTCGCTGGCCCGCGAGCACGGCGCCGGCCTGATCGCGCTGACCATCGACGAGGAGGGCCAGGCCCGCACCGCCGGCAAGAAGGTCGAGATCGCCGAGCGGCTGATCGCCGAGCTGACCGCCGACTACGGCGTCGACGAGGGCTCGATCCTGGTGGACTGCCTCACCTTCACCCTGGCCACCGGCCAGGAGGAGTCCCGCCGGGACGGCATCGAGACCATCGAGGCGATCCGCGAGCTCAAGCGCCGCCACCCGGCCGTGCAGACCACGCTGGGCCTGTCCAACATCTCCTTCGGCCTCAACCCGGCCGCCCGGGTGGTGCTGAACTCGGTCTTCCTGCACGAGTGCGTGGAGGCCGGCCTGGACTCGGCGATCGTGCACGCCTCCAAGATCCTGCCGATCTCCCGGATCCCCGAGGACCAGCGCGAGGCCGCCCTCGACCTGGTCTACGACCGCCGTCGGGACGGCTACGACCCGCTCCAGCACCTGCTGGAGCTGTTCGACGGCGTCTCCTCGGCCTCGGTCAAGGCGTCCAAGGCGGAGGAGCTGGCCGCGCTGCCGCTGGACGAGCGCCTGCAGCGCCGGATCATCGACGGCGAGCGCAACGGCCTGGAGGCCGACCTGGACGAGGCGCTGGCCGGGCGGCCCGCGCTGGAGATCATCAACGACACCCTGCTGGCCGGCATGAAGGTGGTCGGCGAGCTGTTCGGCTCCGGCCAGATGCAGCTGCCCTTCGTGCTCCAGTCCGCCGAGGTGATGAAGACCGCGGTGGCCCACCTGGAGCCGTACATGGAGAAGTCCGACAGCGAGGGCAAGGGCACCATCGTGCTGGCCACCGTCAAGGGCGACGTCCACGACATCGGCAAGAACCTGGTGGACATCATCCTGTCCAACAACGGCTACAACGTGGTCAACCTGGGCATCAAGCAGCCGGTCTCGGCGATCCTGGACGCCGCGCAGGAGCACAAGGCGGACGTGATCGGGATGTCCGGCCTGCTGGTGAAGTCCACCGTGATCATGAAGGAGAACCTGGAGGAGCTCAACCAGCGCAAGCTGGCCGCGAGTTACCCGGTGATCCTGGGCGGCGCCGCGCTCACCCGGGCCTACGTCGAGCAGGACCTGCACGAGATCTACGAGGGCGAGGTCCGCTACGCCCGGGACGCCTTCGAGGGCCTGCGGCTGATGGACGCGCTGATCGCGGTCAAGCGCGGCGTGCCCGGCGCGAGCCTGCCGGAGCTCAAGCAGCGCCGGCACGCCCGGGTCGAGGTGGTGGAGGAGCCGGAGGTCAACCTCGGCCAGATCCGCTCGGACGTCACCGTCGACAACACCGTGCCGACCCCGCCGTTCTGGGGCGACCGGATCGTCAAGGGCATCCCGTTCGCCGACTACGCCTCCTGGCTGGACGAGGACGCGCTGTTCAAGGGCCAGTGGGGCCTGAAGGCGGCCCGCAGCGGCGAGGGGCCCTCGTACGAGGAGCTGGTGGAGACCGAGGGCCGGCCGCGGCTGCGGATGTGGCTGGACCGGCTGCAGACCGAGGGCTGGCTGGAGGCGGCCGTGGTCTACGGCTACTACCCGGCCAACTCCAAGGGCGACGACCTGATCGTCTTCCACGAGGACGGCACCGAGCGGACCCGCTTCACCTTCCCCCGCCAGCGGCGCGGGCGCCGGCTCTGCCTGGCCGACTTCTTCCGCCCGGAGGAGTCCGGCGTGCGGGACGTGATCGGCCTCCAGGTGGTCACCATGGGCAACCGGATCTCGGAGGCGGCGAACGAGCTGTTCGCCGACAACTCCTACCGCGACTACCTGGAGCTGCACGGCCTGTCGGTGCAACTGGCCGAGGCGCTGGCCGAGTTCTGGCACGCCCGGGTCCGCTACGAGCTGGGCTTCTCCGGCGAGGACCCGCAGGACGTCAAGGACATGTTCGCGCTCAAGTACCGGGGCGCCCGCTTCTCGCTCGGCTACGGGGCCTGCCCGGAGCTGGAGGACCGCGCCAAGATCGCCGAGCTACTGAAGCCCGAGCGGATCGGCGTGGTGCTCTCCGAGGAGTTCCAGCTACACCCGGAGCAGTCCACCGACGCGATCGTCATCCACCACCCGGAGGCGAAGTACTTCAACGCCCGGTAACCCCGGCGCCTCGTTCCGTTCGCTCTTTTCGGGCGAACCGGGCGTATCCTGGATGATCCTGAACGGGCCGGTCCGCTCACCAGCGGGCCGGCCCGCGCCATCCCCGGGGGGCGCTCGAACGCACCCGGGGGTACCGACGGAAGGACTCCCGCCATGACCACCTCCACCGCCGCCCGGATCCTCGACCACGGGGACGGCCGCGGCCTGCAGGCGGTGCTGCTGGACATGGACGGGACGCTGGTGGACACCGAGGACTTCTGGTGGCAGGCCGAGGTCACCCTGTTCGCCGAGCTGGGCCACGCGCTGACCGACGAGGACCGGGCCCAGGTGGTCGGCGGTCCGATGACGCGGGTGATCGACTACCTGGTCGGCACCACCGGGGTGGACCTCGCCCCGGCGGACCTGACGGTGCTGATCAACCAGCGCTTCGTCGACCTGCTGGCGGGCGGCGTGCCGCTCATGCCGGGCGCCGAACGTCTCCTCAACACCCTGGCCGCACACGGGATTCCGGCCGTTCTGGTGACCGCCTCGCACCGGCACGTGGTGGACATCGTGCTGCGCTCGCTGGGCTCCCACCACTTCGCCTTCACGGTTGCCGGGGACGAGGTGCCGCGCACCAAGCCGCACCCGGACCCGTACCTGGAGGCGGCCCGGCGGCTGGGCGCGGACCCGGCCCGCTGCGTGGTGGTCGAGGACGCGCCGACCGGGGTGCGGGCGGCCGAGGCGGCGGGCTGCCCGGTCGTCGCGGTGCCCTCGGTGGCACCGATCGAGCCGGCCCCGGGGCGGCTGGTGCGCTCCTCGCTGGAGCAGGTCGATCTTGAACTGCTGCGCTCGCTGGTCGCTTCGCGGGTGTGATTGTCATCTCATTGCGAGGGTGGTCTACTCGCCGGTAAGCAGCCGGATCCAGCCACCGCCGACGGCCGCCCGGGGAGAAAAAGGGCATTGCCTGACAACTCGTCGGGTGTTTCGCGATGCCCTCAACCACCGTGTCCCAAACGTCATCTGCACGGGTATCGGTCGTGCGTGTTCGATATGGCACGCTACTCCAGTTCGTTCCCCTCCCTCGCGCCCTGCCACCGCCGACGACGGGCAACCCCGTCCCGCCCGCGGTCGTACGGGCGCCAGGCCCGCGCACGCCTTCCGCACCCGGAGCGCCCTCGACGCGGGCCGCCGGCCCCGGTCGGACCGCACCCAGAAGGACGCGCCCCGTGAAGACTTCAGCTGAACGCCTGGCAGCACTCGGCTGCGCCGGTCTTGTCGCCGTGACGGCGGCAGGCTGCGGATCGGTCACCGACGCCGTCAAGGGGGACGGCGGCAAGGCGATCGTCATGGGCACCACCCAGCTCACCGGCGTGCTGGACCCGGCCGCCGCCTACGACTCCGGGTCCTGGCTGCTGCTGCGCAACACCTTCCAGTCGCTGCTCACCTTCCCGGCCGCCTCCAGCGCCCCCTCCCCGGACGCCGCGCAGTCCTGCGAGTTCACCGCGGGCGACGCCACCCAGTACCACTGCACCATGCGGACCGGCCTGAAGTTCTCCAACGGCCACCCGCTGACCGCGGCCGACGTGGTGTTCTCGATCGAGCGCACCAAGAAGATCAACGACCAGAACGGCGCGGCCCCCCTGCTCTCCTCGATCAGGAGCGTCGAGGCCAAGGGCGACACCGAGGTGATCTTCCACCTCTCCACGCCCGACGCCACCCTGCCGGCCAAGCTGGCCGGCCCGGCCGGCGCCATCCTCGACCACCAGGCCTACCCGGCCGACAAGGTCGTCCCCAACGACAAGCTGATCGGCTCCGGCCCGTACCGCTTCGAGACGGTCGAGGTCATGGGCGGCAACGGCGACACGGCCAAGCAGCTGGGCAAGGTCGTCCTGGTGCCCAACGACAAGTACAACGGCGAGGCCAAGCTCCGGAACAGCAAGTTCACCGTCCGGTACTTCGACAAGCCCGCCGACCTGAAGGCCGCGCTGGACAAGGGCGACGTCGACCTCACCGACAACAGCCTGGACCCGAACACCGCCGCCCAGATGCACTCCGACCAGCAGGGCGGCAAGACCGACCTCCAGGTCGTCGAGGGCGACAGCAACGACACCCGCTCGCTGGTCTTCAACACCAAGGACCCGGTCGCCGGCAACGTCGCCGTCCGCCAGGCCGCCGCCCAGCTGCTCGACCGCAAGTCGCTCGCCCGCGACGTCTTCGCCCGGACCGTCCAGCCGCTGTACGCGATGGTCCCGGCCGGCGTCACCGGCCACACCACGGCCTTCTTCGACCGCTACGGCGACCAGGACAGCGGCAAGGCCAAGAAGATCCTCACCGACGCCAAGGTCCAGCTCCCGGTCAAGCTCACCCTCACCTGGTCGCGCTCGCGGGCCGGCAGCGCCGAGCCCGAGACCCTGAAGAAGCAACTGGAGGCCGGCGGCCTGTTCCAGGTGACCGTCCAGACGGAGCCGGACTGGGACAAGTACCGGGCCGGCTGGTCCGAGGGCCGCTACCAGGCGTACCTCATCGGCTGGTTCGCCGACTACCCGGACCCGGACAACTACATCGCCCCGCTGCTCATCGACGGCGGCGCCTACCACCACGGCTGGGACGACCCGAGGATCAGCCAGAAGCTGGTGCCGGACGGCCTCAAGCAGGCCGACCGCAGCGCCGCGGTGGCCGGCTACGCCCAGATCCAGCAGATCGTCGCCGAGAACGCGCCGCTCATCCCGCTGTACCAGAACAAGGGCTTCTTCGCGTCGCGTTCGTACATCATCGGCGTCGAGTCGACCATCGACACCACCGGCGTGTTCCGCTTCTGGGAGATCAGCCGCAGCGCCGGCAAGTAGACGACCGGACGACACCCCTCAACACGGCGGCCCGCCCGCCTTCCCCCAGGGTGCACGGGGAAGGCGGGCGGGCCGTCGGCTGCAGGGTCTACAGGGCGCCCGGGCGCACCAGCCCGCTCTCGTACGCGTACACCGCCGCCTGCACCCGGTCGCGCAGCTGGAGCTTGGTCAGCACATGGCCGACGTGCGTCTTCACGGTGGTCTCGCTGACGAACAGTTCGGCCGCGATCTCCGCGTTCGAGAGCCCGCGCGCCACCAGCTTCAGCACCTCCAGCTCGCGCTCGGTCAGCGCGCTCAGCGCCTGCGGCGGCGCCTCCTCGCCCGAGGGCAGCTTGGTGGCGTACATGTCCAGCAGCCGGCGGGTGATGCTCGGCGCCAGCATCGCCGCGCCGTCCGCCACCACCCGGATCGCCTGCACCAGTTCCTCCGCCGGGACGTCCTTCAGCAGGAAGCCGCTGGCGCCCGCGCGCAGCGCCTCCACCACGTACTCGTCCAGGTCGAAGGTGGTCAGCACCAGCACCTTGGCCGGGCCGTCCCGCCCGGGGCCGGCGATCCTGCGGGTCGCCTCGACGCCGTCCATCCTGGGCATCCGGATGTCCATCAGCACCACGTCGGGCTGCAGCGCCCGCACCTGGTCCAGCGCCTGCTGACCGTCGCCGGCCTCGCCGACCACGACCAGGTCGGACTCGGCCTCCAGGATCATCCGGAAACCGGTGCGCAGCAGCGGCTGGTCGTCGACCAGCAGCACTCGGATCGTCACTAGGACTCCTTGCTCATCTGATCCCCCGTGGGATCGTCTTCGTCAGACGTACGCGACAGCGGCAGCGGGTACGGCGGGGGAGTGCCGCCGAACTCCGGGCAACTGGCCTGGTGGTCGCACCAGTCGCAGAGGCGGTTGCGGGTCGCCGGGAACTCCCCGGTGGCCACCGCGTGGGTGATCCGCTCCCAGAGCGCCCGCAGCTTGCGCTCCACCGCGAGCAGGTCGGCCTCGTCCGGGTCGTAGCTGACCACGTCCCCGCCCCCGCCGAGGTAGACCAGCTGGAGCCGCTTGGGGACGACACCCTTCCAGCGCCACACCACGAGCGCGTAGAACTTCATCTGGAACATCGCCTTGCCCTCGAAGTCCCGCGAGGGCGCCCGGCCGGTCTTGTAGTCCACCAGCCGGACCTCACCGCTCGGGGCGACGTCCACCCGGTCGATGTAGCCGCGCAGCAGCAGCCCCGACTCCAGGGCCGTCTCCACGTACAGCTCGCGCTCCACCGGGTGCAGCCGGGTCGGGTCCTCCAGCCGGAACCACTGGCCGACCAGCTTCTCGGCGTCCGCCAGCCAGCGGGCGAGCGCCGCGCCGTCCGGATCGTCCGGGAACAGCGAGCCCAGCTCCGGGCGCTCGCCCAGCAGCCGCTCCCACTGCGGGCGCAGCAGGCCCAGCGCCCGCTCCGGCGTCCGATCGGTCGCGGGGCTGTCGAAGAGCCGCTCCAGCACCGCGTGCACCAGCGTGCCCCTGGTCGCCGCCGCGCTCGGCGGCTCGGGCAGCCGGTCGATCACCCGCAGCCGGTACAGCAGGGGACAGGTCAGGAAGTCCCCCGCCCGGGACGGGGACAGGCCGGTCGGGGGCGCCGCCGGGCGCGCCGGGGCCCCGGCGGCGCTGGTGGTGTCGGTCTGCTGCATGCCTCCGACCCTATTGCCCTTCGCTGTCATCCTGCTGCCACGGTGCTGCCACACCGCGCGGCACAGTGGGTATGAAGCCTGACAGAGGGCCGCACGCCACCGGAGGGCCGCGATCACGTAGCGTGGGCGCACCGGGGCACGACGGGGCAGACGACCGAAGGGATCACGGTGAGCGACAGCAGGGGGCAGCAGACCTCCGACCAGCCACCGCAGGACGACGGCGGCCGCCCGGCAGGGCGACCGCCCCGGCCGCCCGAGCGCGGCAGCGGCCTCCTGGTGGGCCGCCCCTTCGGCGTGCCCATCTACGTGACCCCCTCCTGGTTCGTCATCGCCGCGCTGATCACCTGGGTGTTCGGCGGCCAGCTCGGCGACGTCCTGCCGGACCTCGGCGCCGCCCGCTACCTGCTCGCGTTCTTCTTCGCGGTCGCCTTCTACGCCTCCGTCCTGGTGCACGAGCTCGCTCACACCCTGGTCGCGCTGCGCTACAGGCTCGGTGTACGGCGGATCCAGCTCCAGTTCTTCGGCGGCGTCTCGGAGATCGAGAACGAGGCCGAGAGCCCGTGGCGCGAGTTCTGGCTGGCCTTCGTCGGCCCGCTGCTCTCGCTGGTGCTCGGCGGCGTGTTCTACCTCGCGATGCAGGCCGTGGAGCTCTCCACGGTGCCCGGGGTGCTGCTCACCGGGCTGATGGTCTCCAACCTGGTGGTCGCCGCGTTCAACCTGCTGCCCGGCCTGCCGCTGGACGGCGGCCGGATGCTGCGCGCGGTCGTCTGGGCGATCAGCGGCAAGGCGATGACCGGCACGGTCGCCGCCGCCTGGGTCGGCCGGGCGCTGGCCGTCGCGGTGCTGGTCGGCCTGCCGCTGTTCAGCGCCGCCCGCGGGATCGAACGCACCACGACCGACACCCTGGTGGACGCGGTGCTGGCCGCCGTCCTCGCCGCGATCATCTGGAACGGCGCCACCGGGAGCCTGCGCAACGCCCGGCTCAAGGAGGTGCTGCCCGGCCTGCGGCTGCGCGAGTTCGCCCGCCGGACCGTCGAGGTCACCGCCGACACCCCGCTCGGCGAGGCGCTGCGCCGGGCCCGCGAGGCCCAGGCCGGCGCGGTCGTGGTGGTGGACGGTCGGGGCGACCCGATCGGCATCGTCCGCGAGTCCGCCGTCCGCGCGGTGCCCGAGCACCGCCGCCCGTGGGTCGCCGTCGGCCCGCTCGCCCGCGACCTCGAACCCGGCCTTCGGCTGGACGCCGACCTCGGCGGCGAGGACCTGCTGCGCGCCGTCCAGGCCACCCCGGCCGGGGAGTACCTGGTGGTCGAGGCGGACGGCCGGGTGTTCGGCGTGGCCGCGCTCACCGACATCGAGCAGCGCCTCACCGCCGCCGTCGCCGGCCGGTGATCACTCTGGTCGGGCGGACCGTCCGCTTCCCTTAGGATTGACCGCATGTCCGAACCGACCGGTGCCACCCGCCGACGCGGGCCCTTCCAGGTCGGGGACCAGGTCCAGCTGACCGACCCCAAGGGCCGCCACTACACGTTCACGCTCCAGGCCGGGAACCAGTTCCACACCCACAAGGGTGCGTTCCCGCACGACGAGCTGATCGGCGCCCCCGAGGGCACGGTCGTGCGCACCACGGGGAACGTCCCGTACCTCGCGCTGCGCCCCCTGCTCCCCGACTACGTCCTGTCCATGCCGCGCGGCGCCGCCGTGATCTACCCCAAGGACGCGGGGCAGATCCTGGCCATGGCCGACATCTTCGCCGGCGCCCGCGTCGTCGAGGCCGGTGTCGGCTCGGGCGCGCTCTCCACCTACCTGCTGCGCGCCGTCGGCGACACCGGCATGCTGGCCTCGTACGAGCGCCGGCAGGACTTCGCCGACATCGCCAAGGGCAACGTCGAGCGCTACTTCGGCGGGCCGCACCCGGCGTGGAAGCTCACCGTCGGAGACCTCCAGGACAACCTGGTCGAGGCCGACGTCGACCGCGTCATCCTCGACATGCTCGCCCCCTGGGAGTGCCTGGACGTCGCCTCCAAGGCGCTGGTCCCCGGCGGCCTGATCTGCTGCTACGTGGCCACCACCACGCAGATGTCCAAGACCGTCGAGGCACTGCGCGACCACGGCACCTTCACCGAGCCGCAGGCCTGGGAGACCATGGTCCGCACCTGGCACCTGGAGGGCCTGGCCGTCCGCCCGGACCACCGGATGATCGGCCACACCGGCTTCCTGCTCACCGCCCGCCGCCTCGCCGACGGCGTCGAGCCGCCGCTGCGCCGCCGCCGCCCGGCCAAGGGCGCGTACGGCGAGGACTACGACAACGGGGGCTCGGAGCCGAGCCTCCAGGAGCGCGCCGCGGCCCGTGCCGCCGCCCGCGCCGTCGAGACCGAGCAGCCCGACCTGGGCTGACCGGGATCGCTTCCCAGGGGTGGTACGAGCCTGCTCGTGCCACCCCTCGGCATTCCGGCCGCCGGCGTGTGGGACGATGCTCGCGCACGCAGACCAGCTCCTGGGAGCACTGGAGGGGACGCCTGGTGGAGACCGCGGTCGGGACGACGGCTGGACAGCAGACACCGCGGGGCCGCACCGGGCCCGGGCACGCGCGCACCGCCCCCTGGCACTGGGCCCTGGCCCTGGCCGGCTGCGGCGCGGTGGTGGCCGCGGCCCTCGCCGCCAGCCCCGCCACCGGCACCCCGGTGCCCGTCCACGGCACTCCCAAGGCCCTCGGGGCGAGTGCCGCCCCCGACCCGGCCAAGGCCCAACTTCCGCTCGACTGCGGCCCGTTCCCGGTCGCGACGGCCATCAGCATGCCGGCCGACCTGGGCGACGGACGGCCCGGCACGGTCGTCGCCGCGCACTGCGCGGCCGAGAACGGCACCCCGCCGGACGCCGTCTACCTGCTCGGTTTCGGCCCCGGCGACCGCCCGGTGGTGCTGGCCACGCTCCTCTCCGAGCGCGAGAACCTCACCCTCGGCCGGCTCGCGCTGCGCTCCGACGGCGCCATCACCGGCCACGCGCAGGGGTATTCGAGCGACGAGGTGCCGCGCTTCCGTCCCGACATCTCACTCGACCTCACCTGGATGCGCAAGGGCGGCGGCTGGGAACGTTCCCAGACCGCCGCCCCGGTCAGCCAGACCTGAGGGGGAGGACGCGTCAGTCCGCGTCCGGCCCGTACACCTCGACCCGGTCGGTGACCCGGCGCACGTGGATGCAGTCGCCGGGGCACTCCTTCGCCGAGTCCACCACGTCCTGAAGGATCGTCAGCGGCACCGGGGCGGTCTCCCCGGGCTGCTGGCGCAGCTCGTCGTCCGGCCCCTTCACGTAGGCGAGGCCGTCGATGTCCAGCTCGAAGACCTCGGGTGCGTACTGCACGCAGATGCCGTCGCCGGTGCACAGATCCTGGTCGATCCACACCTCCAGCTGTTCGGCCGCCGCGGCCGTCTGCTCGGTTACCGACATGGTCCCCTGCCGTTTCTGTCCCGGGTCGCCCTTTTCCGGGGCAATCCCGCCATTCGTACAACGATCGGACCCAGGCGCCCGGTCGCGATCGGATATCACTTCGCTCGACGATACATCTGGCCCGCTTTGGGTGGTGAGCGGTGGGTATCCCCTTAGCAGAGGGGAAGCACGCTGGGGCGAAGATCGGACACGCCCGTTCCATCTTTCTTGATCTAGGGGTTTACGGACCCCTGGTCCCAGGTAGGGTCTGGAAGCGTCCAGCTCCCCGGAGGAGGTGAGGACCGTGGCAGCCCACGATGACGACTACAACCGCAGCACCGGCAGGCCCGCTCGTG
The DNA here is from genome assembly GCF_056435345.1 of Kitasatospora sp. NPDC043950. Lineage (NCBI taxonomy): Bacteria > Bacillati > Actinomycetota > Actinomycetes > Kitasatosporales > Streptomycetaceae > Kitasatospora > Kitasatospora sp. NPDC043950. The sequence continues at coordinate 53,722 of NZ_JBWKER010000027.1, forward strand.
GTTCCGACGAGGCCGCTCAGGTCTCGTTCCTTGAGCAGGAAATCGCTGTGCTGCGCCGCAAGCTCGCCGACTCGCCGCGCAATTCGAGGATCCTCGAAGAGCGGATCGTCGAGCTCCAGACCAACCTGGCCGGAGTGTCCGCCCAGAACGAACGGCTCGCCTCCACCCTGCGAGAGGCCCGCGACCAGATCGTGGCCCTCAAGGAGGAAGTGGACCGGCTGGCACAGCCCCCGGCCGGGTTCGGCACCTTCCTCGAGGCCAACGAGGACGGCACCGCCGACATCTTCACCGGGGGGCGCAAGCTCCGCGTGAACGTCAGCCCCAACGTCGCCCTCGACGAACTGCGGCGCGGCCAGGAAGTGATGCTCAACGAGGCCCTCAACATCGTGGACGCGATGGCCTTCGAGCGCATCGGCGAGATCGTCACCCTCAAGGAGATCCTCGAGGACGGCGAACGCGCCCTGGTCGTCGGCCACACCGACGAGGAGCGGGTGGTGCGCCTCGCCGAACCGCTGCGCGAGCTCACCGTCCGGGCGGGGGACGCCCTGCTGCTGGAGCCCCGCTCCGGCTACGTGTACGAGGTCGTGCCGAAGTCCGAGGTCGAGGAGCTGGTCCTCGAAGAGGTCCCGGACATCGACTACCGCCAGATCGGCGGACTGAGCAACCAGATCGAGCTGATCCGGGACGCGGTCGAGCTGCCCTACCTGCACGCCGACCTCTTCAAGGAGTACGAGCTGCGTCCGCCCAAGGGCGTGCTGCTCTACGGCCCGCCCGGCTGCGGCAAGACGCTGATCGCCAAGGCGGTCGCCAACTCGCTGGCCAAGAAGGTCGCCGAGGTCACCGGACGCCCCCAGGGGAAGAGCTACTTCCTCAACATCAAGGGCCCCGAACTGCTCAACAAGTACGTGGGCGAGACCGAGCGGCAGATCCGCCTGGTCTTCCAGCGGGCCCGGGAGAAGGCGAGCGAGGGCACGCCCGTCATCGTCTTCTTCGACGAGATGGAGTCGCTGTTCCGCACCCGCGGTTCCGGCGTCAGCTCGGACGTGGAGAACACCATCGTCCCGCAGCTGCTCGCCGAGATCGACGGTGTGGAGGGCCTGGAGAACGTCATCGTCATCGGCGCCTCGAACCGCGAGGACATGATCGACCCGGCGATCCTGCGGCCCGGCCGCCTGGACGTCAAGATCAAGATCGAGCGCCCGGACGCCGAGGCCGCGAAGGACATCTTCTCCAAGTACCTCAAGGAGTCGCTGCCGTTCCACCCGGACGACCTCAAGGAGCACGACGGCTCCCTGGGCACCACGGTGGCCGCGATGATCCAGTCGGTCGTGGAGCGGATGTACTCCGAGACCGAGGAGAACCGCTTCCTGGAGGTCACCTACGCCAACGGTGACAAGGAGGTCCTGTACTTCAAGGACTTCAACTCCGGCGCCATGATCCAGAACATCGTCGACCGCGCGAAGAAGATGGCCATCAAGGACTTCCTCGACCACGGTCAGCGCGGTCTGCGCGTCTCCCACCTGCTCGCCGCCTGCGTGGACGAGTTCAAGGAGAACGAGGACCTGCCGAACACCACCAACCCGGACGACTGGGCCCGCATCTCCGGCAAGAAGGGCGAGCGGATCGTCTTCATCCGCACGCTGGTCACCGGCAAGCAGGGCGCCGAGTCCGGCCGCTCGATCGACACTGTCGCCAACACGGGGCAGTACCTGTAAGCACGCGGTGAGACCGGGCCGCCCGGCGGTCCCCGGAACAGCACGCACCCCGTCCGGCTGTGGCGCCTCGCGGCCCCGCAGCCGGACGGCGCGTCTCGGGGTCCGCCCGTCGGCGCCGGGTTCTAGGCTCGACCCACCGATCGCGGGCAGAACGCCGGCGCCGGTGTTGTTCAGCGGTACGTCGGCGTGCTCCGCCCGTGGGGGGCGGCGCACCGGGCAAGGAGGGCCGCATGACCGTACGGCGCGTGATGGGCATCGAGACCGAGTACGGGATCTCCGTGCCCGGGCACCCCAACGCCAACGCCATGCTCACCTCGTCCCAGATCGTCAACGCGTACGCGGCGGCGATGCACCGGGCGCGGCGGGCCCGCTGGGACTTCGAGGAGGAGAACCCGCTGCGTGACGCCCGGGGCTTCGACCTGGCGCGCGAGGTGGCGGACGCCAGCCAGCTGACCGACGAGGACATCGGCCTGGCCAACGTCATCCTCACCAACGGGGCCCGGTTCTACGTGGACCACGCGCACCCCGAGTACAGCTCGCCCGAGGTCACCAACCCGCGCGACGCCGTGCTCTGGGACAAGGCCGGCGAGCGGATCATGGCCGCCGCCGCGCAGCGCGCGCTGGAACTGCCCAACGGGCAGAACATCCACCTGTACAAGAACAACACCGACAACAAGGGCGCCTCCTACGGCACCCACGAGAACTACCTGATGAAGCGGGCGACGCCGTTCGCCGACATCGTCCGCCACCTCACCCCGTTCTTCGTCTCCCGCCAGGTGGTCACCGGTGCCGGCCGGGTCGGCATCGGCCAGGACGGCTCGACGCACGGCTTCCAGATCAGCCAGCGGGCCGACTACTTCGAGGTCGAGGTCGGCCTGGAGACCACGCTCAAGCGCCCGATCATCAACACCCGGGACGAACCGCACGCCGACGCGGAGAAGTACCGCCGGCTGCACGTGATCATCGGGGACGCCAACCTCTCCGAGATCTCCACCTACCTCAAGCTGGGCACCACCTCACTGGTCCTGTCGATGATCGAGGACTCCTTCATCGCCTCCGACCTCGCCGTCGACCAGCCGGTGCGCACCCTGCACCGGGTCTCCCACGACCCCACGCTCAAGCACCTGATCACCCTGCGCAACGGGCGCAAACTCACCGCCGTCCAGCTCCAGCTGGAGTACTTCGAGCTGGCCCGCAAGTACGTCGAGGACCGCTTCGGCACCGACGCGGACGAGCAGACACTGGACGTGCTGGCCCGCTGGGAGGACGTCCTCGGGCGGCTGGAGCGCGATCCGATGTCGCTCTCCAGGCAACTGGACTGGATCGCCAAGCGGGAGATCCTGGAGGGCTACCGCAGCCGGGACGCCCTGGGGTGGGAGAACCCGCGGCTGCACCTGGTCGACCTCCAGTACAGCGACGTGCGGCCCGACAAGGGCCTCTACAACCGGCTGGTGGCCCGCGGCCGGTTCGAGCGGCTGGTGACCGAGGCGGAGGTCGAGCGGGCCGTCTCCAAGCCCCCGGAGGACACCCGGGCGTACTTCCGCGGGCGCTGCCTGGAGCAGTACGCCGACCACGTCGCCGCGGCCTCCTGGGACTCGGTGATCTTCGACCTGCCGGGCCGGGACTCGTTGCAGCGGGTGCCCACGCTGGAGCCGCTGCGGGGCACCCGCAACCACGTCAAGGAGCTGCTGGACCGCTGTCGCACCGCGGAGGACCTGCTACGGGTCCTCTCCGGCGGGTAACTTTTCGATCACCATGGGTGAACGTCCGCCGAATGGGAATCATCCGGGGTGGCAGCGGGTGTTGGACAGGAAGCGCCACCGGCAAACCGGGAGCGGCAGTCGCACCTTGTGTATAGGGTCGGTGCAGCAAGCAACGACCAAACCGTGCCAGAAGAATCGAGCGGGGTGAGGGAAATGGCGAGCAAGGACACCGGCGGCGGCCAGCAGCGGGCGAACCGCTCCTCCGAGGAGGTCGAGGAGCAGGCCGCGGAAACCCAGAATTCCGACGACCTCAAGGAACGCCAGGAAAAGCTGAGCGACGACGTCGACGCGGTGCTGGACGAAATCGACGAGGTCCTGGAGTCGAATGCGGAAGATTTCGTCCGCGGATTCGTGCAGAAGGGCGGGCAATAGCCCGTCCCCGGTATTCGGGAATTCACGGTCGTGACCGTCGAGGGCGGTCGGGCGGCGAGGGCCGCCCGGCCGTCCGGCACCGGCCCCCTGCGCGCGTGGACAGTGATCGTCGGGCGGGTAGGGTGCGGGCAGCGCGAGCTTCAAGCTACCTGGAAGGAATCGTGTGGAAGCCAACACTCGTGGCACCGGGCGTCTACCGGCTGCCTTCCTGACCCCGGGGTCCTCCTCCTTCGTGGACTTCCTCGCCGAGCACCGGCCGGAGCTGATCCCCGGCCACCGCGGGCTCCCCGCGGGGGCCGTGGTCGACGCCCCGCACGGGACCACCATCGTGGCCGCGGTGTTCGACGGCGGCGTGGTGATCGCCGGTGACCGCCGGGCGACGATGGGCAACGTGATCGCCCAGCGCGACATGGAGAAGGTGTTCCCGGCCGACGAGTACAGCGCGGTCGGCATCGCCGGCACCGCAGGCCTCGCCATCGAGATGGTCCGGCTGTTCCAACTGGAGCTGGAGCACTACGAGAAGATCGAGGGCGCGGTGCTCTCGCTGGAGGGCAAGGCCAACCGGCTCACCGCGATGATCCGGGGCAACCTGGGCATGGCGATGCAGGGCCTGGCGGTCGTCCCGCTGTTCGCCGGCTACGACCTGGACCTCGGCCGCGGCCGGATCTTCAACTACGACGTCACCGGCGGGCGTTCCGAGGAGCGCGGCTTCGCCGCCACCGGCTCGGGCTCGGTCTTCGCCCGCGGCTCGATGAAGAAGCTCTACCGCGACGGCCTGACGGCCGACCAGGCCGCCATGCTCGTCGTCCAGGCGCTGTACGACGCGGCCGACGACGACTCCGCCACCGGCGGCCCCGACCTCGCCCGCAAGATCTTCCCGATCGTCTCGCTGATCACCGAGGACGGCTTCCGCCGGCTCACCGACGCGGAGGTCACCGAGATCGCGGTCGCGATCACCGACGAGCGCCGCTCGCACCCCAACGGCCCGCAGGCCCCGCTGCTCTAGCCATCACCTCTCAGGAAAGGGACGACCGCCGGTGTCGACACCGTTCTACGTCTCGCCCCAGCAGGCCATGGCGGACCGCGCGGAGTACGCCCGCAAGGGCATCGCGCGCGGCCGCAGCGTGGTCGTGCTCACCTACGCCGACGGCATCGTCTTCGTCGCGGAGAACACCTCCAGAGCGCTTCACAAGGTCTCCGAGATCTACGACAAGATCGCCTTCGCGGCGGTCGGCCGCTACAACGAGTTCGAGAACCTGCGCATCGGCGGCGTCCGCTACGCCGACCTGCGCGGCTACTCCTACGACCGGGCCGACGTCACCGCCCGGGGCCTGGCCAACGTCTACGCCCAGACGCTCGGCACCATCTTCTCCTCGGTCGGCGAGAAGCCCTACGAGGTCGAGCTGATCGTGGCCGAGGTCGGCCGCACCGCGGACGAGGACCAGATCTACCGCCTCACCCCGGACGGCTCGATCGTCGACGAGAAGAACTACGTCGTGGTCGGCGGCAACGCCGACTCGATCGGCAACTACCTGGGCCAGCGCCACCGGGCCGGGATGAGCCTCACCGAGGTGGTCCGGGCCGCCGTGGACTCGCTCGCCCGCGACCCCAACGGCGGCAGCCCGCGCGCCCTCACCCCGGAGCAGCTGGAGGTGGCCGTCCTCGACCGCCAGCGGTTCCAGCAGCGCAAGTTCAAGCGCATCCTGGGCAACCAGCTCGCCCGGCTGCTCGACGGCGACCAGTCCGCCGAGTCGGACGACGAGGACGACCCGGCGGACACCGCGCCGGAGTAGCAGTGCCTGCGGAGTCCCGTACGGCGGCCGGACGGAGGCCGTACGGGACTCCGGTGCCCCTGCGGCGGCCCAGTCGTCGTGGAGGCGGTTTCGGACAGCTCCGACACAGAATGGAGTGCTCATGGACCGCCGGATTTTCGGGCTGGAGAACGAGTACGGCGTGACCTGCACGTTCCGCGGGCAGCGCAGGCTGTCGCCGGACGAGGTGGCGCGGTACTTGTTCCGCCGGGTCGTCTCCTGGGGCCGCAGCAGCAACGTCTTCCTGCGCAACGGCGCCCGGCTGTACCTCGACGTCGGCTCCCACCCCGAGTACGCCACCCCCGAGTGCGACGACGTGGTCGAGCTGGTGACGCACGACAAGGCGGGCGAGCGGATCCTCGAAGGGCTCCTGGTCGACGCCGAGCGGCGGCTGCACGAGGAGGGCATCGCGGGGGACGTCTACCTGTTCAAGAACAACACCGACTCGGCCGGCAACTCCTACGGCTGCCACGAGAACTACCTGGTGGCCCGGCACGGCGAGTTCTCCCGGCTGGCCGACGTGCTGATCCCCTTCCTGGTGACCCGCCAGCTGATCTGCGGCGCCGGCAAGGTGCTGCAGACCCCGCGCGGCGCGGTCTACTGCGTCAGCCAGCGCGCCGAGCACATCTGGGAGGGCGTCAGCTCCGCCACCACCCGCTCCCGCCCGATCATCAACACCCGCGACGAGCCGCACGCGGACGCCGAGCGCTACCGCCGGCTGCACGTGATCGTCGGCGACTCCAACATGTCGGAGACCACGACGCTGCTCAAGGTCGGCGCCACCGACCTGGTGCTGCGGCTGATCGAGGCCGGCGTGGTGATGCGCGACCTCACCCTGGAGAACCCGATCCGGGCGATCCGCGAGGTCAGCCACGACCTCACCGGCACCCACCAGGTGCGGCTCGCCAACGGGCGCGAGGCCAGCGCGCTGGACATCCAGGAGGAGTACTACACCAAGGCGCTGGAGTTCGCCGACCGCAAGGGCATCAACACCGGCACCATCGGCCAGGTGCTCGAACTGTGGGGCCGGACCCTGGAGGCCGTCCGCACCGAGAACCTGGACGAGGTGGCCACCGAGATCGACTGGATCATGAAGTACAAGCTCATCGAGCGCTACCGCGAGAAGCACCAGATGAGCATGTCCAACCCGCGGGTGGCCCAGATCGACCTGGCGTACCACGACATCCACCGCCGGCGCGGCCTGTTCTACCTGCTCCAGGGCAAGGGCCAGGCGAAGCGGGTGACCACCGACCTCAAGACCTTCGAGGCCAAGTCCATCCCGCCGCAGACCACCCGGGCCCGGCTGCGCGGGGACTTCATCCGCCGGGCGCAGGAGCAGCGCCGGGACTTCACGGTGGACTGGGTGCACCTGAAGCTGAACGACCAGGCGCAGCGCACGGTGCTCTGCAAGGACCCGTTCCGCTCGGTGGACGAGCGGGTGGAGAAGCTGATCGCCGGGATGTGAGCCCCGCAGGGGATCCCAGGTTTGTGATCAAGGCGGTGTCCGGCCCCGGTGGTGTCTACCGGGGCCGGACGCCGTCCGGGCATACGCTGTCCGTCGAAGTCAGGAGAGCCGACCTCGATCGACAGTTAGGACCACCGTGCGCCGCACCGCCGGTTTGCTACTCACCCTGCCCCTGCTGCTGGCGGTCGCCTGCAGCAGTTCGCCCAAGGCGGCCGGCCCGGCGACTCCGTCCGCGGCGAGCGCGCCTCCGACGGTGCCCGCACCGGTCGGCGAGGCGTCGCCGATGCCCACGCTCTCGGAGGGCGGTTTCGGCAGCAAGGCCACCATCACCCTCCCGGAGGGCCAGCCCGGCGGCCAGTTCGTGGTGAACACCGTCAGCGAGGGCGAGCGGTCGACGGTCAACAAGGGCGACTGGGTGACGGTCAACTACACGGCGAAGGACTGGACCACCGGCAAGGACCTGCCCAGCTCGTACGACCCGAGCGGGAAGCCGCAGCTCTACCAGGCCGGCAGCGGACAGCTCGTGCCGGCGCTGGACCAGAGCGTGATCGGCAAGAAGGTCGGCAGCCGGCTGCTGGTGGTCGCCCCGCCGGCGGCGGCCTTCGGCGAGCAGGGCAGCACCCAGCTCGGCGTCAACAAGGGCGACACGGTGGTGTTCGTCCTGGACATCATGGAGAGCCTGCCGCAGGACTCCACGCTGACCGGCGCCATGACCCCGCCGCCGGCGACGATGCCGCAGGTCAAGGACAACGGCAAGGCCCCGGTGACGATCACCGTGCCGACCGGGCAGGCCGCGCCCACCGACCTGGAGCAGGCGGTGCTGATCAAGGGCGAGGGCAAGCAGGTCAAGAGCGGGCAGACCCTGGTGGTGCAGTACACCGGGGTGCTCTGGAACAACGGCCAGCAGTTCGACTCCTCCTGGACGCACGGGGGCGCGCAGGCGGTGCAGATCGGCACCGGCAGCGTGATCGAGGGCTGGGACAAGGCGCTGGTCGGCCAGACCGTCGGCAGCCGGATCCTGCTCGTGGTGCCGCCCGGGCTCGGCTACAAGGACCAGGCGCAGGGCTCGGTGCCGCCCAACTCGACGCTGGTCTTCGTGATCGACGTTCTGGAAGCGGTTTAGGGAAGCGGCTCAGGGAAGCGGTTTAGGGCGGACACGCTCTAGGAAGTCCCCCCTGGGATTCCGTACGCTTGGGCGGACGCTCGTACAACGAAGCGTCCGCCCTCATCCTGAGCTGTCATACTGCCCTCGCACTGTGGCAGGCGCCGCCCGGCGTCGAGGTCCGGGGCGGACGGTGCGACGGCAGACCGGCAGTCAGCACGCCGGTCGCAGACCTGGAAGACCTCGTGGCGAGATGGATGGGGAGTCATGACTGAGAAGACGCCGAGCCCGGGCGGGGCCGGCACCGCGGCGAACGACAGCTCTGCGGGTGACCCGGCCGCCTCGCGTCCCGGCGGCCCGCTCCCGGGGGACGGCGAGTCGATCGTCGTCCCGCCGTCGATCCTGAAGCAGCAGGCCGGCTGGGCGCAGCCCGGCGAGCAGCCGCGCGCCTCGGGCGGGACCAAGACGGACGACACCCCGCAGATCTTCGCCTCCACCGTGCGTCGGGGCGACACCTCGGAGGCCGGGTACGACGAGAACCCGCCCGGGGTGGGCCGGCTGGGCGTGATCCTCGGCACGGTGCTGGCCGTGCTGCTGGCCGGCAGTGCCGTGACGCTGTACCTGGTGAACAAGGACGGCAAGTCGGACACCGCCGCCAAGCCGGACGCCGCCAAGAGCGCGCCGCCCACGCCGACCGCCGACCCGGTGCCGCCGATCAAGGACAGCGCCAAGGTGCTGCCCACCGTCACCGGTGACTTCGGCAAGAAGGCCGAGATCCAGGTGCCGGGCGAGGCCTCCGACGGCTCCTTCGTGGTGAAGGTGCTGACCGAGGGCACCGGCCCCAAGGTGGACAAGAACTCCTGGACCTCGGTGGACTACACCGCCAAGGACTGGACCACCGGCAAGGACATCCCGAGCTCGTACGACAACAACGGCAAGCCGCAGATCTTCCAGGCCGGCACCGACGCGCTGATCCCGGCGCTGGACCAGGCCGTGGTCGGGAAGAAGGCCGGCAGCCGGGTCCTCGTGGTGGCCCCGCCGGCCGCCGCGTTCGGCTCCCAGGGCAAGGCCGACATGTCGATCGGGGCGAAGGACGACCTGATCTTCGTGATCGACATCCGCAACGCCAACGCGCCCGACGCCGTGGTGAGCGGCACCGTCACGCCGCCGCCCGCGGACTTCCCGCAGGTCAAGGACAACGGCAAGAAGCCGGCCGAGATCACCCCGGTGGCCGGCGCGAAGGACCCGACCGAGCTGAAGTCGCACGTCCTGATCAAGGGCACCGGGCCGGCGGTGGAGAAGGGCGAGAAGGTCGTCGTCCAGTACACCGGCGCGCTGTTCAAGGACGGCAAGATGTTCGACTCCTCGCTCAGCAAGGGCCAGGCGTTCTCCTTCCCGGTCGGCGGTGGCCAGGTCATCCAGGGCTGGGACCAGGGGCTGGTGGGCCAGACCGTCGGCAGCCGGGTGGAGCTGGTGATCCCGGCCGCGCTGGCCTACGGCGACAAGGGCCAGGGCGACATCCCGCCGGGCGCGCCGCTGGTCTTCGTGGTGGACATTCTGGACGCCGGTCAGGGCTGATCCACTTTCGGGTGACAATGGTGTGCGTGTGACCTTCAGGTCCGGCCGCGTGGCCGGACCACCCCGGGCGGTGGGCGCCCGTACCGTGGTCCGGGAACGGACCGGGGGTGCGGGCGCCCGCCGCTTGGTCGTGACTGCAATGCGAAACGTGAGAAGAGGGACTGTGAGCGTCAACCTCAACGAGAAGCCCGAGATCGACTTCCCGATCGGCGACGCCCCGGCGGACCTGCAGATCCGCGACATCGTCGTCGGTGACGGCGAGGAGGCCAAGCCGGGCCACAACGTCAAGGTCCGCTACGTCGGCGTGACCTTCGAGACCGGCGAGGAGTTCGATGCGAGCTGGAACCGGACCCCGAACGAGTTCCGCTTCCCGCTGGGCGGCGGCCGCGTCATCAAGGGCTGGGACCAGGGCGTCGTCGGCATGAAGGTCGGCGGTCGCCGCGAGCTGACCATCCCGTCGCACCTGGCGTACGGCAACCAGTCGCCGACCCCGCTGATCCCGGCGGGCTCGACCCTGATCTTCGTGGTCGACCTGCTGGGCGTCTGAGCCTGCCGCGGCCGTGGGCCGGACCCCTCCGGGGGCCCGGCCCACGGGCGTTTCGGGAGGCCGCTTTTGCCGTGCGTACCGCTACCGGTACGGTCGGTCCCGCCGGGTGGTGATCGCCCGGTTGGCGCACCCCGCGCACGGCGCGGCACACCGGAAGGGTCAGCGATGGCGATCGCCAAGGCAGAGCGGCTGATGAATCTCGCCCTGTGCCTGATGAACACCAGACGTCCGCTCTCCAAGAAGGAGCTGCGGGAATCCATCGAGGCGTACCGCGAGGCCTGGCAGAACAGCAGCGAGGACGCCTTCAACCGGATGTTCGAGCGGGACAAGGACGACCTGCGCGAACTCGGCCTGGTGATCGACGTCGACGAGAGCGCCCTGGACGGCGAGCTCGGCTACCTGGCCCGCGCCGACCGCAACCGGCTGCCCGAGATCGCGCTGGACGCCGAGGAGGCGGCCGCGCTGACCCTGGCCGCCCGGGTCTGGCAGCAGGCCAAGATGTCCGGCGCGGCCAGCGGCGCGCTGCAGAAGCTGCGCGCCGCCGGGGTGCCGTTCGCCGAGCCCGAGGGCCGGACCGCCCTGGAGCCGCGCATCCCCGCCCGGGAGGCCGCGTTCGAGCCGCTGCTCACCGCCGCCCGGGACCGCCGTCCGGTCGGCTTCGAGTACCGCAAGGCCGGCGCCGCCGCCGGCGAGCTGCGCACCGTCGAGCCGTGGGCGCTGGAGTGCTGGCGCGGGCACTGGTACCTGGCCGGGTGGGACCGCGACCGCGGCGACGCCCGGGTGTTCCGGCTCGGCCGGATCACCGGCAAGGTCCGGGCCAGGACCGGCGCCTTCCTCGGCACCGTGCCCGAGCACGTCGACGTCCGCGCGACCGTCGCCAAGTTCGCGGGCGAGGGCGCCACCGCCACCGCCACCGTCCGGGTCCGCCGGGGAGCGGGCTTCCCGCTGCGCACCAAGGCGCTGAGCAGCGCGCGGGTGGACGACGGCTGGGACGAGCTGGAGATCCCGTACGGCAACGGGCTGGGCGCCGACCTCGCCGAGTTCGGGCCGGACGTGCTGGTGCTCGGGCCCGAGGAGCTGCGGGCCGACGTGATCGACCGGCTGCGGGCCGTGGCCGGGCTGGACGTGGTGAACGGAAGCGGAGGGGTTCAGGCGTGAGCAACGCGATCGACCAGACGCGGCGGATGCTGTCGCTGGTCACCTACCTGCGCGAGCGCCCCGGCGCCGAGGTGGCCGAGGTGGCCCGCGCGTTCGGGATCTCCGAGCGCGAGCTGATCGGGGACCTCAACGTGCTGCCGATGTGCGGCACCAGCTTCCGCGGCGGCGACCTGCTCGACATCGACACCGACGGCGAGCGGATCTGGTGGCACAACGTCGACGACGTGGCCCAGCCGCTGCGCCTCGCCGCCGACGAGGCCACCGCGCTGCTGGTCGCCGCCCGTGCGGTGGCCGGGCTGCCCGGCCTGCGGGCCGGCGACCGGGAGGCGCTCACCCGGGCCGTCGTCAAGATCGAGAACGCGGCGGGCGAGAGCGCCGCCGGCAGCGCCCGGGTCGGCGTGACCTTCGAGGCGGAGGGCCACGTGTTCGCCGACATCGACCGCGCGCTCAGCGAGGGGCGCCGCCTGTGGCTGCGCTACTACTCGCACGGGCGCGGCGGGATGACCGAGCGCGAGGTCGACCCGATCCGGCTGCTCACCGAGGGCCACACCTACCTCGAGGCCTGGTGCCGCACCTCCGAGGACCACCGGATGTTCCGGTTGGACCGGGTCGCCGAGATCCGGGTGCTGGACGTCCCCGCCGACCCGCCGCGGCGCGAGCCGCGCGACCTGAGCGGCGGGCTGGTCAACCCGTCCGCGGACGACCCCGAGGTGGTCGTCGAGGTCACCTCCGGCGGGCGCTGGGTGGCCGAGTACTACACCCACGACCGGGCCGAGGAACTGCCCGACGGCGGGCTGCGGATCACCCTGCGCAGCGCCGATCCCTCCCAGCTGCGCCCGCTGGCGCTGCGGCTGGGCCGGGACGGCCGGATCGTCTCGCCGCCCGGGCTGGCCGGGCAGGCCCGCGCGGCCGCCCTGGAGGCGCTGGCCGCTTACGGGGAGCAGACCGTCGCCGACGGGGAGGGGCGGGTCTGATCGGTGGAGCCCGGGACCAGATTCAAGGTGTACTGCTCCGAGTGCCGGGAGAAGGTCGAGCTCCCGGCGGAGGAGTTCCGGCTGACCCTCGGTCGCACCCCGGCCCAGGCGCACTACAGCTTCGGCTGCCCGCTCTGCGGGGCGGCGGTGCGCAAGCCGGCCGGGGAGAAGATCGTCGCGGCGCTCGTCGGGGCCGGGGTGCGCACCATGCGGCTCGTCCCGGCCGAGGGGTAGCGGGCGCTCTCCTCCGGACCAGGCCGGGGGGCCGGGCCCGATAGGGTGGGGCGCATGTCCTGGATGCTCGTCGCCGCCGTCCTGCTCGCCACCGCGGGCCTGCTGGTCCTCGGGGTGCTCGCGATCCGGCTCTGGCTGGACGTGCGGGCGCTGGCCAAGGGCGTGGACGCGGCCTCGCGGGCGCTGGCCGAGGCGGCGGGGGAGCTGGCGGAGGCCGTACCGGCTCGGTAGGGCCGTCCGTGGCGCCCTTCCGGTGGCGCCCGCCGGGCAGGCTGTCCGGTAGCGCCCGTTCGGTAGCACAGGAGGGCCGTCGGTGGTACGGGGGCTGCTGCGGGGAGGCGGGGGCGGGTTACGCTCTCAGATGGCTCCTGCAGATGGCTCCTGAACTGCGAACCGGGGCCGCTGTCCTGTTCGGGCGGCCGTCGTCGTGGCGTCATCCGCAGCGGTTACCATCCGCGGCGGGGGGCCCGACGGGTCGCCATGAGTGAAGGTGGTCGCGCAATGCGCATCTCGATGACCGCGATCGTGGTGGTCGTGATTTTCGCCGTCCTGCTGTTCGGCGCCAAGCGGCTGCCCGACCTGGCTCGCTCGCTCGGGCAGTCGATGCGGATCCTGAAGAGCGAGGCCAAGGCCATGCGCTCGGACGGCGCCGAGGAGGACGCCGCCGCGACGCCGCCTCCGGCGCCCCGGGTCGACGGCGGTTCGGCGACGACCGCGGCCAGGACCATCCAGGCCGCTCCGGGCGCCTCGGGCACCGCCCGCCCGGTGGCCGAGCCCGCCGCCGGGCCGTCCGCGGCCGACGGCGACCGCCCGCACTGAGTGCGGCGCACGTGACGAACGCGACCACGGAGGCCCGTCGACCGGCGGGCCTCGACGCACGAGTTGAGGACCGGGGTTGAGCAAGCTCTCCAAGGCGTCGAAGGCGTCCAAGGATCCTGAGGGGCGGATGGCCCTCACCGACCACCTGCGGGAACTGCGCAACCGCGTGGTCAAGTCGGTCCTGGCGATCGTGCTGATCACCATCGTGGCGGCGATCTACCACAGGCAGATCGAGAACTTCCTGCTGGAGCCGCTGCCGCGCTGCACCGTGGAGACTGCCGACCACTTCAAGGGCAAGTGCGCCCAGGTCTCCAACATCGGTCTGACCGCCGGTTTCACCTGGATGCTCAAGGTGTCACTGACGGCCGGTGTGGTCGCGACCGTGCCGGTCTGGCTCTACCAGGTCTGGGCCTTCGTGGCACCCGGTCTGCACCGGCACGAGAAGAAGTACGCCGTCATCTTCATGCTGTGCGGGGCGCCGCTCTTCCTGGCCGGCGTGGGCTGCGCCATCCTGGTGCTGCCGACCACCGTCGACGTGCTGATCTCGTTCACCCCGGACAAGACCACGCCGATCCTGCCGCCCGAGGACTACCTCGACATCGCCACCCGGATGGTGCTGGTCTTCGGCCTGGCCTTCGAGTTCCCGCTGCTGCTGGTGATGATGAACATGGTCGGCATGGTCACCGGCAAGCGGCTGCTCGGCTGGTGGCGCGGCATGGTCATGGGCATCACGGTCTTCGCCGCCTTCGCCACCCCGAGCGCCGATCCGGTGAGCATGCTCACGCTGGCCGCGCCGATCTGGGCGCTGTACTTCCTCGCGGTGGGCATCGCGATCTTCAACGACAGGCGCAAGGAGCGCCGCGACCCCGATGCCGGACTGAGCGACGAGGAGGCCTCGGAGCTGGACCTCTCGGTGCAGCCGGTGGCCGGTACGGAGATGGTCCAGGCCTCGGCCGCGCCGACGGCGGGCGCCCCGGTGCCGGCGGCCCGTCACGAGCAGATCGACGACATCACCTGAGCCGGTAGCGCACCCTGAGGCCCCGGCCCGCCGCCCGACGCGGTGGGCCGGGGCCTTTGCGCTGCTCCGGCCCGGTGAGCCCGGGCTTTTGTGCTGCTCCGGCCCGGTGCGGGATTCGGCGGGTGGTCTTGGCAGGGTGGATGGCATGTGACATATTACTGACGTGCTCAAGACCCAGAGACCTCCCCTGGATGTCGTCGTGGTCGGCGCCGGCGTGGTCGGCGCCGCCTGCGCCTACTACGCGGCCCGCGCCGGGCTCACCGTCGCCGTCGTCGACCGCGGGCCGGTGGCCGGCGGCACCACCGGCGCCGGCGAGGGCAACCTGCTGGTCTCCGACAAGGAGCCCGGGCCCGAACTCGACCTCGCCCTGCTCAGCACCCGGCTCTGGCACGACCTCGCCGAACACCTCGGCGCGGCCGTGGAGTACGAGCCCAAGGGCGGCGTGGTGATCGCCTCCACCCCGGCCGGGCAGGACGCCCTGCGGGCCTTCGCCGTCGGCCAGGCCGCCGCCGGCGTCACCGCCGAGGAGATCCCCGCCGAGCGGCTGCACGAGCTGGAGCCGCACCTCGCCCCCGGCCTCGCCGGCGGCTTCCACTACCCGCAGGACGCCCAGGTCCAGCCCGCCCTCGCCGCCGCCCACCTGCTGCGCGAGGCCCGCCGGATGGGCGCCGAGCTGATCACCGGCGAGACCGTGACCGCCGTGCACCGGGGGCCGGACGGCGCCGTGCGCGGCGTGCGGACCGACCGCCGCAGACTCGACGCCCCCGCCGTCGTCAACGCGACCGGCACCTGGGGCGGCGAACTGGCCGGGTTGGCCGGGGTGCACCTGCCGGTGATGCCCCGCCGCGGCTTCGTCCTGGTCACCGAGCCGCTGCCGCGGATCGTCCGGCACAAGGTCTATGCCGCCGACTACGTCGCCGACGTCGCCAGCGGCTCGGCCGGGCTCCAGACCTCCGCCGTGGTCGAGGGCACCCCCGGCGGGCCGGTGCTCATCGGCGCCAGCCGCGAACGGGTCGGCTTCGACCGCACCCTCTCCCAGGAGGTGCTGCGGCGGCTCGCCGCCCAGGCCGCGGCGCTCTTCCCGGTGCTCGCGGACGTCACCGTGATGCGCACCTACCGGGGCTTCCGTCCGTACCTGCCGGACCACCTGCCCGCCATCGGCGAGGACCCCAGGGTGCCCGGGCTCTACCATGCCTGCGGGCACGAGGGCGCCGGCATCGGGTTGGCTCCGGCGACCGGCCTGCTGATCAGCGAGCAACTGACCGGCAAGCAGCCGGAACTGGACCTCGCGCCGTTCCGCCCGGACCGCTTCCCGTCGGACGCCGGGGACTGAGCCCGGGCTCCTCGACCACCGCTGTCCGCCTGCCGACCATGCTCGTTCGTCGACCGCCCCCGCCGTGTCGACCGCCCCTGTCGTGTAGACCGCCCTCGTCCGTCGACCAACCCCGGAACGGAGAAGCCGCCGATGCGCCGCACCCCCGCCGACCTGGTCCGGGCCGAACCCGGCCCCGCCCACCACATCGAGTTCGACGGCCGACCCGTCCCGGCCCTGCCCGGACAGTCGATCGCCGCCGCGCTCTGGGCCGACGGCGTGCTCGCCTGGCGCACCACCCGGGTCGGCGGCCGGCCGCGGGGGGTGTTCTGCGGCATCGGCGCCTGCTTCGACTGCCTGGCCACCGTCGACGGCCGCCCCAACCAGCGCACCTGCCTGCTCCCCGCCGAACCCGGCACCACCGTCACCACCCAGGAGGGCCACGGCCGTGCCGACCTCGCCGTCTGACCGGGCCGCCGCCGAAGCGGCCCGACGCCCCGACCTCGCGGTGATCGGCGCCGGCCCGGCCGGGCTCGCGGCCGCCGTGACCGCCGCCGACCTCGGGCTGCGCTGCGTCCTGCTGGACGCCGGCCACAGCACCGGCGGGCAGTACTACCGGCACCCCGCCCCCGGCCTCGGCGCCGCCCGCCCGGACCGGCTCCACCACGGCTGGTCCGTCTACACCGGACTGGCCGACCGGCTCGCCGCGCACGAGCGGGCCGGGCGGGTCCGCTTCCTCGGCGGCCACCAGGTGTGGGCGCTGGAGCGGACCGGCGACGGCTTCGCCGTACACGTCACGCGCGGCCCGGAGGCCACCGACCGGGCCACCGTCCCGGCCGCGTCCGTGCTGCTCGCCACCGGTGCGTACGAGCGCCAGCTGCCGTTCCCCGGCTGGACCCTGCCCGGGGTGGTCACCGCGGGCGGCGCGCAGGCGATGCTCAAGGCCGGGCTGGTGCTGCCCGGGAGGCGGATCGTGGTGGCCGGCAGCGGGCCGCTGCTGCTCGCGGCGGCGTCCTCGCTGGTCACCGCCGGGGCCGAGGTGCCCGCGGTCGTCGAGGCCACCGACTACCTCGGCTACGCCCGGCGCCCCGGCGCCCTGGCGGCCGTCCCCGCCAAGCTCGTCGAGGGCGCCGGGCACGGGAGCACGCTGCTGCGGCACGGCGTACGGCTGCGCCCGCGCAGTGCCGTCGTCGAGGCGCACGGGACCGAGCGGGTCACCGCCGTCACGGTGGCCCGGCTGGACACCGACTGGCGGCCGGTGCCCGGCACCGAACGCCGGATCGCCTGCGACGCCGTCGCCGTGGGCCACGGGCTGCTCCCGCAGATCGACCTGGCCACCGAACTGGGCGCGGCCACCAGGACCGCCCCGGACGGCGCCGTCGGGCTCCGGGTCGACGCCCGGCTGCGCACCACCGTGCCCGGCCTCTGGTCGGCGGGGGAGACCAACGGCGTCGGCGGCGCGGACCTCGCGATCGTGGAGGGCGAACTGGCCGCGCACGCCGTGGCCGACCGGGCGCCGAAGCCCGCACTGTTGCGCAGCCGGGCCCGGCTGCGGAACTTCGCCGACCTGATGGCCGCGGCCCACCGGCCCGGCCCCGGCTGGACCGGCTGGCTGCGCCCGGACACCGACGTCTGCCGGTGCGAGGAGGTGCCGGTCTCGGCGATCCGGGAGGCCGTGGACGAGCTGGGCGCGGGCGATCCGCGCACCGTCAAGCTGCTCACCCGGGCCGGGATGGGCTGGTGCCAGGGCCGGATGTGCGGTCCGGCCGTGGCCTGCCTGGCCGGCTCGGGTGAGCCGGGGCCGGACCGGCGGCCGCTGGCCTGCCCGGTGCCGCTGTCGCAGCTGGCGGCCGGGTCGTCCGGGTCGTCCGGGTCGTCCGGGTCGTCCGGCGAGGACGCCGACATGGTCTGAGGTCCGTCGAACATGCGGGCCGGGGACTCTTGTCTCCGGCCCATCTCTTCTAATAAAATGTCACACCTCACCAAGGAGCTCATCGTGTCCAACACCCCACACGACACCGCCCGGCCCTGGCGCGGCATCATGGTCGCCACCACGATCCCGCTGCGCCCGGATCTCTCCGTCGACTACGACGCGTACGCCGAGCACGTCCGCTGGCTGATCGAGTCCGGCTGTGACGGCGTCGTCCCCAACGGCTCGCTGGGCGAGTACCAGACGCTCACCGCCGAGGAGCGCGCCCGCGTCGTCGAGGTGGCCGTCGAGGCGGCCGGCGACGGCTCCCGGGTGATGCCCGGCGTGGCCGCCTACGGCAGCGCCGAGTCCCGCCGCTGGGCCGAGCAGGCCGCCGAGGCCGGCGCCGGCTCCGTGCTCCTGCTGCCGCCGAACGCCTTCCGGGCCGACCACGCGTCCGTCCGGGCGCACTACGCCGACGTGGCCAAGGCCGGACTGCCCGTCGTCGCGTACAACAACCCGATCGACACCAAGGTCGACCTCGTCCCCGCGCTGCTCGCCCAACTGCACGGCGAGGGCTCGATCGTCGCGGTCAAGGAGTTCAGCGGCGACGTCCGCCGGGCCTACGAGATCGCCGAACTGGCCCCCGGGCTGGACCTGCTGATCGGCGCCGACGACGTGCTGCTGGAACTGGCGCTGGCCGGCGCGGTCGGCTGGATCGCCGGCTACCCGAACGCCCTGCCGGAGGCCAGCGTCGCGCTGTACCGGGCCGCCGTGGCGCAGGAGCTGGACACCGCGCTGCCGCTGTACAAGTCGCTGCACTCGCTGCTGCGCTGGGACTCCAAGACCGAGTTCGTCCAGGCCATCAAGCTGTCCATGGACATCGCCGGGCGCGCCGGCGGCCCGGTCCGCCCGCCGCGCCAGCCGCTGACCCCGGACATCGAGGCGGCCGTCCGAGCGGCCACCGAGAAGGCGCTGGCCGAGGGCCTGGCGTAACCGGGAGACTTCGTCACCAGGCCGGCTGAGGGGGCAGCCGGCCCGGCCCCACCCATCCGATCCCGCGTACGGTCAGCACCTCCGTACGCCCACTCCGACGGGAGTCGTCAGAGCCATGCGCAGCCGTCACGTGTTCCACGCCGTCGACTCGCACACCGAGGGCATGCCGACCCGGGTCATCACCGGCGGCTTCGGCGTCATTCCCGGCGCCACCATGGCCGAGCGCCGGGTGCACTTCCAGCAGCACCTGGACCACTTCCGCACCCTGCTGATGTACGAGCCGCGCGGCCACGCCGCGATGAGCGGCGCCATCCTCCAGCCGCCGACCCGGCCGGACGCCGACTTCGGCGTGCTCTACATCGAGGTCTCCGGCCTGCTGCCGATGTGCGGGCACGGCACCATCGGCGTCGCCACCGTGCTGGTCGAGACCGGCATGGTGCCGGTGGTCGAGCCGGTCACCACGGTGCGGCTGGACACGCCCGCCGGGCTGGTGATCGCCGAGGTGCGGGTCGAGGACGGCGCCGCCACCGCGGTGACCATCCGCAACGTGCCGTCCTACTCGGCCGCGCTGGACGCCAAGATCGAGGTGCCCGGGTACGGCACGATCGGCTACGACCTGGCGTACGGCGGCAACTTCTACGCCGTCCTGCCGCTCGCCGAGTTCGGGCTGCCCTTCGAGCGCGAGCGCAAGCAGGACATCCTGGAGGCCGGACTGGCCCTGATGGCCGCCATCAACGCGAGCCCCGACCGCCCGGTGCACCCGGAGGACCCGTCCATCCACGGCTGCCACCACGTCCAGCTGCTCGCCCCCGGCTCCACCGCCGAGCACTCCCGGCACGCGATGGCCATCCACCCCGGGTGGTTCGACCGCTCGCCCTGCGGCACCGGCACCTCGGCCCGGATGGCGCAGCTGCACGCGCGCGGCGAACTGCCGCTGGGGCGCGACTTCCGCAACGACTCCTTCATCGGGACGACCTTCATCGGGCGCCTGGTCGAGGAGACCGAGGTGGCCGGTCTGGCCGCCGTGGTGCCCACCGTCACCGGGCGGGCCTGGGTCACCGGCACCGCCCAGTACTTCCTCGACCCGCGCGACCCGTTCCCGGCCGGGTTCCTGTTGTAGAGCTGTTTGAAAGAGGAGCCGGCCTCTGGGGGAGGGGCCCGCTCCGACGTCCGCTGAACCACCTTCGAAGGGCTGCTGGTCGTGACCATCACCTCGTACAACCCCGCCGACCCCGCGGACCTCGTCGTCGCCGTGGAGGAACCCGGCGCCGAAGCCGTCCGGGCCGCCGTCGCCCGGGCCCGGGCAGCCCAGCCCGGCTGGCTCGCGGCCGGCGCGGGCGCCCGGTCCGCGGCGCTCGGCCGGATCGCCGAAGCGGTCGAGGCGCACGCGGACGAGCTGGCCGGGCTGATCGTGCGCGAGGTCGGCAAGCCGCTCGCCGAGGCGCGCGGCGAGGTCGCTCGCACCGCGGCGATCTGGCGCTACTACGCGCAGGCGCCGTTCGCGCCGTCCGGGGCGGTGCACGAGACCGCCGCCGGGCCCGGGCTGCTGCTCACCCGGCGCCGCCCGTACGGCGTCGCCGGGCTGATCGCGCCGTGGAACTTCCCGCTGGCGATCCCCACCTGGAAGGCCGCGCCGGCGTTGGCGGTCGGCAACACCGCGGTGCTCAAGCCGGCGCCCGAGGCGACCGCCTGCGCGCTGCGGCTGGCCGAACTGGCCGCCGGGGCCGGGCTGCCCGAGGACGTGTTCACCGTGCTGCCGGGCGGCGCCGAGGAGGGCGCGGCGCTGGTCGACACGGCCGACGTGGTCTCCTTCACCGGCTCGACCGGCGTCGGTCGGGCCGTGGTGCGGGCCGCCACCGAGCGCGGCGTGCCGGTGCAGGCCGAACTCGGCGGGCTGAACGCCGCGCTGGTGCTGCCGGACGCCGACCTCGCGCAGGCCGCCGCCCACCTCGCCGCCGCCATCGCCGGGTACGCGGGGCAGAAGTGCACCGCCACCAGCCGGGTGATCGCGGTCGGCGCCGCGTACGAGCCGCTGCGCGACGCCCTGGTCAAGGCGTTGGAACTGGTCGACGACGCGGCCTGCGGGCCGGTCATCAACGCCGCCGCCCGGGACCGGCTGACGGCCGCCGTCGACTCGGCCGTCGCCGCCGGGGCCACCCTGCTCACCGGCGGCCGGGCATCCGAGCGGGACGGCTGGTACGTCGAACCGGCCCTGCTCACCGACGTGCCGGCCGAACACCCGCTGGCCCGCGAGGAGTTCTTCGGCCCGATCGCGCTGCTGCACGCCGCGGCCGACCTCGACGAGGCGATCGCGCTCGCCAACGACACCCCGCACAGCCTCGCCACCTCGGTGCACACCCGCAGCCTGGACGTGGCGCTCGCCGCTGCCGACCGGCTGGACGCGGGCATGATCCGGGTCAACGCGCCGTCCAGCGGCGTCGACTTCCACCTGCCGTTCGGCGGTGCCAAGGGCGCGAGCCACGGCGAGCGCGAACAGGGCCAGGCGGCGCTGGACTTCTACACCGTCAGCCGCACCGTCAGCGTCCTGCCGGGCGGGGGCGCGTGATGCCCGTCCGCACCGTCGACTACCACGCGGCCGGCGAGCCGTTCCGGATCGTGTTGGACGGCGTGCCCGCGATCCCCGGCGACAGCGTCGCCGAGCGGCGGGCCATCGCCCTCGGCGCCGGCGGCAGCGCGACCGCGCCCCGGCCGAGCGCGCTGGACGACGCCCGGCAGCTGCTCAGCCGCGAACCGCGCGGACACGCCGGGATGTACGGCGGGTTCCTGGTACCGCCGGACGACGACGAGGCGCACTTCGGGGTGCTGTTCTGGCACAAGGACGGCTACTCGACGGCCTGCGGGCACGGCACCATCGCGCTCGGCGCCTGGGCGGTGGACTCCGGGCGGGTCGCGGCCCCCGCCGACGGCGTGGCCCGAGTGCGGATCGACGTGCCGTCCGGCCGGGTCACCGCGCTGGTGCACCGGGCCGGCGGGCGGACCACCGGCGTCACCTTCCGCAACGTGCCCACCCGGGTCGCCGCTCTGAAGTTGCCGTTGGCCACTTCACGGGGCACCGTGGAGGTCGCGGTGGCGCACGCGGGCGCCTGCTACGCCTCGGTGCCGGCGGCCGCCCTCGGCCTCGCGGTCGAGCCCGCGCAGCTGCCCGAACTCACCGCCGCCGGGCGGGAGATCAGGGAGCTGCTGGCCGGCGCGGCGGCGGTGGCGCACCCGAGCGACCCGCTGCTGTCGGGGGTGTACGGGGTCATCCTGTTCGACGAACTCGTCTCGGAGGACGGCGTGTTGAACCAACGGAACGTCACCGTCTTCGCGGACGGGCAGATCGACCGCTCACCCTGCGGCTCCGGGACCTCCGCCCGGCTCGCCGTCCTCGCCGCCGAGGGCCGGCTCGCGCCGGGGGAGGAGCTGCGGCACGAGTCCGTCATCGGGACGGTCTTCACCGGCCGCGTCCTGCCCGGCGGCGACCCGCTGGACGGCGGCGTCGTCACCGAGGTCACCGGCAGCGCGCACCGCACCGGCGAGCACGCGTTCGTCCTGGAACCGGACGACGACCTGGGCGCGGGGTTCCTCCTGTGACCGCTCCCGCGAACCCTCCCGCGGACCCTCCTGTGGACCCTCCTGTGGACCCTGCTGCGCCGCCTCCTGCGTCGCCTCTTGTGCCGCCCGGTACGGCGGCTGAGCCGCTCCAGTGCGCCGTGCCGGGCGTCGGCGGGGTCGGGCCCGCGGCTGCGGTGGCGGCGATCGAGCGGGTGCTGCTCGACGGGTTCGACCCGGAGTCGGCACCGGCCCGCTCGGCCGTCCCCGTCCCGGCCGGCGAACTGCTGATGATGCCGGCCGCCGCCGGCCCGTACGCCGGGGTGAAGATCGCCGGGGTCGCGCCCGCCAACCCGGGGCGGGGACTGCCCCGGATCACCGGCAGCTACCTGCTGCTCGACGGGCCCACCCTGCAGCCGCTCGCCCTGTTCGACGGCGCCGCGCTCACCGCGCTGCGCACACCCGCCGTCACCGCCGTCGCACTGCGCCGGCTGGCCGCGCCGGACGCCGAACACCTGGTGCTGTTCGGCTCCGGGCCGCAGGCGTACGGGCACCTGGACGCGCTGCTGGCCGTTCAGCCGCTGACCCGGCTCACCGTGGTGGCACGGAACGCCGGACGGGCCGAGGCCCTGGCCGCGTACGGGCGGGGGCTCGGGCTGGCAGCCGGGGTCGGCGAGCCGGGGGCGGTCGCCGGGGCCGACCTGGTGGTCTGCTGCACCACCGCGCGCACGCCGCTGTTCGACGGCGCCCTGGTGCCCGCGCACGCCGCCGTCGCGGCGGTCGGCTCGCACGAGCCGGACGCGCGGGAGGTGGACGAGGTGCTGGTCGGGCGGGCCGAACTGTACGTGGAGGCGCGGACGGTGGCGGCCCGCGAGGCCGGCGACCTGATCATGGCGGGCGTGGCCGGCCGACAGGTGTGGAACCTGGCCGAGCTGGTGCGCGGCGACGCGCTGGTGCCGGCGGGGCGGCCGCGGTTCTTCAAGAGCGTCGGCATGGCGTGGGAGGACCTGGCGGTCGCGGCGGAGGTGTACCGGAGCACCGGGGCAGGCTGACCTTCAGTCCCCGAGGAAGTGGAGCCAGCTGCCCGGGGTGGCGGCGCAGTGGGCGAGCAGGTTGCGCAGGTCGCGGACGGCCGCCCGCTCTTCCTCGGTGGTGCAGCGGGCGAGCAGGACGGTGGCCTCCTCGAAGGCGGCGCCGGCGTCCTGCTCGTTGAACCGGGTGTCGCCGTACGGGTCGATCCGGCCGAGCCGTCCGGGCCGGTGGTCGACCGGCCCGGCGTGCGCGGCCAGGGCGGCGGCGAGGGCCGGGCCGTGGTCGACCGAGAGGTGCAGCAGGGTCGGGACGGACCGGCCGCCCTTGTTGGGGTGGTCGTCGTACAGGGCGATCTCGATTCCCAAGTCCGTTGCTCCTGGCGGGTGTCGGGGGCTACGAAGCGGGAGTCGGCCCGGCGGGAAGGGATCCCCTGCCGGGCCGGCTCCGTATGAGCAGGGCGGGCGACAGGTCGTGCGCCGCCGGCCGTTGTCACGGCCGGCGGCCGCTGCCACCATGGGTTTCGGCCGGGGCCTCGGGTGCTGAGGGACCGTTCGAATCGTGGAATGTTGCGCACTCAACGTAACGTGACATTGTACGCTGGTGTTCTGCACCCACCCGGAGGAACACCATGGCCGACCTCAAACCCCGCACCCTGATCTCCGTACAGGAGCGGCTTCGCGACCAGGTCGCCCACGCGCTCCGGGCAGCCCTGATCTCCGGCGAACTGCGCCCCGGCGTCGTCTACTCCGCACCCGCGCTCGCCGCCGACTTCGGCGTCTCCGCCACCCCCGTCCGCGAGGCCATGCTCGACCTCGCCCGCGAAGGCCTCGTCGAGGCCGTCCGCAACAAGGGCTTCCGGGTCACCGAGCTCACCGAGCGTGACCTTGACGACTACACCGAGATCCGCGCCCTGATCGAGGTCCCCACCGTCGGCCGGGTGACGCGCACGGCGACCAAGGAGCAGCTGGAGCGGCTGCGCCCGCAGGCCGAGGAGATCGTCGCGGCCGCGCGCAAGCACGACCTCATCGGGTACCTGGAGGCCGACCGGCAGTTCCACCTGGACCTGCTGGGGCTGGCCGGCAACGCCCGGCTGGTCGACGTCGTCAGCGACCTGCGGAAGCGCTCGCGGCTGTACGGCCTCAACCGGCTCGACGAGCGCGGCGAGCTGACCTCCTCGGCGGAGGAGCACCTGGAACTGCTCGACCTCATGCTGGCCGGCGACGCCGAGGCGGCCGAGGCCTGTATGACCCGCCACCTCAGCCACGTCCGTTCGCTGTGGGCGGGGCAGGACGAGGCGGCCGAGGAGGCCCGCCCGGCGCTGAAGCTGCGGGCGCGGTAGGGCTAACCGGGGCTAAACCGCCCGTTCGGGTGAAGACTGGGGATCGGGCGTCGGAATGCGTTCGCGCCCTACGATGATGTTCTCGACATCGGCAGCCAGGAGGAAATCCATGTCCGCCGCAGCAGTGGAAGAGCCCATCGAGCAGCCGACGCTGCTCGAAGTCGCCGAGCTGATCTCCAACCAGTTCGCCGGGCACCGGGTCGAGATCGTCGGGAGCCAGATCACCGTGACGCCGCCGCCGAATGCTTCGCACGGCAAGTCGCTGAGCCGCCTCATGCGTGTGCTGTTCGCCGCCGGCCTCGACGGGGATGAGGTCGACGTCATTCAGGGCGTTGGCATCTGGCTGCCGGACGGGCCGTCGGACTACGCCGTTCCCGACCTGGCGATCGTCGATGCCGACATCGATGACCACTTGATCGAGTACAACTGTTACGACCCGGCGGTCTTCCGGCTCGTGTTGGAGGTCACGTCGTCCAACCTCAGCGACGACCTGAAGCGGAAGCCCTTCGTCTATGCCGCCGCTGGAGTACCCGTCTACGTGATCGTGGACCGGACGAACCAGCGGGTCATGGTGCTCACTGACCCGCAGGACGGCGAGTACCGCGTGCACGCCGTCCACCACCCGGGGCAGTCGTTCACCCTGCCGGAGTCGATCGGGGCGGCGGTGACGCTGTCGGTGGACGACGTGCTGGCGGCGAAGAAGTAGCTCAGGCAGCCGCGGGCACTGTCAGGCGGCCGTCGTGGACTTCGGCGATCTGGTCGACGGCCGTCAGGTGGGTGCGGTCGTGGGTGACCAGGACGGTGGCGGTGGCGCGGCGGTGGGTGAGGTCGGTGATGAGGTCGAGGACGGCGGCGCCGCGTTCGTGGTCGAGGGCGCTGGTGGGTTCGTCGATCAGCAGGACGGTGGGGTCGTTCATCAGCGCGCGGGCGATGTTGACGCGCTGGCGCTGACCGCCGGAGAGCTGGTGCGGGCGGCGGGCGGCCTGGTCGCGCAGGCCGACGGCGGCCAGCAGGTCCAGGGCCCGGGGGAGGGCGGTGCGCGGGGAGCGGCCGTCCAGGTGGGCCATCACCTGGAGCTGTTCGACGGCGGTGAGCGAGGGCAGCAGGTTGGCCTGCTGGAAGACGATGCCGATCCGGGTGCGGCGCAGCGCGGTCAGTTCGGCGCGGCCGAGGCCGGTGGTGTCGGTGCCGTCCAGCACCACCCGGCCGGAGTCCGGGGTGATCAGGGTGGCGGCGACCGCCAGCAGGCTGGACTTGCCGGAGCCGGACGGGCCGACGACGGCCGTGATCGAGCCCTTGGGGACGGTCAGCGACACGTCGTCCAGCGCCGTGAGCCGGCCGTCGCCGTCCGGGTAGGTGAGGGTGATGCGGTCGAGGACGAGGCTCATCGGGCGCTCCCCAGGGCGGTCAGCGGGTCGACGGAGGTGATCCGGCGGATGGACAGGCCCGCGCCGACCGCGCCGAGCGCGATCATGACGGCGGCGGGGAACAGGACGGTCGGGGCGTCCAGGACGAAGGGCACGGTGGAGCCGACCAGGGCCCCGACGCCCGCCGCGAGCGCGGTGCCGACGGCGGTGCCGAGCACCAGCAGCAGGACGGCCTGGCCGAGGGCGTCGCGCAGCAGGTAGCGGGTGGAGGCGCCGAGCGCCTTCAGCACCGCGATGTCGCCGCTGCGCTGGATCGTCCAGACGGTGAAGAAGGCGCCGATCACCAGGGCCGAGATGGCGAACAGGAAGCCGCGCATCAGCTGGAGCGAGCCGTTCTCGGAGGTGTAGGAGCCGATCGCGGCGAGGGCGTCGTCGAGGGTGCGGGTCTCGGTGCCGTGGCGGGCGTCGGCGCCGCCCAGATCGGCGCCCTTGGCGGTGGTGAGCGCGATGACGGTCGCGTGGCCGGTGCCGCCGGGGACGGCCTGCTGCCAGTCGGCGAGGCTGGTCCAGATCACCGGGGTGTGGCTGTACGCGGCGTCGCCGTCGACGGCCGCGACCCGGAGGCGGTGCCCGGCCAGGGTGAAGTCGGCGCCGGGGGCGAGGCCGCCCAGGTTCTTGGCGGCGGTCTTCGACAGGACGGCCTGACCGGGGGCGATCCGGGCGCCCTGCGGGGCCAGCGCGGAGCCGTCCGGGACGCCGAAGGCGGACAGCGCCGTGGTGCGGGTCCCGGCGGCGGCCTTGGTGGTGGTGATGCCCAGTGGCTGGGCGGAGGTGACGCCCGGCTCGGCCGCCCAGGCCTGCCACTGCTCGGGGGTGACCTGGGAGTCGGTGAAGGATAGCTTCTGCCCGTCGGCGGGCTCGCCGAACACCAGGTGGTCGGCGGGCAGGCCGGTGATCGCGGAGATGTTCTGCCGGCCGAGTCCGGCGGTCAGTCCGGACAGCAGGCCGACCAGTACGGTGATCAGCACGATGACGGTCCCCATCAGGGCGAACCGCCCCTTGGCGAACCCCAGATCCCTCCAGGCGACGAACACGGTGGGCCTTCCTGCTGAACGAGTGTTTCCGACGCTTCCACCGTGCCGGAGAAGGGGCCCCGCGGGCATCGCACCGCGGATTGCATCCTCGGCATCAAAGGGCAGAAGCGGAGTTCAACCTTTTGATTGATGCCGGGGCCCGGTTCGGAACCTAGGCTGGACGGATGGCGACCGAACGATCCCGCACCACCCCCGTCGCCCGCGTCCTCCAGGTCTGCCTGCACCTGCTCGTGGCGGGCCTGCTCGCCCTGGCCGTCGCCCGTGCCGCCGTCGGCCGCGCCGGCGACCCGGTGCCCGTCGCCGCCGCGGCCACCGCGATGGCCGCCGTGTACGCCGTCGGCCCCCGGCTGGCCGCCGTCCGCCGCTCGCGCCGGGCCGCCGCGCTCTGGCTGGCGCTGCTCGGCGTCACCTGGGTGGGCGTGCTGATCGCCACCCAGGACGGGGTGTGGCTGGCGTTCCCGCTGTACTTCCTGGAACTGCACCTGCTCGGGCGGCGCGGCGGCCTCACCGCCGTCGGGCTGACCGCCGCCACCGCCATCGCGGCCTGGTCCTGGCACCAGCACACCTTCAGCCTGCCCGCCGCGATCGGACCCGCGCTCGGCGCGGCCGTCGCCACCGCCACCGTGCTCGGCTACCAGGCGCTGTACCGGGAGAGCGAGGAGCGCCGCCGGCTGATCGACGAACTCACCGCCGCCCGCGCCGACGCCGCGGCCGCCCACCACACCGCCGGGGTGCTCGCCGAACGCGAGCGCCTCGCCCGGGAGATCCACGACACCCTCGCGCAGAGCCTCAGCTCCATCCAGCTGCTGCTGCGGGCCGCCCAGCGGGCCCTGCCGGAACGCACCGAGGCGGCCTCCGGGTACGTCGAGCAGGCCCGGCAGGCCGCCCAGGACAACCTGGACGAGGCCCGGCGGTTCGTCCGCGCGCTCACCCCGCCCGCGCTCGACGGAGACCCGCTGCCGGTCGCGCTGGAACGGCTGTGCGCCACCACGGCGGCGCACAGCGGCCTGCCGGTGAAACTGCACGTCTCCGGGGACCCGGTACGGCTGCCGGTGCCGCAGGAGGTCGCGCTGCTGCGGATCGCGCAGTCCGCGCTCGGCAACACCGTCCGGCACGCGCACGCCTCGCACGCCGAGGTGACGCTCAGCTACATGGAGGGCGAGGTGGCGTTGGACGTGTTCGACGACGGGGCCGGATTCGATCCGGCGGCGGTCGCCGGGCGCAGCGGAGGGGACGGCGGGTTCGGGCTGCCGTCGATGCGGGCCCGGGCGCGGGCGCTCGGCGGCACCTTCACGGTGGAGTCGGCGCCCGGCGGGGGCACGGCGCTCGCGGTGCAGCTGCCGGTGACGGAGGGCGGGGCGTGAACGGGCGGAGCGACGGCGTACGGGGCGTGAACGGACGGAGTGACGGAGGTCAGGGCGTGAACGAGCGCAGTGACGGCGGGCGCGGGAGCGGCGCGGTGATCCGGCTGCTGCTGGCGGACGACCACCCGGTGGTGCGGGCCGGGCTGCGGGCCGTCCTGGAGGGCGAGCCGGACTTCACCATCGCCGCCGAGGCCGCGACCGCCGAACGGGCCGTCGAACTCGCCGCGGCGGGCGGGGTCGACGTGGTGCTGATGGACCTCCAGTTCGGGCCCGGCTCGGCCATGAACGGCGCCCAGGCGACCGCCGCGATCACCGCCGGGCCGGGCGCGCCCCGGGTCCTCGTCGTCACCACCTACGAAACCGACGCCGACACCCTGCCCGCGCTGGAGGCCGGCGCCACCGGCTACCTGCTCAAGGACGCCCCGCCGGAGGAACTGGCCCAGGCCGTCCGGGCCGCCGCCGCGGGCCGCTCGGCGCTGGCACCGAGCGTCGCCGACCGGCTGCTGGAACGGATGCGGACGCCGGCGGCGGCGCTCAGAGCGCGGGAGACCGAGGTGCTGGGGCTGGTCGCGGACGGGCTGACCAACCAGCAGATCAGCCAGCGGCTGCACCTGAGCCAGGCCACGGTGAAGTCCCATCTGGTGCACGTCTACACCAAGTTGGCGGTGGACTCGCGGACGGCGGCGGTGCGGGCGGCGCGCGGGCGGGGGCTGATCCGCTGAGCGTAGGGTGGGCCGGGTCCGAACCGTTGCCCGGAGTGGAGGACCCCGATGGCCATGCGTCTCGATGAACTTTCCGTGCCGGTGATCGGCGCGCCGATGGCGGGCGGGGCGTCCACCTCGGAGCTGGTGGCGGCGGTGAACCGGGCCGGCGGGCTGGGGTTCCTCGCCGCCGGGTACCGGAGCGCCGCCGCGATGGCCGAACAGGTCGCGCTGGTCAGGGAGTTGACCGGTGGGCCGTTCGGCGTGAACCTGTTCGTCCCGGCCCCGCCCGGCGATCCGGCGGCCGTCGCCGCCTACCGGGAGCGGCTGCGGCCCGAGGCCGAGCGGTGGGACGTGGCGCTGCCCGAGGAGATCGGGCCGGACCGGGACGACTGGGAGGCCAAGCTCGCCGTGCTGCTGGCGGACCCGGTCCCGGTGGTCTCGTACACCTTCGGCCTGCCGACGCCGCAGGAGGCGGCGGCGGTCCGCGCGGCCGGGTCGTTCCAGGTCGGCACCGTCACCACGCCCGCGGAGGCGCGGGCGGCGGAGGCGGTCGGGATGGACGCGCTGTGCGTGCAGGGCCCGGAGGCCGGCGGGCACCGCGCCACCCACCGGATCGGGGACGAGCCCGGTGACGTCCCGCTGCTGGAGCTGCTGCCCGCCGTCCGGGCGGTGACGGCGCTGCCGCTGATCGCGGCCGGCGGGCTGGGCGACGGTCCGGCGGTGGCGGCGGCGCTGCGGGCCGGGGCGGCGGCGGTGCAACTGGGGACGGCCCTGCTGCGCGCCGACGAGGCCGGCACCTCGGCCGCGCACCGGGCGGTGCTCACCGAACTCCCGGAGACGGCCGTCACCCGGGCCTTCACCGGCCGCCCGGCCCGCGGCCTGCGCAACGCCTTCATCGACCGCCACGGCCCGTACGCCCCGCCCGCCTACCCCGAGGTGCACCACCTCACCCAGCCGCTGCGCGCCGCCGCGACCCGCCGCGCCGACCTCCAGTCCATGCACCTCTGGGCGGGCACCGCCCACCACCTGGCCCGCACGGGCCCGGCGGCGGACCTGATCGCGGAGCTGTGGGCGGCGGCACGGGCGGTGTGAGCGGCCGCTCCCCGGGCTCAGCCGAGGAGGTCGGCCATCCAGGATTCGATGGCGGGGGCGGTGCGGGGGAGGGCGTGGGACATGAGGTGGGCGCCGTCGGGGGTGATGACGAGGTCGTCCTCGATGCGGATGCCGAGGCCGCGGAGTTCGAGGGGGAGGGTTTCGTCGTCGGGCTGGAGGTAGAGGCCGGGTTCGACGGTGAGGACCATGCCGGCTTCCAGGGTGCCGTCGAGGTAGCGGTCGGCGCGGGCCCTGGCGCAGTCGTGGTAGTCGAGGCCGAGCATGTGGCCGCTGCCGCAGAGGGTGTAGCGGCGGTGGAGGCCGTTGTCCTCGGCGAGGGACTGTTCGGCGGGGATGCGTAGGACGCCCCAGTCGGCGAGGCCTTCGGCGATGACCCGCATGGCGGCGTGGTGGAAGTCGCGGAAGCGGGCGCCGGGGCGCAGCGCGGCGATGCCGGCGCTCTGGGCGGCGAGGACGAGGTCGTAGGCCTGCCGTTGGACGGGGGTGAAGGTGCCGCTGAGCGGGAGGGTGCGGGTGATGTCGGCGGCGTAGAGGGTGTCGGTTTCGACGCCGGCGTCCAGCAGGAGCAGGGAGTTCGGGTCGAGGGCGCCGTCGTTGCGGATCCAGTGCAGGACGCAGGCGTGGGCGCCGGAGGCGGCGATGGTGGTGTAGCTGGTGCCGTTGCCTTCGGCGCGGGCGCGCAGGTCGAAGACGCCCTCGATCCAGCGTTCGCCGCGGGGGTGGCGCAGGGCGGTGGGCAGGGCGCGGACGACGTCCTGGAAGCCGGTGACGGTGTGGTCGACGGCGAGTTGGAGCTGGCCGATCTCCCAGGTGTCCTTGACCAGGCGCAACTCGGCGAGGACGGCGTCGAGTTCGCCGTCCCGCGTGGTGTGGGCGCCGGGGCGTCCGGTGCATTCGTCGACGAGGGGGTCGGTGCCGGCGAGGACGCGGGTGGGCGGCTGGGGGCCGGCGAGGAGTTTGTCGAGGTCGTCGAGGTGTTCGGTGCGCAGTCCGGTGAGCGCGGCGGCTTCGGCGAGGTCGGGGCGGCGGCCGACCCAGAACTCGCCGTAGCGGCGGTCGCGGTAGAACTCGGTGCCGTTGGCGTGCTGCCGGCCGCGGGGGGAGCGGGGGCGCAGGTACAGGACCGGCTCGTGGCCGTGGGGGCCGGTCGGTTCGAGGACGAGGACGTGGTCGGCCTGGTCCTCGCCGGTGAGGCCGGTGAGCCAGGCGTAGGCGCTGTGCGGGCGGAAGCGGTGGTCGAGGTCGTTGCAGCGGACCTTCAGCCGGCCGGCGGGGACGATCAGCCGCTCGCCGGGGAAGGCGGCGGAGAGGCGGGCGTGGCGGCCGGGGAGGCGGTCGTGGCCGGGGACTCGCTGGTCGGCGGGGAGGGGGGTGGCGGCCCAGCGGGTGCCCATGAAGGCGTCGAGGGCGGGGGAGACGGGGAGGTCGTGGCTCCCGGTGTTGAGGCCGGTCTGTCGGAGGGGCACCGGTGAACTCCTAGGTGGGGAGGGGGTGGTGTGGCCCGGACACAGCTCGGTAACGGGGGGCGTCACCTCTTGTGCAGTGCAATTTCACATTACTATGTTACGGGTCACACCGCGGAGCGGCCAGACCTCGAAGGTCGCCTCCCGGTCGGGCCCCGGATCACCTCCCGGGGCGGACACGGGCTTCACGGCAGGCCCCCCACAGCGGAGTTGCACATGACCAGGCGCACCCACGCCGCCCTCGCGGCGGTCCTCGCGGCGACCCTCACCCTCGGCCTCGGGGCCTGCAAGAACGACAAGAGCGACAGCGGAAGTGACGCCGCGCCTTCCAACGGCCAGGGCCCGGGCGCCGCGTCCGGTTCGGTCATCGGCGGCACCCCGGTCAAGGGCGGCACCCTCAACGTCCTGACGAACCAGGACTTCGCCCACCTCGATCCGGCCCGCAACTGGACCGTGCCGCACATGGACTTCGGCACCCGGCTGATCTACCGCACCCTGACCACCTTCAAGTCCGAGCCGGGTGCGGCGGGCAGCGAGATCGTCCCGGACCTCGCCACCGACCTCGGCAAGTCCAGCGAGGGCGGCAAGGTGTGGACCTTCACCCTGAAGGACGGCCTCAAGTACGAGGACGGCACGCCGATCAAGTCCGCCGACATCAAGTACAACGTCGAGCGGTCCTTCTCCCCGGACCTCACCGGCGGCCCCGACTACGCCGTCCAGTACCTGGCCGGCGGCGAGAACTACAAGGGCCCGCTCACTGGCGAGCACCTGGCGAGCATCGAGACCCCGGACGACAGGACCATCGTCTTCCACCTGAAGCGCCCGGTCGCCGAGTTCTCGGACACCGTCACCCTCCCGACCTTCTCCCCGGTGCCGCAGTCCCAGGAGAAGGGCACCCAGTACGACTCGCGGCCGTTCTCCTCCGGCCCCTACAAGATCGACACGTACGACCGGGGCAAGCAGCTGACGCTGGTCCGCAACACCAACTGGGACCAGTCCACCGACACCGTCCGCAAGGCGTACCCGGACAAGATCGTGGTCACCCAGGGCATCAAGGGCGGCCAGGCCGACGACCGGATCATCGCCAGCGACGGCGCCGACGCCAACGCGATCGAGATGCCGTGGATGGCCCACGAGTCCGTCTCCAAGGTGCTGACCAAGCCGGACGTCAAGGCCCGCATGGCGGCCGAGCAGACCGGCTGTACGGACATGCTGTACCTGAACACCGCCAAGGCGCCCTTCGACGACCCGAAGGTGCGCGAGGCGATGATGTGGGCGGTCGACCGCGAGGCGCAGGTGACGGCCTTCGGCGGCCCGGCGATGGCCGACGTGGCCACCTCCTACCTCCCGCCGTCGCTGACCGGCGGCGCCAAGGCGGACCCGCTGAAGATCCCGGCCGCCGGCGACCCGGAGAAGGCCAAGGCGATGCTCAAGGACGCGGGCAAGACCGACCTCAAGGTGTCGATCACCGTCTCCCTGGGCGACAAGACCCGCGCCGAGACGATCCAGCAGTCGCTGGCCAAGGCCGGTGTTCAGGTCACCGTGAACACCGTCGACCCGTCCGCCTTCACCGACACGCTCGGCGACACCAAGAACGCCCCCGAGCTGACCATCAACGGCTGGTGCCCGGACTACCCGTCCGGCGCGACCTTCCTCCCGTTCATCTTCGACGGACGGACCATCAAGGAGAAGGGCAACCAGGGTAACTACAGCCAGTTCAAGGACCAGGCCACGATGGACCGGATGGACCAGATCGCGGCCATGACGGACGTCAACGAGGCCAACAAGGCCTGGCAGCAACTGGACGAGGACCTGCTGAAGAAGGCCCCGGCCGTCCCGTTGATGTGGCAGCGCCGCCCGCTGCTGGCCGGCACCAACGTGGCCGGCGCGTTCGGGAACTCCGGCTACGCCGGCATGATCGACCTGGCCGTGGTCGGCCTCAAGGACCCCGCCAAGGGCAAGGGCTGAGGGGCCGTCGGCGATGAGTACAACCACTGAGCCCGTCGCCGTGGACTCCACGGCGACGGGCCCCGCGAAGGCCACCGGGCGCGGCCCGTGGCGGCTGGTCTGGGACCAGCTGTGGGCCAAGGGATCGGCCCGCTTCGGCCTGATCACGGTCGGCGCCTTGCTGCTGCTGGCCGCCCTGGCCGGCCCGCTGAGCTCGCTCGGCGGCTGGTCCCCCGAGGAGTTCGACAAGCGCGCCATCGACCCGTACCTGGGCGGCATGCCTCGGGGCGACTTCGGCGGCATCAGCGCCCGGCACTGGCTGGGCGTCGAGCCGATCACCGGGCGCGACCTGTTCGCCCGGGTCCTGCACGGCGGGCAGGTCTCGCTGCTGATCGCGTTCACCGCGACCGCCGTCGTCGTCATCACCGGCACCCTGGCCGGCATCGCGGCCGGCTACTTCGGCGGCCGGACGGACACGCTGCTGTCCCGGCTGATGGACCTCACCATGTCCTTCCCCTCGCTGATCTTCATGATCGCGATGATGTCGGTGGCCAAGGACGTCAACCGGATCCTGCTGATCACCCTGGTGATCGGCCTGTTCACCTGGCCCGGCATCGCCCGCGTCGTGCGCGGCCAGACCCTCTCGCTCAAGCACCGCGAGTACGTCGAGGCCGCCAAGGTCGGCGGGGCGCGCTCCTGGCGCATCCTCACCCGGGAGATCCTGCCGAACGTCTCCGGCCCGATCATCGCCTACACCACCCTGCTCATCCCCGGCATGATCGCCACCGAGGCCGCGCTCAGCTACCTCGGTGTGGGCGTCCGCCCGCCGACCTCGTCCTGGGGCCAGATGATCGCGGAGAGCATCGTCCACTACGAGACCGACCCGACGTACTTCCTGATCCCGACGGCTTTCCTGTTCGTCGCCGTGCTCGCGTTCACCCTGCTCGGGGACGCGCTGCGCGACATCCTCGACCCCCGGGGAGGCCGGTCGTGATCCTCTACCTCGGCCGCCGACTGCTCGGCGTGGCGGGCATCCTGCTCGCCATCTGCGCCATCACCTTCACCATCTTCTACCTGCTGCCGAACGACCCGGCGGCGGCGGCCTGCGGCAAGACCTGCAGCCCGGAGCGGCTCGCCGACGTCAAGGCGGCGATGGGCCTGAACAAGCCGATCTGGGAACAGTTCCTCGCCTACCTGGGCGGCATCTTCGCCGGTCGCGACTACGGCAGCGGCCCGAGCGCCGTGCACTGCGGCTTCCCCTGCCTCGGCTACTCGTACGAGTACGGGCTGCCGGTCTGGGACCTGCTCGTCGACCGGCTGCCGGTGTCCATCTCGCTCGCCGTCGGCGCGGCGGTGCTCTGGCTGGTCCTCGGCCTCGGCGCGGGCGTCACCTCGGCGCTGCGCAAGGGCAAGGCCTCCGACAAGACGCTGATGGTGCTCTCGGTCGGCACCGCCTCGTTGCCGGTCTACTTCACCTCGATCATGCTGATCTGGGGTGTCGTCCGTACGGCCGGGCTGCTGCCCTACCCGGCGTACCACAAGTTCACCGAGAACCCCTTCGAGTGGGCCTCCAACCTGCTGCTGCCGTGGATCGCCCTGGCCCTGCTGTACGCGGCCATGTACGCCCGGCAGAGCCGCAACTCGATGATCGAGGCGATGGCCGAGCCGTACATCCGCACCGCCCGGGCCAAGGGCCTGCCGTCGCGGACGGTCACGGTCAAGCACGGGCTGCGCGCCGGGGTGACGCCGATCCTCACCATCTTCGGCATGGACCTCGGCGGCCTTCTGGCCGGTGCGGTCATCACCGAGTCCATCTTCGGCCTGCCCGGCGTCGGCCGGCTGTTCTACGACGGTCTGGGCCGCTCCGACCAGCCCGTGATCCTCGGCGTCACCCTGCTCGCGGCCTTCTTCATCGTCGCGGCGAACCTGCTGGTCGACCTGCTCTACGCGTTCGTCGACCCACGAGTGAGGTACTGATGACTCTCTTGGAGGTCGAGGACCTCAAGGTCTCCTTCGACACGCCCCGCGGCACCGTCCGGGCGGTGGACGGCATCTCCTTCGCCGTCGACGCCGGGCGGACCCTCGGCCTGGTCGGCGAGTCCGGCAGCGGCAAGTCCGTCACCTCGCTCGCCGTCATGGGCCTGCACCGCGGCGCCGCCGTCACCGGCTCGATCCGGCTCGACGGGATGGAGCTCAACGGGCTCGGCGAACGGGAGCTGGGCACCGTCCGGGGCCGCCGGATCGCGATGATCTTCCAGGACCCGCTGTCCAGCCTGCACCCCTTCTACACCGTCGGCGAGCAGATCGCCGAGCACTACCGGGTGCACTTCAAGGCCAACCGCAGGGCGGGCCGCGCGCGGGCGGTCGAGATGCTGGCCGAGGTCGGCATCCCGGAGCCGGCCCGGCGGGTCGACGAGTACCCGCACCAGTTCTCCGGCGGCATGCGCCAGCGCGTCATGATCGCCATGGCGCTCGCCTGCGAACCCGAACTGCTGATCGCCGACGAGCCCACCACGGCCCTCGACGTCACCGTCCAGGCGCAGATCCTCGACCTGATCGCCCGCATCCAGCAGGAGCGCGGCCTCGGCGTCGTCATGATCACCCACGACCTCGGGGTGGTCGCCCGGGTCGCCCACGAGGTGCTGGTCATGTACGGCGGCCGGGCCGCCGAACAGGCCCCGGTGGACCGGCTGTTCGCCACCCCCGGGCACCCGTACACCCGCGGCCTGCTGGACTCGCTGCCGCGCCTGGACGACACCGACGACGCCCCGCTGCGGGCCATCCCCGGCAGCCCGCCGTCGCTGATCGCCCCCGCCCCCGGCTGCTCCTTCGCGCCGCGCTGCGCCCGCACCAGCACCGCCACCGCCGAGGAACACGCCCGCTGCCTGGCCGACCGACCCGAGCTCGGCCCGCTCGGCCCCGGCCACCAGGCCGCCTGCCACCTGCCGCTGGTACCGGAAGGAGCCCGGCCATGACCGAGAACCTGCTGTCCGTACGGGACCTGGTGAAGACCTTCCCCGGCCGACGGAGCCGCACCGGCCGGCCCGGCGCCCCGGTCCGCGCCGTCGACGGCGTCAGCTTCGACGTCGGCAAGGGCGAGACGCTCGGCCTGGTCGGCGAGTCCGGCTGCGGCAAGTCCACCACCGGGCGGATGATCGTCCGGCTGCTCGACCCGACCTCGGGCACCGTCACCTTCGACGGCACCGAGATCGGCGGGCTCTCCCAGGCCCGGCTGCGGCCGCACCGGCGGCACCTGCAGATGGTCTTCCAGGACCCGTACTCCTCGCTCAACCCCCGGCAGACGGTGGCCCGGATCATCTCCGAGCCGCTGCTGCTCCAGGGGTCGAGCGCGGCCGACGCGCGCCGGCGGGCGGGCGAGCTGATGGAACTGGTCGGGCTGATCCCCGAGCAGATCGACCGCTACCCGCACGAGTTCTCCGGCGGCCAGGCGCAGCGCATCGGCATCGCCCGCTCGCTCGCCACCTCGCCGAAGCTGGTCATCGCCGACGAGCCGGTCTCCGCGCTCGACGTCTCCATCCAGGCCCAGGTGGTCAACCTGATGGAGCGGCTCCAGCAGGAGCTCGGCCTGGCGTACGTGTTCATCGCGCACGACCTCTCGGTGGTCAAGCGGGTCTGCGACCGGGTGGCGGTGATGTACCTCGGGCGGATCGTCGAGATCGGCGACAAGGCCGAGGTGTACGGCAGCCCGGCGCACCCGTACACCAAGGCGCTGCTGTCCGCCGTCCCGCTGCCCGACCCGGCGGCGGAGCGCGCGCGGGAGCGGATCGTGCTGCTCGGCGACCCGCCGAGCCCGGCGAACCCGCCGTCCGGTTGCACCTTCCACCCGCGCTGCCCCAAGGCGCAGGAGATCTGCCGCACGGACCGTCCGCTGCTGCAGATCGCCGGGGCGGGTAGCCGGCAGGCGGCCTGCCACTTCCCGGAGGCCTGAGGCCGACCACATAGAGCCGCCGTACCGCCCAGTTGCCCCCACGCCGGGCGGTACGGCACCCAACGGGCGAGGGACGCGATCCCTCGCCGCAGACGCCCGGTCGGGCGCGGCGGGGAACCTCACGAGGGCCGCGTCCGACCGGGTTCCACCATGTTTACGGACCGACCATTCTCACGGACCGTCCGTTTTCATGGCCCGACCGTTTTCACGGTCCGGACGGCCCGCCCGCCTCGCCCGCCGTGCCCGGCAGCAGCCGGCGCGGGCCGGGCCCCTCGGCGGCCAGTTCGTCCCCGGGGTTGAGCACCCGGCAGCGGCGCAGCGACACGCAGCCGCAGCCGATGCAGCCGGTCAGCTCCTCCTCCAGTCGCTCCAACTCGGCCCGCCGGGCGCGCAGTTGTTCGGCCCAGCGCCGCGAGATGCGGTCCCAGTCGTGCTTGCCCGGCATCCGGTCCTCGGGGAGCCCGGTGAACACCTCGGCCACCTCGGAGAGCGGGATGCCGAGCCGTTTGGCGACCAGGATGAGCGAGATCCGGCGCAGCACGTGCCGCCGGTAGCGGCGCTGGTTGCCCGGCGACCGCTCGGAGGAGATCAGCCCCTGGTCCTCGTAGAAGCGCACCGCCGAGGTGGCGATCCCGGCCCGCCGGGCCACCTCGCCGACGCTCAGCAGGTCGACCGGTGCGGTGTCCATGCCTGCTCCTCGACTCCTTGACTTCAAGTCCTGTTGAAGATCTAGCGTACCGGACGTGGTCGGATCATTCGCTGCGCAGAGCATTACTGCCGTTGCCGAGCAGGACAGTTGTCCCCTGGAGTCGGCGCCGAACGGCCCCGCCCGAGGTCGGCGTGAACCGTTCGCCGGGCGCGGTGAGACCCGCGAGCCGGCCCCGGGTCCCTTTTCGTCGGGGGGACCCGGGGCCTTCGCTGTGGGTTCCTACGAGGCCGGGCCGACCCGGACGGTGGTGATCCGCCCGCCCTGGGACTCCCGGACGACCTCGATCCTGGTGTTGGTGTCCGGGACCTTCACCGCGAGCTGCGGGAGGGCCGGGTCGGTGTACGTGCCGGTGTGGTCGTTGAAGACCGGGACGGCCGGCTCGGATGGTATCCGCACCGCGACGCCGCCCTTGTGCAGCGTGAACGCCGTGGTCGGCCTGAGCGAGAACGGCGCGTCGTAGGTCTGCGCCCGCCCGTTGACCAGGGTGCCGTCGGCGAAGCGGACCGCCGCCGGGTGGGCGTCGATCGGCAGGATCAGCCCGCCGCCGGGGTGGTCCTTGGTGTTGTTGTCGCCGTACGCGGTGTCCCACAGCCAGAGCAGGACGCCCTCCTGGTACGGGTAGGCGTCGACGACATCGGCCTTGCCCGCGACGCCGGTGTACCCGAAGTTGTACGGGCCGGTCTTCAGGAACGCGCCGTAGCCGGTGTAGCGGCGGTTCTCGGCGAGGTAGGCGCGCGGGTGCTGCTTGACGGCGGTGCGGCCGGTGATGACGGTGAAGCCGGTGGCGGTCCAGCCGTTGGCGCCGTTCTCGGCGCCGTCGGCGAAGAGCTCGGTGCCGCCGGCGGTGATCCTCACGGCGTCGACGAGCACGCCCCGGCCGTGGGTGTTGCCGTCCGAGGTGGCGTGGAAGCGCAGCCGGACCTGCTGGCCGAGGTAGCTGTCCAGCGGGAGGTGCAGCTTCCGGTAGGTGCCCGAACTGCCGCTGAGCCCGGGGGTGTTGGCGTTGGTGTTGCCGATCGGTGCGCCGTCGACGGTGCCGCCCAGGGCCGTCCAGTGCTTGCCCTGGTCGGTGGAGGCCTCGACGGTGAGGAAGTCGTAGTCCTGCTCGGTGTCGTACCAGGCGGCGGCGTCCAGGGCGGCCGGGCCGGTGGCGGTGCGCAGGTCGACGTCCCGGCTGAGCGAGTTGTCGAGGTTGTCGCCGGTGTCGCTCCACCACTGCCTGGCGCCCTCGTACGGGTCGGCGAGGTCGGTGCTGGTGGTGCTGTCCGGCAGGTGGACGAGCAGCGCCTGGGCCTGGTCGGTGTTGTAGCCGCTCACCCCGAGGGCGTGGCTGGACCGGGTGGCGGCCTGCGCCTCGTCGTAGTCGAGCCAGCCGAACTGGAGCTTGCTCCAGGCGTCGAGGTCGCCGGGGTAGCCGCCGGTGGTGTTCGGCCCCTTGCCGAGGTAGGAGCCGGAGGACATCAGCGACCAGAAGTTGACGCTGTTGTCGCCGCCGTTGGTGCTGTACAGGTCAGGCAGACCGAGGTTGTGGCCGTACTCGTGGGCGAACAGGCCGACGCCGCTGTTCTCGCCGGCCTGGACGTAGTCGTAGACGTAGAGGCCGGTGTCGCCGACCGGCGCGCCGCCGATCTTGTTGCCCTCCGGTCCGG
Source organism: Kitasatospora sp. NPDC043950 (assembly GCF_056435345.1). NCBI lineage: Bacteria > Bacillati > Actinomycetota > Actinomycetes > Kitasatosporales > Streptomycetaceae > Kitasatospora > Kitasatospora sp. NPDC043950. The sequence continues at coordinate 93,777 of NZ_JBWKER010000027.1, forward strand.
TGCGGCCGGTCGCGTCGGGGAAGGTCCAACTGCGGTGCGCCCACAGCGCGTCGGCCCCCTGGGCGCCGCCGCCCCAGGTCTCGTCGACGCCGGCGTGCACCACGATGACGTTGTCGAGGTAGCCGTCGGGCTGGTTGAACTCGCCGGTCCTGGTGTGGTCGTAGCGGTCGTAGACGTCGTACTGGGCGAGCTGCGCCTTGATGTCGGCCACGCTGCGGCCCTTGGCGATCTCGCCGTCGTACCAGGCCTTGACGGCGTCCCGGATGAACTCCTGGCCCTGGGTCCAGGCGCCGGAGCCCTGCGGGCCCTTGTTGCTGCCGTAGCGGGCCTCGTTGTACGGGACGGTGACCCAGTCGCTGACGGTGCCCTGGACGTCGTAGCGGCCGGAGGACTGGGTGCGGTAGTAGTTGCGCATGGACACGGCGCCGGGCGTGTCGTCGAAGAACATCTTCTGGTAGTAGCCGCGGTCGAAGTCCGGCTCCCACAGCGTGTGGTTGTCGTCCTTGCCCGGCTTGGGGATCTGGTCGTGGCGCGGGCCGGGGGTGCCGCCGTAGCGGGGCTGGCCGTTGTACTGGGTGGTGTTGTCGACCTCGTCGCCGAACTGGGCGAGGATCACGAAGACCTTGTCGGTGCGCTGGTGCGCCAGTTGGACGTAGTCGTTGCCGACCTTCACCTTGGCGGGGGCCCGCTTGCCGGCGGTCTTGGCGACGGCGCCCTGGTTGAGCTGTTCCAGGGCCTTGGTGCGGAGCGCCTGCCGCTCGCGCTCCTGGGGGGCGAGCGGCGCGGGCGGGGCTTCGGCGCCCTGCTCCGCCGGGGCGGCGGCGATCGTGGCGGGGGCGGTCGTGGCGGTGAGGGGAGCGGCCTGGGCGGGGGTGCCCAGCAGGGTGGCGGCTATCGCGCTCGTGGTGAGCGCGGCCGCGAGTGCGGCGGACAGTCTGCGCAACTGACCGGTCCTTTCCGGGGGATGGGGGTCCCGGGCTTCCGGGCGGTCCGGGCTTCCGGGCGCCCCGGGTGGTCCGGGTGGGAGTAATCGTTCGGTGAAGCGCAGGTAATATTTCACATGTCACGGGTCACGTGGAAGAGGTGAGGGCAAGGCGAAGGGCGCCGCACCACCGGTGCGACGCCCCTGCCCGTGAATCCGGAGGCTCAGCCCAAGGACGCCCGCAGGAAGGCGAGTTCGGCCTGGGTGACCTGCTCGTTCACTCCGCCCGGGGTCATGTGGGTGACGCCCGGCAGCGGCAGCACGCTGTGCGGCCGGCCGGCCTTGGTGAGCGCCTCGGAGAGCAGCAGGGTGTGCGAGGGGTGGACGTTGTCGTCGGCCAGCCCGTGGATCAGCAGCAGCGGCCGGGTCAGCCCGGGCGCGTCGGTGACCAGGCAGTCGTCGGCGTAGCCCTCCGGGTTGTCCTGCGGCAGCGCGAGGTAGCGCTCGGTGTACGCGGTGTCGTAGTGCCGGAAGTCGGTGGGCGGGGCGCCCGCGCAGGCGGCGTGGAAGACGTCCGGGCGGCGCAGCACGGCGAGCGCCGCGAAGTACCCGCCGTACGACCAGCCGCGCACGCCGACCCGGCCGAGGTCGAGGTCGGGGTGCTGCCCGGCGAGCGCCCGCAGGGCGTTCACCTGGTCGTCCAGCGCCACCTGGGAGAAGCGGCGGAAGATCGCCCGGGTGAACTCCGGCGAGACGAACGGGGTGCCGCGGTTGTCGGTGGTGACGACGGCGAAGCCCTGGTCGGCCCACCACTGGCGGAGCTGCCAGCGGCGCGGCTCGGCCGCCACGGCCTGGAAGCCGGGCCCGCCGTAGACGTCCAGCAGCACCGGCAGCCGGCGGCCGGGGACGTGGTCGCGCGGGTACACCACGGCGGTGGGCAGGCCGAGTTCGGTGACCCGGGCGAGCCGTGGCCGCACCCGGTAGGGCAGGGTGGCGCTCAGGTCGGTGAGCGGCAGTGCGGGGCCGTCGAGCGAGGCGTCGAGCGAGCCGTCGCGCAGCAGTCGGCGCCGGATGCCGTCGGCGTCGGCGGTGGTGAGCAGCAGGGTGCGGCCGGCGGCGAGTGCGGAGTGCACGCCGGGGCCGGTGGTGACGGGTTCGGGTGCGCCGCCGTCCGGGTCGACCAGGTGGACGTACTGGTCGGCCGGGTCGCCCTGGCCGGTCTCGCAGAGCAGCCGGTCGTCCAGGTGCCCGACCACCCGGCGGATCTGGAGCCCGGTGGTGTCCAGCGGCTTGCCGTCCAGGGCGAGGCCGCGGGCCTGCGTGGTGTCGTGGGCGGTGAGCAGCCGGCCGTCGGTCAGCCGGGCGGGGGTGCCGGGCAGGTCGTCGACCCAGAACTCGTCGGTGGTGCGGGAGAGTTCGCGGGTCTCGCCGGTGGTCGGGTCGGCGGTCAGCAGCAGGACGTGCTGCTGGAGCCGGTCGGCGACGGTGAGCAGCAGCTCCTGGTCGGAGGCCCAGGTGGCGGCGCAGAGGTAGGGGAACGCGGCGGCGTCCCAGCGGAGCCGTACCCGGCTGCGGTCGAGGCCGAGCACCCAGAGCTGGACGTCCGCGTTGGGGCCGCCGGCCTGCGGGTAGGCGAAGTCCTCGGCGGGCTCGCCGGGGTGGGCGGGGTCGGCGAAGTAGCGCCGGGGGAGGGCGGATTCGTCCACCCGGGCGGCCAGCAGCGCGCCGCCGTCGGGGCGCCACCAGTGGCCGCGGGAGCGGCCGAGCTCCTCGGCGGCGGCGAACTCGGCGACGCCCCAGCGGGCGCCGTCGGCGGGGGAGAGCGGTTCGAGGCCGGGGGTGACGTACAGGGCGTCGTCGGCGACGTAGGCGACGCGTTCGCCGGCGGCGTCCGGCCGGGGGTCGAACGCGGGCCCGGCGACGGGCAGTTCGGTGCCGGTGCCGGTGGCGGTGTCGATCCGGAACAGCCGGCCGTCGAGGACGAGGACGGCGGTCGCGAGGTCGGCGGTGGCCGCGTACGTGCCGATGCCGGCGGCGACCAGGCGGGTGCGTTCGCGCAGCCGTCGTTCGACGGCGGGCAGGTCGTCGCGGCGGCCGGCGCGCCCGGGGGCGAGGACGGCCGGGTCGGCGACCAGTCGTTCCTCGCCGGTGGCGGTGTCGAGCAGGTGCAGGCGGTCGACCGGATCCTCGGAACCGGTCGAGCGGAGCAGCAGCAGCCGGGTACCGTCCTCGGCGAGGGTGAACGCGCGCGGCGCACCGAAGGTGAACCGGCCGGTGCGGGCGCTGAGCGACAGGAAGGGGTCGGTGATGGTCACGGCCCGATCGTCGTCTCGGGACACGCCACCCGACCAGTACCCTGTCATGTGAAATGTCACACATCACAATGCGGAGGATGCCGTGATCGAGGACCTGTGGACCGCCGAACCCCCGGCCCCGCTGCCCGCGGCCGACGGGCTGTTCGGCGTCTCACCGGACGCGGCGCACCTGAACCACGGTTCGTTCGGCGCGGTGCCCGTCCCCGTGCAGCGGGCGCAGCAGCGGCTGCGCGCCGAACACGAGCTGGACCCGGACGGCTTCTTCGCCGACCTGCCGGCCCGGGTCGGCGCGGCGCGGACCAGGATCGCCGCCGACCTGGCCGTCGACCCGGGCCGGCTCGCCCTGGTCTCCAACGTCACCGAGGCGGTCGCGATCGCCCTGGACACCATCCCGTTCGCGCCCGGCGACCGGATCCTGGTCACCGACCACGGCTACGGGGTGGTCACCCGGGCCGCCGCCCGCCGGGCCGCCGAGACCGGCGCCGAGGTGGTCGAGGTCGAACTGCCGCTGGACACCCCCGACGAGCAGGCCGTCCGGGAGGCGGTGCTCGCCGCCGTCGACGAGCGCGTCACCGTCGCGGTGCTGGACCAGATCACCTCGCCCACCGCCCGCCTGATCGCCGGAGCGGGCCTGCTCGCCGACCTGCGCGAGCGCGGTGTGACCACCGTCGTGGACGGCGCCCACGCCCCCGGCATGCTGCCCGCCCCGGTCGACCCGAACGCCGACTTCTGGTTCGGCAACCTGCACAAGTGGGCCTTCGCCCCGCGCGGCACCGGCGTGCTCGCCGTCCGCCCGGAGTGGGTGGACCGGGTGCGCCCGCTCACCTTCTCCTGGGAGCACGACCGGGGCTTCCCGTGGAACGTCGAATGGCGCGGCACCTGCGACTACACGGGCTGGCTGGCCGCCCCGGCGGGGTTCGAGCTGCTGCGCGAGCTCGGCCCCGAGGCGGTGGCCGCGCACAACGCCGCGCTCGCCGGGTACGGCCAGCGGGTGCTCGCCGAGCGGGCCGGCCTGTCGCCGCTGCCCGCGACGCCCGGGGTCTCGATGCGCTCGGTCCGGCTGCCGGCCGGGTGCGTCGAGGCGGAGCAGGACGTGAGACCGCTGCGGGACGAGGTGTGGCAGCGGCTCGGCACCCGGATCGCGATCCGCCCGTGGGCCGGCGGCGGGGTGCTGCGGGTCAGCGCGCAGCTGTACAACCGGCCGCGGGAGTACGAGCGGCTGGCGGACGGGCTGGCCGACCTGCTGAAGGGCTGACCGGCTCGCGGGGGCCGGCCTCCGCGCGTGGCTGGTCCGGGCCGGTCCGCGCGTGGCTAGTCCGGGCCGGCCCGCTCGGAGCTGCCTCGTTCGGAGCCGGCCCGGTCGGAGCTGGCCCGCAGCTCGGCGAGCAGCAGGTTCTGGTCGGCGAGCAGCCCGGTGAGGATCCGCCGGGCCGCTCGCAGCAGGTCGGCGACGTCGCCGCCGGCCAGTGTGTACACCACCGTGCTGCCCTCCCGGGTGGCGGTGACGATGCCGGACCGGCGCAGCACCGCGAGCTGCTGGGAGAGGCTGGAGGGTTCGACCTCCAGCTCGGCGAGCAGCCCGCGGACGGGCGTCGGTCCGGCCTGGAGCAGTTCCAGCACCCGGATCCGGACGGGATGGCCGAGCATCCGGAAGAACTCGGCCTTGGCCTGGTAGAGCGCTACCGCCACGAGTCCCCCCTTCCCTGGTGTCGGTCCGCTCAGATCTCCAGCGAGAGTTCGATCCGCTTGAGCTGGTGGCGGGCCATCGCGAGGTTGGAGCGGCCGCGGTTGAGCGCCAGGAAGAGGAAGAGGCCGCGTCCGGTGGGCGTGGTGATCGGTCGGACCATGTGGTACTGGTTGGTGAGGCTGATCAGGATGTCCTCGATCTCGTTGTCGTGCAGGTTGAGCATCTCCATCGCCCGCATCTTGGCGCGGACCACGTCGGTGTTCCCGGCGGCGGCGACGTTGAGGTCCAGTTCGCCGCCGTCGCCGAGGCTGCCGAGCGCCATGCCGCTGCCGTAGTCGACCAGGGCGACGCCGATCGCGCCGTCGATCCCCATGGCCTCTTTGAGGGACGTCTCCAGGTTCGCCATCGTCGGTGTCCTCCCGTGAGTTGGTGGCGGTCGCTCCGCCGTGGCAACGACGGTAGGGAGACCGGCGGCGGTCCACCGGGGATGACCGGAGACGTCCGAAGCTGGTCGGACTCCGATCACTTGAAGATGTTTGCAACTATGGATGTGAGAGGGAAGCGATCCCGGAATGATCCCGCGGCCGATCCCGCCGTGCGGAAGCCCTACGGAGGCCGCACGGAAGCCGCGGGGAAAGCCGTACGGAAGCCGCACGGAAAGTCGCACGGAAAAACGGTGCTATCGATGTCAGTGCCGCCGGGTAACCTCTCGCTGAGATGCGAGATCACACCAACCACACCCGGACGGCGATGAACACCCCTGAGCCCCAGCCCCACGACGACCAGGAGCTCAGCCCCGCCGAGGCGTACGCGGCCAGCCGCCGCCGGGCCAAGGAACAGGCGACCGCGCTCCACGGCTTCCAGCAGCTGTACGACTTCCCGCTGGACGACTTCCAGCTGGAGGCCTGCGAGGCGCTGGAGGCCGGCTCGGGCGTCCTGGTCGCCGCGCCCACCGGCTCGGGCAAGACCATCGTCGGCGAGTTCGCCGTGCACCTGGCCCTCCTGGGCGGCCGCAAGTGCTTCTACACCACGCCCATCAAGGCGCTGTCCAACCAGAAGTACGGCGACCTGGTCAAGCGCTACGGCGCCGCCAAGGTCGGCCTGCTCACCGGTGACAACACCGTCAACGGCGACGCCCCCGTGGTGGTCATGACCACCGAGGTGCTGCGCAACATGCTCTACGCGGGCTCCAGCACTCTCGACGGCCTCGGCTACGTCGTCATGGACGAGGTGCACTACCTCGCCGACCGCTTCCGCGGCGCCGTCTGGGAGGAGGTCATCATCCACCTCCCCGAGTCGGTCACCCTCGTCTCGCTCTCCGCGACCGTCTCCAACGCCGAGGAGTTCGGCGACTGGCTGGACACCGTGCGCGGCGGCACCCGGGTGATCGTCTCCGAGACCAGGCCCGTGCCGCTGTGGCAGCACGTGATGGCCGGCAACCGGATGTACGACCTGTTCGCCAACCCCGACCGGGACGGCCGCCCCAAGGACGGCCCGCGCAACCCCGGCAAGGCCGTCAACCCCGAGCTGGTCCGGCTCGCCCGCTCCGAGCTGGACCGCAACCCGCGCGACCGGTTCGGCCGCGGCCGGGGCCGCAGCATGCCCAACGGGCGCCCCGGCCGGGTCTGGACGCCGGGCCGGGTGGACGTCATCGACCGGCTCGACGCCGAGGGGCTGCTGCCCGCGATCACCTTCATCTTCAGCCGGGCCGGCTGCGAGGCCGCCGTCCAGCAGTGCCTCAGCTCCGGCCTGCGGCTCAACAAGGACGCCGACCGCGCCCTCGTCCGGGCCTTCGTCGAGGAGCGCTGCGCCGACATCCCCGACGAGGACCTGCACGTCCTCGGCTACTTCGAGTGGCTGGACGGGCTGGAGCGCGGCATCGCCGCCCACCACGCCGGGATGCTGCCGCGGTTCAAGGAGGTGGTCGAGGAGCTGTTCGTGAAGGGCCTGGTCAAGGCCGTCTTCGCGACCGAGACCCTCGCGCTCGGCATCAACATGCCCGCCCGCTCGGTGGTCATGGAGAAGCTGGTCAAGTGGAACGGCGAGACCCACGCCGACATCACCCCCGGCGAGTACACCCAGCTCACCGGCCGGGCCGGGCGCCGAGGCATCGACGTCGAGGGCCACGCCGTGGTGCTCTGGCAGCGCGGCCTCGACCCGGAGGCGCTGGCCGGCCTGGCCGGCACCCGCACCTACCCGCTCAAGTCCTCGTTCCGGCCGTCCTACAACATGGCCGTCAACCTGGTCTCCCAGTTCGGCCGGCACCGCTCGCGCGAACTGCTGGAAACCTCCTTCGCCCAGTTCCAGGCCGACCGCTCGGTGGTCGGCATCGCCCGCCAGGTCCAGCGCAACGAGGAGGGGCTGGAGGGCTACCGCGAGTCGATGACCTGCCACCTCGGCGACTTCGACGCGTACATGGACCTGCGTCGCCGGCTCAAGGACCGGGAGAACGAACTCGCCCGCGAGGGCAGCAGCCAGCGCCGCGCGGCCGCCGTCGAGTCGATCGAGCACCTCAAGCCGGGCGACGTCATCCACGTCCCCACCGGCAAGTTCGCCGGCCTCGCCCTCGTCCTCGACCCGGGCCTGCCGCCGGTCAGCCGCAACGGCCGGGTCGGCCGCCACCCCGACTTCCAGGACGGGCCCCGCCCGGTGGTGCTCACCGCCGAGCGGCAGGTCAAGCGGCTCGCCATGATCGACTTCCCGTACCCGGTCGCCGCCGTCGAGCGGGTGCGCATCCCCAAGTCCTTCAACCCGCGCAGCCCGCAGTCCCGCCGGGACCTCGCCTCCGCGCTGCGCACCAAGGCCGGCCACCTCGAACCCGAGCGGTTCCGCCGGGGCCGCGCGGCCGCCGCCGACGACCAGGAGATCACCCGGCTGCGCACCGAACTGCGCCAGCATCCCTGCCACGGCTGCGACGAGCGCGAGGACCACGCCCGCTGGGCCGAGCGCTACCACCGCCTGCACCGCGACACCGAGGTACTGGAACGCCGGATGCGCTCCCGCACCCACACCATCGCCCGCACCTTCGACCGGGTCTGCGGGCTGCTCACCGACCTCGGCTACCTCAGCGGCGACACCGTCACCGACGACGGCAAGCGCCTCGGCCGGCTCTACGGCGAACTCGACCTGCTCGCCTCCGAGTGCATCCGCGAAGGCGTCTGGAGCGGCCTGGACGCCGCCGAACTCGCCGCCTGCGCCTCGGCGTTGGTCTACGAGGCGCGCCAGTCCGACGACGCCACCGCCCCCCGGGTGCCGGAGGGCGCGGCCAAGGAGGCGCTCGGCCAGATGGTCCGGATCTGGGGCCACCTGGACGCCCTGGAGGAGCAGCACCGGATCAACACCGCCGAGGGCGTCGGCCAGCGCGAGCCCGACCTCGGCTTCGCCTGGGCCGCCCACCGCTGGGCCCTCGGCCACAGCCTGGACCAGGTGCTGCGCGACGCCGACATGCCGGCCGGCGACTTCGTCCGCTGGACCAAGCAACTGATCGACGTCCTCGGCCAGATCCAGGACGCGGCCGGCGAGGACGCCGAACTGCGCCGGACGGCCCGCAAGGCCGTCGACGGCCTGCGCCGCGGCATCATCGCCTACTCCTCGGTGGGCTGACCGCCGAACGCAAGGGGCCCGCCCGTTCACCCCGAACGTGCGGGCCCCTGGCGTGCCCGGCGGCTTCCGTCCCCCACCCCCGTGCGGCTTCGGCTTCGCCTCGCCGCTGGGGCTTCCTGCGCAGAGGAAATGCCTCTGCCCCCGCCGATGACAGGGGCAGAGGCATTCTGATGACAGAAGCGAGATTCCAAGCCGGTGCCGCTTCGGCGGGGCCGAAGCGGCACCGGAATTGTGAGCGGTTGCACGGGAAGTCGATCAGGTCGACTTCTCGTGGAGAAGAGGCAGCCGAAACGAGCGAGGCGACGCCGATGGTCAGGGTGTGGGAAGCGCCGGGGCGAAGTAGTCGCGGAGCATCTCCGTGGTCCATGCGGGTTGGCGCACTTCTCCGCGCGGGCCGAACTCCTCGAACCAGGGCTTCACTTCGATGACCGGCGTGCCCGAAGGAGTGCGGCGTTCGCCTCGGCGGCGCGCCCCGCAGCGGCGAGAGCGCGTGCGTGGACGACGCCGAGCAGAGACCGTTCGCGAGGGCTGGCGAGCCGGAATCGGTCGCCGACCATCGACGCCTCGGCGACCCTGACAGCATGGTGCGGCTTCCGGAGGTCGACCGCCTGGTGGGCCATGGCGCGCAGGACGTGGCCGGCCATCGCGGGGTCGTCAGCCTCGGCCGCCAGCTTCACGGCGACGGTGTAGTAGTGCTGGGGGATGTTCCCGGAGAGCATGACGCCTTGGCGGCCCCACTGAGTGACGGATGCCCGGCTCGGTCGTGCCGGATCGTTGTGACTGGCCGCAACGGCGCACAAGGCCCGGGCGAGGGCTTCGTTCGGTCGGCCTGTTTCCCGGATGAGCCGGCCCAGCCGCGGCCATCGCGCATCTCTCACTCAACGAGCATGCCTACTCGGAGAGTTGCGCGATGGCTCCCTTATGACCAGGGGTTACACCAAGATCCCTGCTACACCACTCGTCGGGACGCCATCCGTCAACCACTGCGATCTCGTGATCATCACTCAACTCCCGTGCCGATCAAAGCCATCGGCAGGACGTTAAGCGGTCGAGATTCGCCGGCGGGATCGTGATTTTCGAATATTCCGGCTCGGGCGGCTGGGGTTCGTGGGAATTCTCAGGCAGAACCGAGTGCCCTGCGGCACCGCGTGATGATGCGGTGGGCTTCCGGCCTCCTCCTGCGGAAGGTCCAGGCGTTCGGCGTCGGCCCGACAGAGGTACCGGGTGTCCTCGCCGACGGCGTTGTTTCGCCTGGGGCGGCGGAAAGAGGCCCCTCTGCCGGGGGCTCAGCGGGCGGAGAGGGACTCCAGGAGGCGGTCGAGGGAACTGCCGAGGCCCCAGCGGGTGGAGAGTTCCTCCAGGGTCATCGGGTCGAGCGGTTCGTGGGGGAGGGCCGGGTCGAAGGCGGGGAGGGGGGCGTCGGGGGCGACGCGGACGACGGTGGGGGCGACGTCGAGGTAGGCGGCGCCTTCGACGAGGTTGCGGCGGCGGGCGGGGGTGAGCTTGGAGGAGAGGTCGAGGGCGGCGGCGCGGATGGTGGTGAGGTCGCCGTACTCGTTGATGAGCTGGGCGGCGGTCTTCTCGCCGATGCCCTTGACGCCGGGCAGGCCGTCGCTTGGGTCCCCGCGCAGGGCGGCCATGTCGGCGTACTGGGCGCCGCGCACGCCGTACTTCTCCAGGAGCAGCGCGTCGTCGGTGACCTGGAGGTTGCCCATGCCCTTGACCGGGTAGAGCACGGTGATCCCGCGGGCGTCGTCGACCAGTTGGAACAGGTCGCGGTCGCCGGTGACGATCTGCACCGGGCCCTTGGCGTGGGCGGTCAGGGTGCCGATGACGTCGTCGGCCTCGTAGCCGGGGGAGCCGACCCGGGCGATGCCGAGCGCGTCCAGCACCTGTTCGATCACCGGGACCTGCGGGGCGAGCGTGTCCGGCACCTCCTCCTCGCCGTCCTCGGCGGCCTCGGCGACGCGGTGGGTCTTGTACGAGGGGAGGAGGTCCACCCGCCACTGCGGGCGCCAGTCGGCGTCCATGCAGGCGACGAGCTGGTCGGGGTGGTGGTCGTGGACCAGCCGGGCGATGAAGTCCAGCAGGCCGCGGACGGCGTTGACCGGTTCGCCCTGCGGGGAGCGCAGGGTGTCCGGCACGCCGTAGTAGGCCCGGAAGTACAGGCTGGCGGAGTCGAGGAGCATCAGTCGCGGTGCGGTCACGTGTCAGATCATGCCGCACCGCGACGACAGGAGGGCGGCTTCAGTGTTCGTGCGGGCCGGCGCGGTGGACCGGGCCGTGCGCGTCGGCGCAGTGTTCGGCGGGTTGTTCGCCCGGGGCGGCGATCTGGAGCAGGGCGCCGGCCGCGTCCTCGCCGACGTGGTCGACCTGGAGCGTGCTGTGGGTGATGCCGTACTCGTCGGCCAGTCCGCGCTGGAGCTCGCGCCGGACGGCGTGGCAGTCGCCGCCGGGGGTGACCAGGATGTGCGCGGACAGGGCCGGCTGGTTGGAGGTGATCTCCCAGATGTGCAGGTCGTGGATCTCCTCGACCAGCGGCTGGGCGACCATCCGGTCGGCCACCGCGTCCGGGTCGATGCCGGCCGGGGCGGCCTCCAGGAAGATCCGCCCGGAGTCGCGGACCAGGCCGATGCCGGCCTTGAGCATCAGCGCGACCACGATCAGCGAGGCGATCGCGTCGGCCCGGACGAAGCCGGTGGTCAGCATGACGGCGCCGGCGACGGCGGTGGCGATGAACGCGTACAGGTCGGTGAGCACGTGCTGGAAGGCGCCCTCGACGTTCAGCGAGCTGCGGTTGGCCTTCGACATGCACCAGGCGGCGGCCAGGTTGACCACGATCCCGATCAGCGCGGTGACCAGCACCAGCGAGCCGGCGACCTCCGGCGGCTCGAACAGCCGGGTGACGGCCTCGTAGCCCAGCCAGGCGGACAGCACCAGCAGGGTGACGCCGTTGGCCTGGGCGGACAGGATCTCGGCGCGCTTGAGGCCGTACGTGTAGCCGCCGCGGGCCGGGCGGGCGGCGAGGCGCATCGCGACCAGCGCGAGGACGATCGAGGCGGCGTCGGTGAGCATGTGCGCCGCGTCGGAGATCAGGGCCAGGGACTTCGCGGCGAAGCCGACCACGACCTCGCCGGCCATGAAGACGACGATGAGGGTGAGGGCGCCGAGCAGCCAGCGGCGGTCGGCGTCGGCGGCGACACCGTGCGAGTGGCCGCTGTGCCCGCCGTGTCCGCCGTGCCGGTGTCCGCCGTGGTCGTGCGCGTGCTTGTGGTCATGCGCATGATCAGTGTGGGAATGCTCGTGCCCGGCCATCGAAGTCCTCTCTGGACGCACGGGTGGGGAGGGGAGGGGCGCGATCGCCCTGCACTCGAAGTGAACCGCAGAACGGACAAAGATCCAAAGGCTGTACTGGTGACCGTTGTCGTTGCCGTTGAGCGGTCGTTCCGAGGGGGCGGGCGCGCCTCGGCTACCCGATCAGCGCGGTGTCCAACTGCGCCGCGGTGGCCGCCCGCACCAGGGCCCGCATCACCCGCAGGTCGTCCCCCTGTTCCGGGTGCCACTGCACGCCCAGGGTGAATCCCGGGCCCTCGACCGCCTCGACCGTCCCGTCCGGCGCGTGGGCCGAGACCCGCAGGCCCGCCCCGATCCGGTCGACGGCCTGGTGGTGGAAGGTCGGCACCTCCACCTCGCTCTCCGGCAGCAGCCCGCCGAGCAGCGTCCCCGGCACCGGCCGCACCAGGTGCGTTCCGTAGCCGCCGTCCGCGCCGCCGTGGACGTCCACCGGCACGACGTCCGGCAGGTGCTGGACGAGGGTCCCGCCGCAGACGACGTTGAGCACCTGCATGCCCCGGCAGATCCCCAGCAGCGGCATCCCGGCCGCCAGGGCCGCCCGCAGCAGGGCCGACTCCCACCGGTCCCGTTCGGGGGAGTCGACCTCGGTGCGGGGGTGGGCGGGCTGGCCGTAGTAGGCGGGGTCGATGTCGGGCCCGCCCGCGATGACGAGGGCGTCGAGCCGGGCGAGCACCTCGGGTGCGCGGTCGGGGGAGTCGGGCGGGAGCAGCACCGCGATCCCGCCGGACTCCTGGACGTACGCGGTGTACCGCTCGGGCACCAGGGCCACCCGGCGGCCCTGCCAGTTGCTCCAACTCGCGTCGACCAGGTAGGTGCTGACGCCGATGAAAGGCCTGCGATCCATGGCGGGCATTCTCCACCCGCACCGCCTGATCCCCCGTCAACCACGCATGTCGGCGCGCCACACCTGCCCGCCCTCTTCCGCGCCGTCCGCCGCAGGCCGTACGGTTCGCTGTGACCGCTTGAACTCGAAGAGTGATCGTGGAGGGTTTCGTCATGCCCGAGAACGCCGCCGCGGGCGTGCCGCCCCGGGCGCCGCTGACCCTGGACGAACTGCGCATGCTGGTGGACACCGGCGAGGTCCACACCGTGGCGCTGGCGTTCACGGACATGCAGGGGCGCTTGCAGGGCAAGCGCTTCGCCGCCCGCTTCTTCCTGGACGAGGTGGTCGAGCACGGCGCCGAGGCCTGCGACTACCTGCTCGCCGTGGACGTCGACCTGAACACCGTCGACGGCTACGCCTTCTCCTCCTGGGCCACCGGCTACGGCGACTTCGCGATGCGCCCCGACCTCGGCACCCTGCGGCTGACCCCCTGGCAGCCGGGCACCGCGCAGGTGACCGCGGACCTGGCCCGGCACGGCGGCCACCCGGTGGACGCGGCCCCCCGCCAGCTGCTGCGCCGCCAGATCGCGCGCCTGGCGGAGTACGGGCTGGCCGCCGACATCGGGACCGAGCTGGAGTTCCTGGTGTTCCGGGACACCTACGAGCAGGCCTGGCTGGGCGGTTACCGCGGCCTGACGCCGGCGAACCTGTACAACGTGGACTACTCGATGCTGGGCACCGCCCGGGTCGAGCCGCTGCTGTCCCGGATCCGCAACGAGATGGCGGGCGCCGGGCTGGTGGTGGAGTCGGCCAAGGGCGAGTGCAACCTCGGCCAGCACGAGATCGCCTTCCGCTACGCGGACGCGCTGACCACCTGCGACCAGCACAGCGTCTACAAGACGGGCGCGAAGGAGATCGCCGCGCAGCAGGGGTGCGCGCTGACCTTCATGGCCAAGTACAACGAGCGCGAGGGCAACAGCTGCCACATCCACCTGTCGCTGCGCGACGCGGTGGGCGCGCCGGCCTTCGCCGACCGGGACGGCCGGATGACCGACACCATGCGGCACTTCCTGGCCGGCCAGCTGACGGCGCTGCGCGAGTTCAGCCTGCTGTACGCGCCGAACATCAACTCCTACAAGCGCTACCGCCAGGGCTCGTTCGCCCCGACGGCGGTGGCCTGGGGCCGGGACAACCGGACCTGCGCCTACCGGGTGGTCGGCCACGGCCCGGGCCTGCGGATGGAGAACCGGGTGCCGGGCGGGGACGTCAACCCGTACCTGGCGGTGGCCGGGATGATCGCGGCCGGCCTGCACGGGCTGCAGCGGAAGCTGGAGCTGCCGGCGCCGTGCCTGGGCAACGCCTACGCCGTCGAGGAGTACGCCCGGGTGCCCGGTTCGCTGCGCGAGGCCGCGGAGTTGTGGGCCGACAGCGAGCTGGCCCGGGTGGCCTTCGGCGACGACGTGGTCGAGCACTACCTGAACATGGCCCGGGTGGAGCAGTGCGCCTTCGACGGCACCGTCACCGACTGGGAGCGCTACCGATCCTTCGAACGGATGTGAGGCCGATGACCGACCCCACCGTCAGCACCGTCCGCAATCCCGCCACCGGAGAGGTGCTCGCCACCGTCCCGGACACCACTGCGGGGCAGGTGGACGCGGCGGTCCAGCACGCGTCGAAGGCCCAGCCGGCCTGGGCGGCGCTGGCACCGGGCGAACGGGCCCGGCTGCTGCGCCGGTTCGCCGACCAGGTCGAGGTGCACGTGCCGGAACTGGCCGCACTGGAGGTGCGCGAGGCCGGCCACACCGTGGGCAACGCCCGCTGGGAGGCCGGCAACGTCCGGGACCTGCTGGAGTACGCGGCCGGGGGAGTGGAACGCCTGACCGGCCGCCAGATCCCGGTGGCCGGCGGCCTGGACGTGACCTTCCACGAGCCGGTCGGCGTGGTCGGGGTGATCGCGCCGTGGAACTTCCCGATGCCGATCGCCGCCTGGGGCTTCGCGCCCGCCCTGGCGGCGGGCAACGCCGTCCTGCTCAAGCCCGCCGAGGCGACCCCGCTCACCGCACTGCGGCTGGCCGAACTCGCCCTGGCGGCAGGGCTGCCGGAGGGCCTGTTCCAGGTGCTGCCGGGCCCGGGCGGGACGACCGGCCGGGCCCTGGTGGACCACCCGGCGGTCCGCAAGATCGTCTTCACCGGCTCGACCGTGGTCGGCAAGGAGGTGGCCGCCCGCTGCGCGGCCCGGGCCAAGCGGGTCACCCTGGAGCTGGGCGGCAAGAGCCCCAGCATCGTCTTCGCCGACGCCGACCTGGCCCGCGCCGCGGACCCGATGTCCTTCGCCGACAACAGCGGCCAGGACTGCTGCGCGCGCAGCCGGATCCTGGTCCAGCGGGAGGCGTACGACGACTTCCTGGCGCTGCTGCTGCCCGCCGTCGAGGCGCTGCGCACCGGCGACCCGGCGGACCCGGAGACCCGGCTGGGCCCGCTGATCTCGGCCGCCCAGGTGCGCCGGGTCGCTTCCTACGTCACCCCGGACCTGCCGGTGCTGGCCCGCGGCGCGGTGCCGGACGGGCCCGGCTACTGGTACCCGCCGACGGTGATCGCGCCGACCGACCCGGAGGTGCCGGCGGTCACCGAGGAGATCTTCGGCCCGGTCGCCGCCGTGCTGCCGTTCACCGACGAGGCGGACGCGCTGCGGCTGGCCAACGCCACCCGCTACGGCCTGTCCGGCTCGATCTGGACCAGGGACCTCGGCCGGGCGCTGCGGCTGGCCCGCGGCGTCGCGGCGGGCAACCTGTCGGTCAACTCGCACTCCTCGGTGCGGTACTGGACGCCGTTCGGCGGTTACGGCGAGTCCGGGGTCGGCCGGGAGCTGGGGCCGGACGCGCTGCGCCACTTCACCGAGACCAAGAACGTCTTCATCCACAGCGAGGAGTAGCAGCCGATGACGGAGAACGACGCCCCGGTGTGCCGCCGCCTGGTCGGCCGCACCGCCGTGATCACCGGCGCCGGCAGCGGGATCGGCCTGGCGGCGGCCCGCCGGCTCGCCTCGGAGGGCGCGAAGGTGGTCTGCGCGGACGTGGACGAGCAGTCCGGGCGGGCGGCCGCGAAGGAGGTCGGCGGCCTGTTCGTGCACACCGACGTCACCGACCCGTACATGGTCGAGGCGCTGTTCGACGAGGCGTACGAGACGTACGGGAGCGTGGACGTCGCGTTCAACAACGCGGGCATCTCGCCGCCGGAGGACGACTCGATCCTGACCACCGGCCTGGACGCCTGGCGCAAGGTCCAGGAGGTCAACCTGACCTCGGTGTTCCTGTGCTGCAAGGCCGCGCTGCCGTACATGCGGCGGCACGGGCGGGGCTCGATCATCAACACGGCCAGCTTCGTGGCCCGGATGGGCGCGGCCACCTCGCAGATCTCGTACACCGCCTCCAAAGGCGGGGTGCTGGCGATGTCCCGGGAACTGGGCGTGCAGTTCGCCCGGGAGGGGATCCGGGTGAACGCGCTGTCACCGGGGCCGGTGGACACCCCGCTGCTGCGGGAGCTGTTCGCCACGGACCCGGAGCGGGCGGCCCGCCGGCTGGTGCACATCCCGCTGGGCCGGTTCGCCCGGGCCGAGGAGATCGCCGCCGCGGTGGCCTTCCTGGCGAGCGACGACTCGTCCTTCATCACGGCGAGCGAGTTCCTGGTGGACGGCGGCATCTCGGGCGCCTACGTGACCCCGCTGTAGCCCCGGGCGGGCGCGACGGTCCTGAGCGTGCCCGACGCACCCCTTCTCACCGTAATCTCATCGAAAACCACCGGAATTCGAGGCCGCGCTGATTTCGCGTTTATCCGCGTGCCTTTAGATTCTCTGTTGTGAGCGAGCAGATTCCCGCCGGGTG
Organism: Kitasatospora sp. NPDC043950; assembly: GCF_056435345.1. Lineage (NCBI taxonomy): Bacteria > Bacillati > Actinomycetota > Actinomycetes > Kitasatosporales > Streptomycetaceae > Kitasatospora > Kitasatospora sp. NPDC043950. Next base: position 110,362 of record NZ_JBWKER010000027.1, read on the forward strand.
GTACCCGGACCCGAAGGACACCGGCGGCGACCCGAGGCCGCAGCGCTGGTGGGACGGCAGGGGTTGGACGGCCAGCACCCGGCCCGCACCCTCGGACGCCCCGGAGCCGGTACCCCCGGCGGCCGGGGCTCCGGGGCCGGGGCCGGCCGACGAGCCCACGGTGCTGCAGGGCGAGGTGCTGGACAGCGGGCCGACCGTCCGCTACCCGGAGCCGCCGCCCTTCGGCACCGCCTACGGCTCCGAGGCGCCGCCGCCGCGCAAGCCCCGGCGCCGGCCGTCCCCGATGGTGATCGCCGCCACCGTCGCGGCGCTGCTCGGCCTGGGCACCGGCTCCGGGATCACCTACCTGGCGATGGACGGCCACAGCGACAACCGCCCGCAGCGCAGTGCCCGGCAGGCCGTGCCGAACGGCGAGAACGGCCCCTGGAACGGCTTCCCGGGCCTCGGCGGGAACGGGAACGGCGGGAACGGGAACGGCAACAACGGGAACGGTGGCAACAACGGCGGCAGCGGCGACGGCAGCAACGGGACCGGTGGCAACGGCGGGCCCGGCGGGAACGGGAACGGCGGCAGCGGCAAGACCAGGCCCGGCGGCGGGAACGCGATCGACCTGGTGAACGGGCTCACCCTGCCCGTCCCCTCCGGCTGGCAGGGCGGCTACACCAGCGACGGCTACGCCGCGCTCACGGTCGGCGCCTACACCTGCCCGGACGGCAGCGAATCGTGCACCCTCGGCGGGGTGACCACCGGCCGGATCGACGGCGGCGGCACCGACGCCCAGGCCGCCGCCAAGGCCGACATCGAGAAGGCGGCCAAGGACTCGTACGGCGCCATCACCGGGCACCAGGAGCTGAAGTCCGAGGCGGTCAAGGTCAACGGCCAGGACGGCTACCTGGTCCGCTGGAAGGTCGACGCTCCCAAGGGCAACAACGGCTACGTGCAGACGGTGGTCTTCCCGTCCACCGACGGCAAGACGCTGATCTCCGTGCACTTCGGCTTCGACATCGCCGACAAGGCGCCGGACCTCGGCCTGATGGACACCATCGTCAACGGCATCGCCGACTTCAAGGGCAAGCTGCCGTCCATCCCGGGCGGCGGGCTTCCCGGCGGCGCCACCGGTGGCACCGGCGGCACCAGCACCTGAGCGGCACCAGCACCTGGGCCACCCGCTCCTCACACGGCGGGGGGGGGGGGGGGGGGGGGGGGGGGGGGGGGGGGGGGGGGGGGGGGGGGGGGGGGGGGGGGGGGGGGGGGGGGGGGTGGAGGGG
>NZ_JBWKER010000028.1:0-47829 GCF_056435345.1 Kitasatospora sp. NPDC043950
GGGGGGGGGGGGCGGGGTGGGGGGGGGGGGGGGGGGGGGGGTGGGGGGTTGTGTGGGGGGGGGGGGGGGGGGGGGGGGGGGGGGGGGGGGGCCCCCCCCCCCCCCCCCCCCAGCCGGGTGGCCCAGGTGCCCAAGGTGGCCCAGGTGCCTCAAGTGGCCTGGGATCAGACGGACTTCGGCTGCTGCTGCGTGATGCAGTGGATGCCGCCGCCGTTGGCGAAGATCTCGCGGGCGTCGACGAGTTCGACGGTGCGGCCCGGGTAGGCGCGGCCGAGGGCGGCGGCGGCCTCCTGGTCGCGCGGGTCGTCGAAGGCGCACAGGATCACGGCGCCGTTGGCCACGTAGTGGTTGATGTAGGAGTAGTCGACCGGTTCGCCGTCCTCGTCCAGCAGGACGGTGGGGGCGGCCAGTTCGATGACCTCCAGCGCCCGGCCCCGGGCGTCGGTGGCGGCGCGCAGGACGGCGACGAGCTCCTGGCAGACCGCGTGGTCCGGGTGGGCGGGGTCCGGCTGGACGTGGGCGACGACGACGCCGGGGCGCACGAAGGAGGCGACGATGTCGATGTGCCCGCGGGTGCCGAACTCGTCGTAGTCGCGGGTGAGTCCGCGCGGCAGCCAGATCGCCTTGGTGGTGCCGAGGAAGGCGTGCAGCTCGGCCTCGACCTCCTCCTTGGTCCAGTCCGCGTTGCGGCCCTCGCCGAGTTGGACGGTCTCGGTGACCAGGACGGTGCCCTCGCCGTCGACGTGGATGCCGCCGCCCTCGTTGATCAGCCGGGAGGCGAAGCGCTGGACGCCCGTCAGTTCGCTGATGTGCTCGGCGATGTGCTGGTCGTGGTCCCAGCGGGCCCAGGACTGGGCGCCCCAGCCGTTGAAGATCCAGTCGGTGGCGGCCAGCGAGCCCTTGCCGTCGATCAGGAAGGACGGGCCGATGTCGCGCATCCAGGCGTCGTCGAGCGGGCGCTCGACGATCTCGACCTGCTCGGAGACGTACCGGCGGGCGTCCGCGGTCTCGCCGGTGTTGACGACCAGGGTGACCGGCTCGTACCGGACGATGGTGTTGGCGACGGCGGCCCAGGCCTCGCGGCCCGCGTGCAGGTTCTCGGGGGTGTCGAAGGTGGGGTTGGCGGTGGGGAAGGCCATCCAGGTGCGGTCGTGCGGGTGCCACTCGGCGGGCATCCGGTAGCCGAGGGAGGCGGGCGTGGGGGTGGTCATCCGGGAGTCCTAGTGGGGGGAGGCGTTCGGCGGAGGTGTCAGCGGAAGTGTCAGAGGAAGTAGAGGCGGCTGAGCGAGACGCTGTCCGCGGGTTCGGAGCGCAGCGGTTCGCCGTCCAGCGAGACCAGGCCGGTCTGGGTGACGTCGACGCGGCCGACCCGGGCGTTGCGGACCATGTCGCGCGGGCCGATGCCGCGGGTGTTGCGGACGCCGACGCGGCGGCGGCGGGTGGGCAGCCCGTCGGCGGGGCGGTCGAGGTAGGCGCCGTCGGCGGCGGCCTGGGCGACGAAGGCGACCGAGATGTCGGCGGCGGTGGCGCCGTGGGCGCCGAACTGCGGTCCGAGGACGAGGGGTTCGCAGGTGTCGGTGGAGGCGTTGGGGTCGCCGACCACGCCGTAGGCGGGGAAGCCGGCCTTCAGGACCAGCTGCGGCTTGGCACCGAAGTGGTCGGGGCGCCACAGCACGATGTCGGCGAGTTTGCCGACCTCGATGGAGCCGACCTCGTGGGAGAGACCGTGGGCGATGGCGGGGTTGATGGTGAGCTTGGCGATGTAGCGCAGGACGCGCTCGTTGTCGTCGCCGCTCTCGGTGGTGCCGTAACCACCGTCCAGGGGGCCGAGTTCGGCCTTCATCTTGCCGGCCATGGCGAAGGTGCGGCGGACGGTCTCGCCGGCGCGGCCCATGCCCTGGGCGTCGGAGGAGGTGATGCCGATGACGCCGAGGTCGTGCAGGACGTCCTCGGCGCCCATGGTGCCGGCGCGGATGCGGTCGCGGGCCATGGCGGCGTCGCCGGGCAGGTCGGTCTTGAGGTCGTGGGCGGAGACGATCATGTCGAAGTGCTCGCCGAGCGCGTCGCGGCCGAACGGCAGGGTGGGGTTGGTGGAGGAGCCGATGACGTTGGGCACGCCCGCCATCTTCAGCACGTTGGGGACGTGTCCGCCGCCGCAGCCCTCGATGTGGAAGGCGTGGATCGTCCGCCCCTCCAGCACCTTGAGCGTGTCCTCCACCGACAGGCACTCGTTCAGGCCGTCGGTGTGCAGGGCGACCTGGACGTCGTACTCCTCGGCGACGCGCAGCGCGGTGTCCAGAGCGCGGGTGTGGGCGCCCATGTCCTCGTGGACCTTGAAGCCGGAGGCGCCGCCCTCGGCCAGGGCCTCGACGAGCGGGGCCGCGTCGGAGGACGAACCGCGGCCCAGGAAGCCGATGTTGACGGGCCAGGCGTCGAAGGCGTTGAAGGCGTGGCGCAGGGCCCAGGGGGAGTTGACGCCGACGCCCCAGACCGGGCCGAACTCCTGGCCGATGATCGTGGTGACGCCGGAGGCGAGGGAGGCCTCCATGATCCGCGGCGAGAGCAGGTGGACGTGGGTGTCGATGGAGCCGGCGGTGGCGATCATGCCCTCGCCGGAGACGATGGTGGTGCCGGTGCCGACGACGACGTCCACGCCGTCGAGGGTGTCGGGGTTGCCGGCGCGGCCGATCGAGGCGATCCGGCCGCCGATCAGGCCGATCGAGGTCTTGCGGATGCCCTGGATGGCGTCGATCACCAGGACGTTGCTGATCACCACGTCGCAGGTGTCGCGGACGGCGGCGGCCTTGAGGTGCAGTCCGTCGCGGGCGGTCTTGCCGAAGCCGGCCAGGAACTCCTCGCCGGGGGCCTGGGAGTCGGACTCGACGCGGACGATCAGGCCGGAGTCGCCGAGCCGGATCCGGTCGCCGGCCCGGGGGCCGTGCACCGAGATGTAGTCGTGGGGGGTGATGGACGTCATGACGGCACCTCCGCGTCGTCGAAGGTGGTCAGGTAGCCGGTCGCGCGGGCCTTGGCCAGGGCGGCCTCCTTCGCGCCGGGCGCGTCCAGCGGGCCGTCGACCAGGCCGGCGAAGCCGATCGCGACGCGCTCGCCGCCGATCGGCACCAGGCCGACCTGGACGGTGGCGCCCGGGTCGAAGCGCACCGAGGAGCCGGCCGGGACGGCCAGGTGGGTGCCGTAGGCGGCGGCGCGGTCGAAGGCGAGGCGCGGGTTGGCCTCGAAGAAGTGGAAGTGCGAGGTGACCGAGATCGGCACCTGGGAGGTGTTGTGGACGGGCAGCAGCACCGTCTCCTCGACCGGGTCGTAGCCGGCGCCGTCGCCGATCAGCGCGCCGCCGGGGGCCTCGTCGCCGAGCGAGCCGGCGCCCCGGAACGGGTCGTTGACGACGGCCAGGCGGGTGCCGTCGTCGAAGACGGCCTCGACCTGGACGACGGTGACGACGTCCGGCACGCCGGGCAGCACGTCGGCGGCGGTGAGCACGCTGCGGCCGGCCTCGATGGCCTCGGCCAGGCGCCGGCCGTCGCGGGCGGCCTCGCAGACGGTGTCCGCGATCAGGGCGGTGGCCTCGGGGATGTTGAGGCGTACGCCCCGGGCGCGGCGGGCGCGGGCCAGTTCGGCTGCTGTGAAGATCAGCAGCCGGTCCCGCTCGGTGGGGGTCAGTCGCACGGTTCCTCGCTCGCGGTCGCCGGGGGAGGGGGTCGGCTTTCGGGGGCGATGTTAGAACGTCGTTCAAACATCTCGGGCCATTGAACCCGGACCGGGCCGCCGTGTCCAGCGTTGCCGGTCCGCAGGGGTTCGGCCCGCCGGGCGCGCGGCGGGGGTGAAGCCCCGGAGCGGCGGGGGCGGAGCCCTGGAGGGGGCGGGGGCGAGGGCCCCGTCACGGTGGTGGCGGAGCCCTGGAGGGGAGGGCGCGCGGCCGGGGTGCGCCGGGCGCGCGGAGCAGGACGGGGCCCGGCGCGCGGCGGGGTGCGGCGGGGAGTGGGAGGGCGGCGCGGGCCGGCGCCCGGGCGCCGGGTGTGCGCGGGATCGGGCGGGGGCGGACTCGAAAACAGGCTCTGCGCTTCGCAAACCTGTCCGGCGCGGGCAGTTGGATCACGTGAACCTCCCCGTGCCCCTTTCACCCCACGTGATCGGACGCACACTGTTGCAAACGCCGTCAACTGGGCATGAGGATGGGTGGTCAGAACGTGGGGGCCACCCGGCCGGCGGGGGATCCGGAGGCGGGGGCTCGGATTCGAGGGCGGGGGCATGTGTTGATGGACGGTCAGTCGCGATTCCCGCGGCAGCGGACGAGTTCGGGTGACGCCTACCGGTCCGGGCCCGCCCCGGGCGCGGCCGGCGGCACCGGGACGACCCTGCCGGGCACCTCGGCCCCCGGCTGCGCCCTGCACCGCCGGCTGCACCTGACGCTCGACCCGGCCGACCTGGTCGCGGTCGGCTCGGTCCGCCGGCGGCTGCGGACGGCGCTCAGCCACTGGGGGGTGCCGGAGCTGTCGGACACCGCCGAACTGCTCTCCTCCGAGCTGGTGACCAACGCGCTGCTGCACACCGGCAAGGGCGCGGTGTTCGACGCGGTGCTCGGGTCGGACCACCGGCTGCGGATCGAGGTGCAGGACGGCACGACCCGGCTGCCCGGCCGGCGCCGCGATCCGGACGCCGAGTACGCGACCTCGGGGCGCGGCCTGCTGCTGGTGGAGTCGCTCGCGGACGCGTGGGGCGTGCAGCTGCGGGGCGACGGCAAGGTCACCTGGTTCGAGCTCGCCCTGCCCTGAGCCCGGCCGCTCGCGGGGCGCGGGGCGCGGGCACGGAGCGCGGAGCGCGGAGCACGGGCCCGGGGCGCTCGGGGCGCGGGGCATGTGGGGGTACGCGGCCCGCCGCACCGTTCGCCGTCGATTCATTCGCCTTCGAAGCATGCCCAGAACAGAAGGCGGAGCGGAAGATTTCCGGCCCGTTACCATTGCCGCTCGGCCCAACATTGGACAGGATGGTGGGAATGTGTGTCCACGTGCGGGAAGCAGCGGGGAGACCGAACCTCGACCGACCCCGCCCGTCGACACCGTCCGATCCAGCACCACCCATCACACCGCCACGCGGCCCGTCCGGACGGTCGGCGCGGTCCGCCACGGCAGCGGCAGGAGCAGCATGCCCACTGAGCCCGAGTCGCCGGGGCCGGCGCTTCCATCCGGTGCGCCCACCGCCGAACCGCAGCAGGCAGCCTCCACCCACACCACCGGTCCGAACCCCGCCGGTCCCGCTCCCGTGACGGTCGACCAGCCCCCCGCCGGCCCCACCGCGGCCGGGCCGGGCCGGGCGAAGCCGCCCGCGCAGGCGGTGCGCCGGCCCGTGCCGCGTCCGGCGCCCGCGCTCGCCGCCGGACGGCTGGCGACGGTGCTCCCCGGCAGCCTGCCGCCCGCCTCCGCGGACACCATGCCGGACTGGCTGGAGCCCGCGATGGCCGCCAACGGCATCGGCTCCTTCGACTGGGACATCCGCCGCGACGTCCTGGAGGGCGACCACCGGGCCTGCGCGATCATCGGCCTGGACAGCATGGACCAGGGCCGCTTCGACCGCACCGCCGGTTCCTTCCTGGCCCTGCTGCACCCCGAGGACGCGCCGGTGGTACGCCGCCGGGTCGAGCGCGCGGTGGCCGAACTGGGCCAGTGTGGCGCCTACTACCGCACCGTCGGGCCCAACGGCACCATGCGCGCGGTGCGCTTCCGCGGCCGGGTGCTCGCGGACGCCTTCGGCCGGGCCTCGCGGATGGTGGGCTTCGTCTGGGACGCCACCGTCGAACTGCACAAGCGCGACCGCGCCGACCGGATGGCCCTGCTGCGCGAGGAGCGCTCCCGGTTCATCAAGGAGGCGGCCCGCGCCCTCTCCGAAGCCGTCACCGTCCGCGACGTGGCCCGGGTGTTCACCGGACTGCCGCTTCCCGGACTGCCGCCGGACGGCCTGGTGCTGGCCTCCTTCGAGGCCGGCCGGGCGCAGGTGCTCGGCGCCTCCGGCTACCGGACCGAGGCGCTGGCGGTCTGGGACCGCACGGTGCTGCCGGCCGGGCACCCGGCCGCCGAGGCGGTGCGCCACCGGGCGCCGGTGTTCATCCCGACCCGCGAGGAGTTCCGCGCGTCCTACCCCGAGGTCTGGGAGCCGACCAGCCGTACCGGGCGCGGCTCCTGGGCGTTCCTGCCGCTGGTGGCCAGCGGGCGGGCGATCGGCGTCTGCGTGGTCAGCTTCGACGACGAGCGCGAGCTGGACGCGGACGAGCGCACCCTGCTGTCCACCCTGGGCGGGCTGGTCGCCCAGTCCCTGGCCAGGGCCCGGCTGCACGACGCCGAGCACGAACTGGCGGCCGGCCTCCAGCGGGTGATGCTGCCGCGCACCGTGCCGTCGGTGCCGGGGGTGACGACCGCCGTGCGCTACCTGGCGGCCGGCTCCGGCCTGCAGATCGGCGGTGACTGGTACGACGTGGTGCCGCTGCCGGGCGGGCACGTCGGCCTGGTGATCGGGGACGTCCAGGGCCACGACGTGCACGCCGCCGGGATCATGGGCCAGCTGCGGATCGCGCTGCGCGCCTACGCGGCCGAGGGGCACCCGCCGGCCGCGGTGATGGCCCGCGCCTCCCGCTTCCTCGCCGACCTGGACACCGATCACTTCGCGACCTGCGCCTACGCCGAGGTCAACGTGGACTACGGCGTGGTCTACGCCGTCCGGGCCGGCCACCTCGACCCGGTGGTGCGCCGGGCGGACGGCACCGCCGCCGTGGTGCCGGTGGCCGGCGGGCTGCCGCTGGGCATCGACCCGGACCAGGAGTACCGGGTCACCCGGTTCAGCCTGGACCCGGGCGAGACGGTGCTGCTCTGTACCGACGGCCTGGTCGAGGCGCGCGGCATGGACCTGGACGAGGGCATCGCCCGGCTCACCCGGGCGCTCGCCCGTCCGCTGCCGCCCGCCGAGGAGGCGGCCCGCGACCCGCTGGAGGACCTGGCCGACCGGATCGCCTCCCAGGCCGCCGACTCCAGCGAGCGCGAGGACGACATAGCGCTGCTGCTCCTGCGCTGGGACGGTCCGGCCGGCGGCCTGGCCGCCCAGCAGCTGCGCCGCCGGATCGGCCAGGCCGACCTGGCGCGGATCTCCGAGGTCCGGGCCGAACTGCGCGACGCGCTGCGCCGCTGGGGCGTCGCCGAGTTCATCGACACCGCCGAACTGCTCTCCTCCGAACTGGTCACCAACGCCATCCGGCACACCGACCGGGACGCCATGTTCACCGCCCGGCTCTACCGGGAGCCGGCCTCGGACGGCGGCCGGGCCCGGCTGCGGGTCGAGGTGGAGGACGAGTCGGACCTGTGGCCGACCCGCCGGACCCCGGGGGAGCAGGCCTCCTCCGGGCGCGGGCTGATGCTCGTCGAGGCGCTGGCGGACGCCTGGGGCGTGGAGCCGCGCGGCTCCGGCAAGCGGATGTGGTTCGAGCTCAGCGGCACGCCCGCAACCTAGGTCCGGTCACCCGAACTGCTGCTCCAGGTCCTTCAGTTTGCGCTCCAGCGAGTCCAGCCGGGGCAGCGTCACGGTGTCCTCGTCGACGGTCAGGTCGATGGTGCGCCGCTCCGGGCGGGCGGGCAGGCCCGGCTGCGCCACCGTGCCCTCGGCGGGCACCACCGCGCCCTCGGCGGCCTCGACCTCGCGCGGCCCGGCGGGCCGCTCCGCCGCGGGCCCGCCGGCTATGGCGGGTTCCGAACCGGACTCCAACTGCCGTGCGCCGCCGCCGCGACCGCGCCAGGCGCTGTTGCTGCGGCTGATCGCCCGGATCTCCGCCCGCTCGCGGCGGCCGGCCAGCCTGCGGCGCTCCCGCTCCACGGCCCTCTCCCGCTTGTCCTCGCGGACCTCGTCCACCGCCTCGTCGAGGCTGCGGACGCCTTCCAGGAGCATCAGCGACCAGGCCGCGTAGGTCTCGCGCGGGGCGCGCAGCCAGCGCACGATGCGGATCTGCGGCAGCGGGCGGGGGACGAGTCCCTGCTCGCGCAGCGCGGCCCGGCGGGTCTGCTTGAGCGCCCGGTCGAACAGGATGGCCGCCGAGAGGGACATGCCGGAGAAGAACTGCGGGGCGCCGGCGTGGCCGAAGCCGCGCGGGGCGTGCACCCAGTTGAACCAGGCCGAGGCGCCGGCGAACAGCCAGACCAGCAGCCGGGAGCCGAGCGCGGCGTCGCCGTGGCTGGCCTCGCGGACGGCGAGCACCGAGCAGAACATCGCGGCGCCGTCGAGGCCGAACGGCACGAGGTACTCCCAGCCGCCGGACAGCCCGAGGTTCTGCACCCCGAAGCCGACCAGCCCGTGGAAGGACAGCGCGGCGGCGACACCGGCGCAGCAGAACAGCAGCGTGTACGAGGCGCCGCCGTACAGGGATTCCTTGCGGCGGCGCCGTTCCTCGGAACGCTCCCAGGAATCCGGCCCTCCGGCGGCGGCGGATCCCCGGCTCCGGACCAGGGCCACCAGGAGCGCGCTGACCAGCAGCCCCGCACCTCCGGTGACGGCCCAGCCGAGCGGTATGTCGGACAATTTCATCGCCGGAACCAGCCTCGCTTTCCTGCGTCGCGTTCCTGCGTCGTGATGGCGGGGACCATCATGGCGGATGCTCGGCGGGGGAATGGCCGATTCGGTGCCAATGCGCTGAGTAGAGGGATTTCTGACCCCGCGACAATCGCATTTTCTTATGCATTTGAAGCGGGTTATTCCCGGAATTCCGGGCTTTCCGGATCCGGCCTCGCACGTGTTTTCGTCAACCCCGCATGACGCGGGGGCAGCCGCCGCAGATGTCCTCCGGTTGGGCGGTGTACACGAGGCAGCAGCTGGCCCGGGCCCGGTCGGTGCCCGAAGCATCCCCGCACCCGGCCGCCGGCGCGGCGAAACCGGCACCCGGGGTGAAGGGGGACGGGGCCGGAGCGGGGCCGCCGGTCACGCCGGGCGCGCACGCCGGTGCCGCCGCCGCGCCGCCCGCCTGCGGGGGCTCCAGCAGCGCGGACAGCTCGGCGCGCGCCCGCTCCTGCTCCCCGAGCAGCCCGCCGGCGTACCAGAGCCCCTCCACCGCCGCGTCCGTGGCCATCGCCCACAGCACCCGCGGCCCGCGCCGCACCTCGGGCCGGAAGGCGGCCAGCACCGGTTCCAGGAACCCGCCCAGCGCGCACCGCAGTTCGGTGGCCAACGCGTTCGCGTCCGGCACCGTACGGGCCTGCGGCACGCCGCCCGCCGGGTCGTCGGGCAGACAGGCGAACGCCTCCGGGCGGACCGTCAGCTCCACCCGGTCGGCACCGCGGCGCACCGAGACGTCCTCCGGGCCGAGCAGCAGGACCCGGCGCTCCAGGAACCACGGCAGCGTGAACAGCAGCGAGAGCGGCCACACGACGCGGTGCAGGCCGAATCCGGCCGCCACGTCCGGGCGCAGCGGCCGCCCGTAGCGGGCCAGGCCCTGCCGGGCGTCGTGGGCGATCAGCTCGCGGACCGCCTCGGGCCGGGTGGTCAGGTCGGCGGCGGGGATCCAGCCGTCGCCGCGGCGGGGCGGGGCGCAGCGCACCCGCAGGACGGGGGCGAGCGCGGTGAGCCGGTGGTACGAGGTCGCGCCGGGGGCGTCGGCGGGCGGCGTGGGAGTGAGGGCGTGCGCCTCGGTGGTGCGGGGGGCGCACGGCGTGGGGCCGGGCCGGGTGCTGCTCGCGGTCATGGGCGGGCCCCATCGGGTCGACCGGGGACCGCCCATGGACCGCCCGGCGGTGCCCGGTCGGGGTGGTGGCCCGCCCGGGCCCGGCCGGACCGGGGCATGGCGGTGCCCGGGGAACGGCAAGGCGAACCCGGCCGGGGTACTGCTCACCCCGGCCAGGTTAGGCTCACCTTAGCTGATCGTCCCCCAGGTCTCGCGGGTGATGCGCCCGTCCGGGGGAGGCCCCGGCGTGTGGGCCCCGTCCGGGGGGAGCCCCGGCGTGCGGGCCCCTTCCGGGGCAGGCCCCGGCGTGCGGGTGGTGCCCAACTGGCGCGCGAGCCAGACCGGCACGCCGCCCAGGGCGTGGACGAGCCGGGCCGCCTCGGCGCGCAGCCGGGCGGCCTCGGCCGGCTCGGACACCTCGGCGAGCGCCGCGAGCGCCGGCGCCACCCCCACCGTGAAGCCGAGTTGCTCGCGCAGCCGCAGCGAGGCGTCGAAGCCCTCGCGGGCGTGGTCGCGGTCCCCGCGGGCCAGGGCCAGTGCCGCCAGGTGGCGCCAGGTGTACGAGCGCAGCAGTTCGTCCCCGCGTTCGCCCGCGCCGTCATGCGCCCGGCGGTAGGCGATCCAGGCGGCGCCGCGGTCGCGCAGCAGGTTCTCGGCGACCAGTCCGCGCCGGAAGTCCAGCAGCGGGCGGCCCGGCGCGTCCGGCGGCAGCAGTGCCGAGGTGCGTCCGAGCGCGGCCTGCGCCTCGTCCAGTCGGTCCCGGGGGCCGAGCACGCTGGCCACGTACGCCAGGAAGCCGCGGGCGCAGGCCGCGGCCGCGCGCTGTTCGGTGCTGGCCACCACGGCCTCCGCGAGGCGCAGCGCCTGTTCCGCCTGGGTCCACTGCGCGGCGGTGAACAGGCACTGCTCGATGAGGAGTTCGGCCCGTGCCAGGGCCGCCGTCGGGTCCTGTTCGGCGGCCGGGCGCAGCAGTTCGGCCGCCTCCTGCCAGCACCCCCGGGACCTCAGTCGCCACACGGTGTCGCCCGGCTCCTCCGCTGCCGCCCGCCCCCGCCCGTTCGGGCCGTTCGGGCCCCATCCGTGCTCTGACAACGCCACCTCCTTGTGTGCGCCATCCAGCGGGGCGCGGCCCTGCCCGGCGTCGCCGCCGTCGACTGTCGGCGGCACGGCGACGGCAGCGCAAGGGCCCGCGCTGTGGCGGCAATTCAACACGGGGGTGAGCTTGTGCACCAGATCACGAGCGGAGGTTCTTGCATTCGCGGGGGAAATGATCTAGGGCCTGGCCTGATCCACAAGGCACGCCCTGGCGGACGCGCCCCGGCGGCCTCCGGTCGGTCAGGACGTCCAGCCGGTTTCCATCAGGGCCTCGGCGGCGCCGTTGGCGGGCTGCGGCACCCCCGCCAGGTCCAGGCTGAACAGGGCGACCAGCAGCTGTTCGCCGCGCACGGTGGCCTGGTGCGAGTAGCCGGCCAGGGTGAACATGGCGGCGGCCATCTCCTCGGCGTGCAAGGTCTGCAGCCACAGGCACTCGACCGACTTCACGTCGGCCGGCTCGGTCCAGGTGTCCACCTGGGCGACCATCCGGCTGCCCAGCAGGGTCACCCCGTCGCGCTCCTGGGCCTCGGTCAGCTCCAGGTCGTCGAAACCGAGCCACTCCAGGTAGCGGGCGGCGGTGAAGACCGCGTCCTGCGAGGTGCGCACCGGGTGCGGGCGGAACGGCGCGCGGTGGCGGAAGGGCTTGGGCTGGCCGCCGGAGCCGCCGGGCGGGGCGGGCACCGGGGCGCCCATCGGGTGGGCCGGGTACGGGCGGGAGGCCTGCGGGCCGGGGGTGGCGAGCGGGCCGGCCGTGCCGCCGCCGAGCCGGGTGGTGCGGTCCACCGGCAGCCGGACGGTGGCGCCGCAGTTGCAGGTGAACTCGGGCTGCGGCCACTGGTCGGAGCGGCCGCAGTGCGGACAGCGCATGCTCAGCCAGGAGTCCTCCCAGGAGCGGAACCGCACCTGCACCGGCACCCCGCCGCGCAGCAGCGGCACCTTCAGCGAGGCGCCGCACGGACAGGGCAGCGACGGCGGCTCGTAGAGGTGCTCGCGGCGGCAGGCGGGGCAGCGGATCGCCCGGGCGCCACCGCCCGCCCCGTGCCCTGGCCTCGCGGGGTCGTGTCCGGTGAAGTCGTCGGGCAGTCCGGCCATCGCGGGCTCCGTCCGTTCGAGTCGGGTGGTGGAACGGTTTCCATGCTCCCCGAAACGTTGGGTCCTTGGCACGGAATGGGGCAATCCTCAGGGTCGGATCAGGGGTGTGCGCCCGGCCGGTGCCCGCCACGGGTGCTTCGGGCACCCGGGCCGGCCGGGTGCGGTCAGCCGGCGGACCAGCGGGCCAGGTCGGCGGGGGTGTCCAGGTCGTCCGGGACGGCGACGTCGGCGCACTCGACCAGCGTGACCGCGCCCGGGTGCGCGGCCAGCAGGCTGCGGGCCCCGGCGTCGCCGGACGCGCCGGCGGCCGCCTCCGCGAAGTGCCGGGCGCCGATCAGCACCGGGTGCCCGCGCCGTCCTCCGTAGGCCGCCGCGGCCAGTTCCGCGCCGGCCCGGTGCGCGGCCAGCAGTCGGGCCACCGCGGCCGCGGTGACGCCCGGGGTGTCCACCAGCATCACCAGCACCGCCGACACCTCCGGCGCCAGCGCGGCCAGCCCGGCGCGCAGCGAGGAGCCCATGCCGCCCGCCCAGTCCGGGTTGGCCACCAGCCGGCAGCCCGGCAGGTGCGCCGTCGAGCGGACGCGTTCGCCGGCCGCGCCCAGCACCACCGTGACGTCCGCGCAGCCGCCCGCCCGCACCACCGCCACCGCGTGCTCGACCAGCGGGCGGCCCGCGTACCGGATCAGGGCCTTGGGCCGCCCGCCGAGGCGTCGCCCGCCCCCGGCGGCGAGCACCAGCGCGGCAACGGGCCCGGTCGGGTCTTCGGTGGTCTGCATGGGCCCAGCCTGCCCGCCGGTGCCGCCGCCGCGCAGCCGTACGAACCCACAGTTGTACGAATGCACAAGGGGAACCCGCAGGTGGTGGCCGCCCCCCGGCGGTTCGGCCGCTGGTCCTGCGGCCCGCCGGCCCCTGTACTGGGTCGATGAACACCGCACCGCGCCCGCTGCTGGACCGTTTCGGCCGGGTCCACACCGACCTGAGGGTCTCGCTGACCGACCGCTGCAACCTGCGCTGCACCTACTGCATGCCGGCCGAGGGCCTGGACTGGCTGCCGAGGGCGCAGACGCTGGGCGACGACGAGGTGGTGCGGCTGGTGCGGATCGCGGTCGGGCGGCTGGGGATCGCCTCGGTGCGGCTGACCGGCGGGGAGCCGCTGTTGCGGCGGGGCCTGCCGGAACTGGTGGGGCGGATCGCCGCGCTGGGGCCGGAGGTGTCGCTGACGACGAACGGGATCGGGCTGGCCCGCACGGCGGTGGCGCTGCGGGCGGCGGGGCTGGAGCGGGTGAACGTCAGCCTCGACACGCTGCGCCCGGAGCGGTTCGCGCGGATCACGCGGCGGGACCGGATCGCGGACGTGTTCGCGGGCCTGGCGGCGGCGCGGGCGGCGGGGCTGGGGCCGGTGAAGGTGAACGCGGTGCCGGTGCGCGGGGTGAACGAGGACGAGATCCCGGAGCTGGCGGCCTTCGCGGTGGAGCACGGGTACCGGATGCGGTTCATCGAGTCGATGCCGTTGGACGCGCAGGGCGCCTGGGACCGTTCGGCGATGGTCACCGCCGCGGAGGTCCTGGAGCGGCTCGGGGAGCGCTTCGACCTGCTGCCCGTGGGGCGGCGGGGCAACGCCCCGGCGGAGGAGTGGCGGGTCGCGGGCACGGACGCCGTCATCGGGGTGATCGCCTCCGTGACCCGCCCGTTCTGCGGGGGCTGCGACCGGGTCCGGCTCACCGCCGACGGTCAGTTGCGCAACTGCCTGTTCGCGACGGAGGAGTCCGATCTGCGCGCGCTGCTGCGCGGCGGTGCCGACGACGACCGGATCGAGGCGGCCTGGCGGGCCTCGGTGGCCGGGAAGGGGCCCGGACACGCCGTCAACTCCGCCGGCTTCGTCCGGCCCGACCGCCCGATGTCCGCCATCGGCGGCTGACGCCCGGGGTGTGAGCTTCGACATGGTCGGCGGGGTTCGCGTGGCGTCGCCTTGACCTGCTCTCGGGGTGGCTGATCTGCTGGTTCGCCGTCAACCCGCCCCAGATCCCGGGAGTTATCCGTGCCCGCCCGCCGCACCGCCCTGTCCGCCGCCACCGTGTTCCTGATATGCGCGCTCGCGCTGGTCGGCTGGCTGCTCGGCGGCCGTGACCACAAGAGCGGCGACTCCGCCGCGCCCGCCGGGGGCCTGGGCACCAGCCCGCTGCAGAACCCGGACGGCACCAAGCCCGGCCTGGCCCCGCTGACCACGCCGGAGGAGCAGAAGGCGGGCCGGGACGTGATAGCCAAGGTCGCCACCGCCGCCGCCGGCCCCAAGGACGGCTACGACCGCAACGAGTTCGGCCCCGCCTGGACGGACAACGTCGACGGCGTCCCGCTCGGCCACAACAACTGCGACACCCGCAACGACCTGCTCGCCCGCGACGGCACCGCCGTCGAGCGCAAGGACGGATCGAACTGCGTCGTCACCGCGATGACCATCTACGACCCGTACACCGGCAAGAACGTCCAGTGGACCAAGCAGCAGGCCACGAAGATCCAGATCGACCACGTGATGCCGCTGTCCTACGACTGGCAGCTGGGCGCCGCCAAGTGGGACAAGGCCAAGCGCGTCCAGATCGCCAACGACCCGCTCAACCTGATCCCCGCCGACGGCTCGCAGAACGGCTCCAAGGGCGACTCCGGCCCGGCCACCTGGCTCCCCGCCAACACCGCCGTCCGCTGCTCCTACGCCGTCCGCTTCGCCCAGGTCTCCCTGAAGTACCAGCTCCCCGTCACCGCGGCCGACAAGCAGGCCATGCTGCAGCAGTGCGGCGGCTGAGGAATCGTTACGGCAGGTGCTGGTGTGACGGCAGCGGGCGCCGGGTGGTATTCGTGGGCGGTGCACTCGTCGAATCCCCGGCGCCCGCTCCGCGCCCTGCTCACCGTCGCCCTCCTCGTGCTCGCCGCGGGCTGCACCGGGCCGTCGGACCCGGGCGCCCGCCGGCCCGGCACCGCGGCCGCGGCCGGGCCCCAGGACCTGGTGCCCGGCACGGCCGCCCCCGCGCTCGCGGCCCTGTACCTCCAGCCGCTGGACTGGAAGGACTGCCCGGACCGGCCCGAGCGCCCGGCCGGGGAGCCGGTTGCGCAGTGCACCGGACTCAAGGTCCCGCTGGACTACGCCGATCCGGGCGGCGAGACGATCGACGTCGCCGTCTCCCGGATCCGCGCCACCGAGGCCGACCGGCGGATCGGGGCACTGGTGCTCAACCCCGGCGGGCCGGGCAACTCCGGTGTGGACCGGGTCGTCTGGGGCTGGGAGGACTACCGCGGCACCCTCTCCGACCACTTCGACCTGGTCGGCTTCGACCCGCGCGGCGCCGGCCGCACCACCCCCGTGCACTGCCTCGACGACCGCACCCGGGACGAGTGGACCAGCACCGACGACCCCGGCTACGACCGCGGCCGGGTGCTCGCCGACGCCTGCCAGGCCCGGTACGCCACGCTGCTGCCCCACCTCTCCACCCGCGACACCGCCCGCGACCTGGACGTGCTGCGCGGCGCCCTGGGCGAACGGCGGCTCGACTTCCTCGGCAGCTCCTACGGCACCTACCTGGGCGCCCTCTACGCCGAGGAGTTCCCCGCCCGCACCGGCCGCCTCGCCCTGGACGGCGCCTTCGAGCGCAGCCTCGACCCGGTCCGGATGAACGTCGAGGCCGCCGCCGCCACCGAGACCGCGCTGCGGGACTTCGCCGCCGACTGCGCGGGCCGCGACGGCTGCCCGCTCGGCCGCGACCGCGCCGCCGCCCCGCAGCGGCTCGCCGACTTCCTGGACGGCCTGCGCGCGCACCCGCTGCCCGCCGCCGACGGCCGCCGCCTCACCGCCACCCTGGCCTGGAACGGCACCCTCGACACCCTCTACGACGGCCACCGCTCCTGGGAGCGGCTGCGCCAGGCCCTCGACCCGGCGATCACCCGCGGCGACGCCGCCGAACTGCTCGCCCTCGCCGACGGCGCCAACGGCCGCGCCGAGGACGGCGGCTACTCCACCGCGGCGGACGCCTTCGTCGCCATCAGCTGCGCGGACGCCCTGATGGCCCCCGGCACCGGGGACCTGCGCACCGACCGCGCCGAACTCGCCGCCCGCGCCCCGCTGATGAGCCGGCACGACACCTCGGCGGCGCTGTTCGCCCCGGACTGCCGCTCCTGGCCGTACCGCACCGCCGAACGGCCCGCCCGGATCCGGGCCGAGGGCAGCGCCCCGATCCTGGTGGTCGGCTCCACCGCCGACCCGGTCACGCCGTACCCGTGGGCGCAGCGGATGGCCTCCGCCCTCGCCGACGCCGTCCTGCTCACCCGGGACGGCGACGGGCACACCGGCTACGACAAGAGCGGGTGCGTGCGGGACGCGGTGGCCGCGTTCCTGGTGGACGGCACGCTGCCCGCCGCCGGGACGCACTGCCCGTCCGCCTGACGGGAGCTGACGGGGGCCGGCGGGAGCTGGCCAGGGGCAACGCGAAGGGGGCGCACCGCCGGCTGCGGTGCGCCCCCTGGGGTGGGACGGTCAGGAGGTCGGACGGTCAGGACGTCGGGGCCGTCAGGTCGTAGAAGGTGGTGGAGCCGACCGTCTTCGCGGTGAAGTGGCTCGTCACCCAGCTCTCGATCTGGGAGGTCTCCGACTCCTTCTCCCCGGTGTCGCCCCGTCCGCTCTCGGCCCCGCCGAAGCCGCGGTGGGAGCCGCCGGCGATGAACCAGTGCACCTTGCCCTCCTGGACGTACTTCTGGAAGCCGGCCAGGCTGAGCGAGGGGTCGGTGCCGTTGAAGCCGCCGAGGGCCATCACAGGCTTCCCGGTGGCGAGTTGGTAGCTGGCGGCGTTCTGCGAGCCGCTGGTGGCGGCCGCCCAGGTGTACTGGTCGGCGTTCTCCTTGAGCAGGGCGGAGGCCTCCTCGCTCACCTTGGTGCCGCCGAGCAGGCCGCCCATGCCGCCCGCGCCGCCCATGCCGCCCGCTCCGGGGCCGCCCGCGCCGCCCGGGCCGAAGGCGCCGGGATCCTCGCCGCTGCCGGGGTTGCCGGTGTCGGGGTTGCCGGTGTCGGGGTTGGCGCCCGTGCCGCGCTCGCGGTGACCGTTGCCGCCGCCCGGGCCCTTGCCCGAACCGCCGCCCGGCCAGCCGCCGTTGCCGCCGTTGCCGCCGTTGAAGCCGCCCTGGCCGCCGTTGCCCCCGCCGTTGAACCCGTTGCCCCCGCCCTGGGTGCCCGGCCGGCCGCCGTTCTGCCCGCCGCCCCCGCCGGGGAAGCCGGGTGCGCCGCCGTTCTGCCAGCCGCCGTTCTGCCCGCCGCCGTTCTGGCCGGGCTGGAACGCCCGCCCGTTGCCCGGGAAGCCCTGCCCGCCGTGCCGGCCGCCGCCGCCCGGGCCGGAGGCGCCCTGGACGGCCGGCCCGGCCGTCACGATGGAGCCGCTGTGCGCCGTGCCGACGGTGTCCACCGCGTACGCGGCCGGCCCGCCGAGCGCCGCCGCCAGGCCGAGCAGGCCGGCGACCGAGGCGATCCGGGCCCCGAGCCGCCCGTCGGCCCGCCCGGCCAGCTGTCCGGCGACCAGCGTGGCCGCCGCCACCAGCCCGCCGACCAGCACCGCCCAGCGCAGCCAGGGCAGGAACTCCGCGCTCCGCCCGAGCAGGACGAACGCCCACACCGCCGTCACCGCGAGGGTGCCGGCCAGCACCAGCGCCCACGGAAGCCGGTGCCGGGCCCGCCACAGGCCGTCCACGCCCATGCCGACCAGCGCCGCGACGGCCGGGGCGAGCGCCACCGTGTAGTACTGGTGGAAGATCCCGGACATGAAGCTGAACACCAGCGCGGTGGACAGCATCGCGCCGCCCCAGACCAGGAACGCCGCGCGGGCGGTGTCGGTGCGGGCGTAGCGGCGGGTCGCCCACAGGGCGGCGACCAGCAGGATCAGCGCGGCCGGCAGCAGCCAGGCGATCTGTCCGCCGATGTCGCTCCCGAACAGCCGGGTGAGGCCGCTCTGGCCCCAGCCGCGGCCGCCGCGCATCGCCCCGGCCGGCAGGTCGAGCCCGGCCGGGAGCCGCCCGCCGCCGCCGACGCTGCCGGTCTCGTCGCCGTTGATCCGGCCGAGGCCGTTGTAGCCGAAGGTGAGGGAGAGGAAGCTGTCGTCCTGCGAGCCGCCGACGTACGGGCGGGCCGAGGCCGGCAGCAGCTCGACCACCGCGACCCACCAGCCGCCCGCGACCACCATGGCCGCGCCCGCGAGCAGCAGCTGCCGCACCCGCCGCCAGAGGCCGGTGGGCGCGACGACCAGGTAGACCAGCGCGAAGGCGGGCAGCACGAGGAAGGCTTGCAGGGTCTTGGTGAGGAAGGCCAGGCCGAACATCGCCCCGGTGAACACCAGCCACCGGGTGCCCGCCGCCTCGATGGCCCGTACCAGCCCGTACGCGGCCAGGGTGAGCAGCAGGGCCAGCAGCGCGTCGGGGTTGTTGAAGCGGAACATCAGCGCCGCGACCGGGGTGAGCGCCAGGGCGGCCCCGGCGAGCAGGCCGCCGAGCGGGGAGAAGCGCCGGCGCACCGTCGCGTACACGACGCCGACGGTGGCGGCGCCCATCAGGGCCTGCGGGGCGAGCACGGACCAGGAGGACAGGCCGAAGACCCGCACCGAGAGGGCCATCGGCCACAGCGACATCGGAGGCTTGTCGACGGTGATGAAGTTCCCGGCGTCGGAGGAGCCGAAGAAGAAGGCCTTCCAGCTCTGGCTGCCGGCCTGGACGGCGGCCGAGTAGAAGGCGTTGGCCCAGCCGGAGGCGCTCAGGCCCCAGAGGTAGAGGACGACGGTCGCGGCCAGCAGTGCCAGCAGGGCCGGGCGCACCCAGCGCGGGTCGTCCGCGCGGCCGCGCCAGGCGCGGGCGGGGAGGGTGCGCAGCCGGCCGGACCAGGAGGCGGGGCCCTTGGGGCCGGTGGGCGGCAGGGGCTGCTCGGGGAAGAGCGGCGCCGGGTCCGGCCGGGCGGGGTCCGGCTGCGGCACCTCCGGCGGCGGGAAGTCCGCGGCCTCGGGCCACGGTTCGCCGGCCGGAGTGGAGTAGCTGGTCGTGGTCATGCGCCATACCGTGCGTGGTGTGGCTGAGAGGAGCGTGAGACGAGGCTGTGAGACGGGTGTGATCTGCGGGGCGTTCGGGTGATCGGGTGATCGGGCGGGCCGCCGGGGGATCGGTCAGGCGGCCTTCGGCGTGGTCAGGCGGCCTTCGGCATGGTGAGGTGCTGGCCGAGCCACTCCAGGGCCGGGGGGATCTCCCGGGTCCAGGTGTGGAAGTTGTGGCCGCCGGTGTCCAGGGTGATGGTGGACAGCTTGGTGGGGGCCTTGAAGGCGCCGACCATGGCCTGGGTGTCGGCGTAGTTGTTCTCGTCGTAGCTGGTGGTGAGCAGCAGGGAGACGGGGGCGGCCGGCTGGTTCTTCAGCCGCCACAGCAGGTCGTTCTGCTGCTTCAGCTGGTCGTTGCCGCCGAAGAGGTCGCCGGTGGTCTCGTCGTGCGCCGCGCTGTAGTAGCCGGAGAGCGCGACCGCCGCGCGGTAGGAGTCGGGCTTGCGCATCGCGAACTTGAGCGCGCAGTAGCCGCCGGTCGAGTTGCCGATCACGGCGCGGCTCGCCGGGTCGGTGCCGAGCCGGTAGGTGGTGGCGAGCGCCTTGGGCAGGTCGGTGGTGAAGAAGGTCTCCGCCTGGGGGCCGCCCGGCACGTCGACGCACTCGGTGTCCCGGTTTCCGACGACCGTGGGGCGCATCATCACCAGGACGGTCGGCGGCAGCTTCTTCTGCTCGATCGCAGTGAGGGTGGAGGCCGGGTACTGCATCAGCGAGATCAGCTTCTCCGGGGTGCCCGGGTAGCCGGTGAGCACCAGGGCCATCGGGAACCGCTGCTGCGCGTAGTCCGGCTGGAAGTACTGCGGGGGCAGGTAGACGAACGCCTCGGTGCTCAGGCCGGTCGAGGCTCCTTTGACGGCGACCTGCTGGATCAGCCCGGAGCGCTCCCGGTCGGACCCCTGGGCCGAGTAGAACTTCTGCTCGCCGGTGACGGCCACGGAGGCGTTCGGCGTGTGGTCGACGACCGTGCCCGGCTTGCCGTCGGTGCCGAGCAGGTCGCTCCAGGAGCTGTAGAAGCCGAAGTAGCCGTTGGCGATCAGGCCCATGGCGACCAGCACGGCGATCTGGGTGGCGAGGAAGGCGCCGAGCCGGCCCGTCCAGGACTTCCAGCCCTTCCCGCCGAAGCGCGGCCAGAGCCACATGGTGGCGCCGAAGACGAGGATCGCGACGAGCGAGGCGACGATCTGGAGGGGGAGTCCGGTGAGGCTGAGCACGCCCCGATCGTAGTTGACCTCGATCAGCGCCCCCGGGCGCCCCCTGCGCGCCCTCCGCGCGCCCTCGGAATCCGGTTGACCGCGCAGGGCGGGCCCGCCAGCATGGCGGCGGACACGTGCACGCTGTGTGCGCGGGGCGTCACGGGGGCGGGATTCATGAAGTCCATCACCAAGGCCGGTCTGGCCGTCGGCACGGTACTGCTGCTCGCGGCCTGCTCCAGCGGCACCGGGGGCGGCGGGGGGAGTGCCGCGGGCGGGCCGTCCACCGGCGCGGCCCCGGCCCCGCCCGCGCCGACGCGGACGCCGACCCCCACCCCGACGCCGCCGCCGTACGGCCCGGTGCTCGGCACGAACATCGACCCGGTGAACACCGCGCTCGGCCAGGTGGCCGGGGCCAAGACCCTGGGCGACCTCGACGGCGTGCTCGGCGGCATCGCCACCAGCGCGCGGACGGCCGGGCGGAGCCTGGGCCTGGCGGACGAGCCGGCCGCGGTCACCACGGCGCGGACCGAGCTGGTGGCGGCGCTGACCTCGCTGGCCGCCGACGCGACGAAGGTCCGCGGCGACATCAAGAGCAGGGGCGTCTGCGCGGTGGGTTCCGCGCAGGCCGAGCTGGGCGCCTCGGAGGGCCTGGCGGCGGTGTCGGCGGCCCTGGCCAAGATGGCGGCGGCCGGCTACCCGACGACCTTCGCCGTCCCGCAGACCCCGAAGCAGCAGTCCCGTTCGCTGGACAACGGCACCCTGGTGCGCGAGGGGCGGCTGCGCGGCCAGGGCGTGTTCAAGGTCGACAACGGCGGCAGGGGGGACGCGGTCGTCTCGCTCGCGCTGAACGGCAAGTCGGTGCACTCGGTGTACGTGACCAAGGGGCAGAAGGCCAGTATCGAGGGCGTCGAGGACGGCACGTACGAGGTGTACTTCGCGGGCGGGGTGGACTGGGACTCCGACGCGAAGGCGTTCACGCAGAGCTGCCGGTTCACCAAGTTCCAGGACACGCTGGCGTTCGAGACCGGGCGCACCGCGACGTCCTGGTCGATCACCCTCCAGCCGACGGTCGGCGGCAACGCCAAGACCGACGAGGTGGGAGCGGACTCCTTCCCGCAGCCGTAGCCGCAGCCGGAGCGGGCGGGCCGACGGGTGGACATGACGCTCCGGCGGGCGGGCACGGCCGGTGCCGTGGGGTGCCATCGCGCCCGCCCTTAACGGGCATACCGGGGCGGATGGTTGCCGCCCCGGGCCGCAACGGCCGATTGCCGTCGGCGAGTTCGGCCAATACGGTTGACCACTTGAAGTGACCATGGCACTTTCGTGCGGCGCGGGCCTCGGCGACCAGTCGTACACCCCGCGATCCCCCACAAGGAGAGCCATGTTCAAGAGACTTGCCGCGATGGCCGGCGTCGGCGCCGTCGTCGCGGGCGGGCTGACCCTCGCCGCCGTCCCCGCGCACGCCGTCCAGGCCAGCGACCTGACCTCCACCATCGCGCTGAGCAACTGCTCGGCCTCGCTGGTGCGTTACCCCACATCGGTGGCCGGCGACCGGGCCCTGATGCTCACCAACGGCCACTGCCTGCCGACCATGCCCACGGCCGGCCAGGTCATCCAGAACGCGAGCGCGAGCCGCAGCGGCACCCTGCTGGACGGCGCCGGCAACAGCCTCGGCACCGTCCAGGCCGACAAGGTCGTCTACGCGACCATGACCGGCACCGATGTCGCGCTCTACCAACTCACCGACACCTACGGCTCGATCAGCTCCAAGTACGGCGCCACCGCGCTGACCGTCAACGACACGCACCCGACCGACGGCGCCGCGATGTACATACCCTCCTCGTACTGGAAGCAGGTGTGGAACTGCTCCGTCAACGGGTTCGTGCCCACCCTGCGCGAGGACCAGTGGACCTGGCACGACTCGCTGCGCTACAGCTCCGGCTGCAACACCACGCACGGCACCTCCGGTTCGCCGATCATCGACTCCGCCAGCGGGCGGATCATCGGCATCAACAACACCGGCAACGACAACGGTGAGATGTGCACCCTGGACAACCCGTGCGAGGTCGCCGCGGACGGCACCACCACGGCCACCAAGGGCCAGAGCTACGGTGAGGAGACCTACTGGTTCACCACCTGCCTCGGCAACGGCCGGGTCATCGACCTCAACGTGGCCGGCTGCCTGCTCACCAAGCCGGCCGGCAGCGGCGCCGTCTCCGTCAGCAGCCCCGGTGACCAGTCGACCGCGGTCGGCGGTGCGGTGAACCTCCAGATCAACGCTTCCGGTGGTACCGCGCCGCTGTCGTACAGCGCGACGGGTCTGCCGGCCGGGCTGGCGATCAACGCGTCGACGGGTGCGATCACCGGTACGGCCACCACGGCGGGTTCGTCGAACGTGACGGTGACGGTGAAGGACTCGGCGGGCAAGTCGGGTACGGCGAGCTTCACGTGGACGGTGACCGGTGGCGGTGGCGGCACCTGCACGCCGGCGCAGCTGCTGGGCAACACGGGCTTCGAGACGGGCTCGGCGGCGCCGTGGACGACCAGCTCCGGCGTGGTGGACAACAGCTCCTCGCAGGCGGCGCACGGTGGTTCGTGGAAGTCGTGGCTGAACGGCTACGGTTCCTCGCACACGGACACGCTGGCGCAGACGGTGACGATCCCGGCGGGCTGCAAGGCGACGCTGAGCTTCTGGCTGCACATCGACACCGCTGAGTCGGGCAGCACCGCGTACGACAAGCTGGCCGTGTCGGTGAACGGGACCACGCTGAAGACGTACTCCAACGCGGACGCCGCGGCGGGTTACCAGCAGCGGACCTTCGACCTCTCGTCCTACGCGGGCCAGAGCGTCACCCTGAAGTTCACCGGCACCGAGGACGCCTCGCTGCGGACGAGCTTCGTGATCGACGACACCTCCATCCAGACCGGCTGACGCACCACCAGCACACCGTCCGGCCCCGGGGATCCCACACCCCGGGGCCGGACCGTGCGCGCCGGAGGCCGCCCGGTGTCACGCCCGGCGGGCGTCGGCGATCACGGCCGGGGTGGTGCCGAGCCACCAGGTGGGGTTGGCGGTGCCGTCGGTGGTGCGGCCGTCGCTGTGGACGTAGTGCCGGACGTCGCGGCCGGGCTCGGCGAACTCGCCGTTCAGGGCGCGTTCGACCCATTCGGCGCCGAAGCGGAAGACCTCGGCGGCGGTGCCGCCCAGCGGGTGGAACTCGTTCTCGTAGACGCGCATCTCCTTGGGCGCGCGGATGCGCTCGTAGTTGGCCAGGGCCTGCTCCAGCACGGTGAGTTCGTCGAACTCGCCGATGCCGTAGACGACCGGGCAGGCGATCTCCCGGACCAGGTCGCCCAGCGGCATCCGGGCGACCAACTCGGTGTCGAAGGCGTCCTCGTCGGTGTAGCCGGCCATGTACATGTAGTTGTTCTTGAAGGTCGGCTGGGCGCGCTCGAAGATGGTGGTGAAGTCGCCGGTGACGGCCTCGAAGGCGGCCAGCGCGGCGAGGCGGCGGTCGGTGGCGGCGGCGCGCGAGCCCCAGTAGCCGCTCATCGAGATGCCGAACATGCCGATGCGGGCCGCGTCGACCTCGGGCAGCGAGGCCAGGTGGTCGATGTAGCGGCTGATCGCGCGCTCGTAGTTGGTGAGGTCGACGGTCAGCCCGTTGGCCCGGCTCTCGCCCTGGCCCGGACCCTCGATGGACAGGGCCACGATGCCGCGCGAGGTGTAGTACCGCTCCGCCGCGTAGATGTAGTCCTCCTTGATCATGTCCATCCCCGGGCCGAGGATCACCGCGGGCGCATTGCGGACCTCACCGGCCGGCAGGTGCAGCAGGGCGAAGATCTGCTTGCCCTCGAAGTCGAGGACGACGCGGCGCACCCGGTTGCCACGCAGCGCGCCCAGGCGCTCCACGCAGTGGTTGGCGTGCTCGCGGAAGGCGAGCTTGCGCGGGTCGGCGGCGTCGAAGATCGAGTACTGCGCGCGGCCCCACATCACCGAGGCGCGCACGTAGAGGTCGGCGGCGGTCTGGGCGAAGCCGCCGCGCTCGTGGTGGGCGGCGCGCTCCTCGGCCTGCCCGGCGATGGTGGCCCAGGCCTTGGGCAGCATCACGCCGCTCTGCACCAGCGCGAAGACCTTGTCGAAGTCGGTGTGGTCGTGGCCGAGCTGCTCCAGGGTGCCCTTGGCCTGGGGGTGCAGGGCGTCGAAGCCGCCCTGGGCGAGGGCGATGTCCAGGGCCCAGTTCTGTCCGGTCGAACGAACGGTCATGACGGGTGTCCTCCGTGTCGATAGGGGGCTCGGTGGCTGTGCCGCCGAGTCGCTAAGTACTTATCTATTAAGTACTTAGGATATTCTGTTGTCAACCCGACCGTCGATACGAGCCGCGGAGGCCGCCCCCATGTCGCAGCCCCAACCCACCCCCGCCCGCGAGCAGGCCCTCGACCAGCTCGCCCGCGCCGCCTACAGCCTCAGCGCCGCCGACTCCCGACTGCGCGGACGCGCCACCCGCACCCCCGGCGCGCTCTCCCTCACCCACGCCCGGGCCCTGCGCGTCCTGGCCGAGACGGGCCCGCTGTCGATCGGCCAGCTCGCCGCCGCCACCGAGACCACCAGCGCCGCCACCACCCAGCTGGTCAACAACCTCGCCACCGCCGGCTACGTCACCCGGGAACGCCCCCCGGGCGACAAGCGGTCCGTCCTGGTCGCCCTCACCGACGCGGGCCGGCGCCGCCACGACGAACGCCAGACCACCCTGGCGCAGGCGCTCGACACCGCACTGGCGCACCACGACGCCCCCGCCCTGGACGCCGCGACCGACGTGCTCCGGCAGTTGGTCGCCATCTACGACCGGCTCTGACCGGGAGGGCCTACCCTGCGGAAGGCGCGGCAAGGTCGCGCGAGGCCCTTCCTGGAGGCGAGCGCCCGTGACCAAGTACGTGATCGCGCCGGCCGTGGCGCTGCGCCTGGCCGGCGAGCGGGCCGTCATCCCGCAGGAGCACCGGCTGCTGGCCCCGACGCTGCTCCGCTCGCAGGTGCTGTCGCTCCTCTACCAGGCCGTCCGCCAGGGCGGGCTGACCAGGGCGGAGGCCGACCGCCGGCTGGACTACCTGCGCGCGTTGAGGATCCGGCTCCTCGGGGACCGCGTCCTGCAGTCCACCGCCTGGGGGATCGCCGAGCGCCTCGGCTGGCCCGACACCCTCGACGCCGAGTACATCGCGCTGACCCGGCTTCAGGCCGACGCGTTCATCACGCTCGACCTGGAGGTCGCCCGCGCCGCCGAGGAGCTGGTGGCCGTCGCCCCCGTCGAGGCCCTGACCGCCTAGGGCGCGGCCTCCGCCGACCCGGCGCGAGGGCCCCCGACCCGCCGGGCCGTCACGGGGCCAGGGCGGCGGTGACGGCGGCTTCGGCGTGCAGGCGGGTGGTGGGGAAGGTGGGGACGGGACTGTCCTCGGGGCGGACGAGCAGTTCGATCTCGGTGCAGCCGAGGATGACCCCCTGGGCGCCGGCGGCCACCAGTTCGTCGATCACCCGGCGGTACGCCGCGCGGGACTCCTCGCGGACCAGGCCGAGGCACAGCTCCTGGTAGATCACCCGGTGGACCAGGGCGCGGCTGTCGGGGCCGGGGACGAGGACGTCGAGGCCGTGGGCGGCCAGCCGGCCGCGGTAGAAGTCCTGTTCCATGGTGAAGGCCGTGCCGAGCAGCCCGATCCGGTGCAGTCCGGCGGCCCGGACGGCGTCCGCGGTGGCGTCGGCGAGGTGCAGCAGCGGGACGGGGGTCGCGGCCGCGACCTGGTCGGCGACCTTGTGCATGGTGTTGGTGCAGATCAGCAGCAGTTCGGCGCCGGCCGCCTCCAGGGACCGCGCCGCGCCGGCCAGGATCTCGCCGGCCTCGGTCCAGCGTCCGTCGGCCTGGAGCCGTTCGATGGCGGCGAAGTCGACCGAGTACAGCACGAGCGGCGCGGAGTGCAGGCCGCCGAGGCGGTCGCGGGTGAGTTCGTTGAGGAGGCGGTAGTACTCGGCGGTGGATTCCCAGCTCATGCCGCCGATCAGGCCGAGGGTCTTCATGCCGCCATTTATAAAGCAATAAGGGAATTGAAAGCAAAGGTATAAGGATTACTTGGAATCGCCCTGCGGAATCCAGCGCGGCACGCGGTGCTGCCATTCCCGGGCGAACACCACCGAACCGGCCTCCAGCGCGCGCAGCTGCACGATGCTGAGGAAGTGCCCGGCGTCGCAGCGCAGTTGGGTGCGGGTCTGGACGGTGACGTCCCAGCCGATGTCGGGGCGTTCGAGGCGCACGGTGTGGTCGGTGCGGGCCTGCGCGCTGAGCGGGGCGTCGGTGAGCACCCGGTAGGCGGTGACGGTGTGCTCGTCGCGGACCAGGCCGTCGGGGTGGGTGCGGCTGCCGTCGGTGGCGGGGGAGAGTTCGGCGCGCCATTCCCGGCGGCCGATGTCGTGCACGGTGACGTGCTCGGGCCGGGCGGTCAGCGGCTCGGTGCGGTGGATGTCGAGCGGCTCGGGCAGGGCGGGGGCCTCGAAGGCGACGGGGGCGGCGCCGACGTCGGCGGCGAGGTGCCGGGTGGGCAGGGTGAGGGCGGAGCGGGACGGGTCGAGCGCGTAGCCGGCGTCGTCCGGGGTGGGCCACACCCACGGCCAGTAGACCGAGGAGAGGGCGAGCCGCAGCCGGTGCCCGGCCGGGAGGGTGCCGGCGCAGGCGGCGAGCTCGACGTCCGCGTCGGGGCCGGTGGCGACCAGGACGCCCCGGGTGAGCAGCGTGGAGGTGCCGTCCGGGCCGACGGCGCAGAGCCGGGCGGTGATCTGGGCGGGCGGGCCGCCCTCGCGCAGGCGCAGCCGTACGGTCGGGGTGCCGAGCACTTCGACCGGTTCGGGCAGCGGGTGGGAGTCGAAGCAGACCGAGCGGCCGTCCTCCTCGCGCTGGTCGGGCGGCTGGTCGGCGGGGCGGCCGCGCGGGACGTAGGCGCCGGCGTTGAGGCCGGTGTGCTGCGGGGAGCGGACGCGGACGTGGCGGTCGTCGGAGGCGGTGCCGGCGGTGCGCAGCGGGCCGTCGAGGCCGTAGTGGATCTCCCGGACGTCGGGGGAGGGCCAGGTCTCCTCGCCGGTCCAGCGGGTGCCGATCCAGCTGCGCAGGGCGGGCTCCGCCAGGGCGCCGGTGTCGAGGTCGCGCAGCCAGTGGTCCCACCAGCGCAGGGTCTCGGGGAGGGTGTCCTCGGGCAGGCCGTGCGGCCAGGGGCCGAGCAGGGCGCGGGCGGTGGGGGAGGTGGCGAGCAGGCGCAGCACGAAGGAGCAGGACGGGTCGCCCCAGCCGGCGACGGCGAAGGTGGGGGCGGGGACGGGGACGGTGGTCTCGCCGGCGGCGAGCCAGGCGTCGACGGGCGGGTCCAGGGATTCGAGGCGGGCCAGCCAGTCGGTGCGCCAGGCGTCGCCGACGTGCCGGGGGTCGGGCGGGAGGGCGGCGTCGGCGACCAGGGCGGTGAGCCGGGTGTGCAGGTCGGCGGCGAGCAGGGCGCCGCCGAGGCGGTGGCCGCCTTCGGGGCAGACGGTGACCACGGCGCCGACGGTGTCGGGGGCACGGGCCGCGAGCAGCAGGGCGGTGGTGCCGGCGGCGCCGACGCCGAGCAGGCCGACCCGGCCGCTGCACCAGGGGCGGCGGGCGAGCCAGTCGAGGACGGCGGCGCCGTCGTCGAGCTCCTGGCCGCCGCCGGGTTCGCCGGGCAGGCCGTCGGAGTTGCCGTGGCCGCGGGTGTCGACGCGGACGGCGCCGTAGCCGTGGCCGGCGTACCAGGGGTGGCGGCGGGCGTCCTCGGCGGCGGTGCGGTCGGTGAGCCGGCCGGCGGAGTACTCCAGCACGGCGGGGACGGGTTCGTCGCTGACCGGGCGCCACAGCCGGGCGGCCAGCCGGGTGCCGTCGGGCAGCGGGATGCGGACGTCCTCGCGGGTGGTGCGGAAGGGGTAGGACGGCATGGCCGCTCCCATCGGATCCCGGGCCGGTGAGCGCCGGAGGGCCCGCGGCGCGTACGGGGAGCGCGCCGCGGGTGTCGGCATCTCGACCCTAGGGGAGGAATCGTCCGATTTCCTGACGAAGGCTGCGCGGCGGTCGCGGTCCGCCGGTCGGCGCGGCCGGGTGGAGCCCGGCGCGAGCGGGCGTGTGCCCGCCGCCGTACGCCCCCCGTCCGCGCCCGCGTGCCCCTGTTCGCCGCGGTCCGGCATTTGCACATGACTTGCAACTGCTTCCCCGAGGGGGGAAAGATGGCCCAGCTTCGCCCGGACCACCCGAAAGGACCACAGGATGTCCAGCCCCGCCGCAGGTGCCTCGCCCGTCAGATGGCGTGACCGGCTCACCCGGGAGGAGTGGATGCGCCTGGCCGGGATGGGCGGTTTCATCCTCGTGCTGCACGTCGTCGGCTGGTTCACCCTGCTCGCGCTGGTCGCGCCCGAGCACTACGACGTCGGCGGCCAGGTGTTCGGCGCGGGCATGGGCCTGACCGCCTACACCCTCGGGATGCGGCACGCCTTCGACGCCGACCACATCGCGGCGATCGACAACACCACCCGCAAGCTGATGGGCCAGGGCAAGCGGCCCCTGTCGGTCGGCTTCTGGTTCTCGCTCGGGCACTCCTCGATCGTCTTCGGCCTCTGCGCGCTGCTCGCCTTCGGCATCCGCTCGCTCGCCGACCAGGTGGAGGCGGACGACTCGACCCTGCACACGATGACCGGCCTGATCGGCACCACCGTCTCCGGGACGTTCCTGCTGCTCCTCGGCCTGATCAACCTGGGCGCCTTCAACGGCATCCTCAAGGTGTTCCGCCGGATGCGCGTGGGCGAGTACGACGAGGCCGAGCTGGAGCGCCAGTTGGAGCGGCGCGGGCTGATGAACCGCATCCTCGGCCGGGTGACCAGGGCCGTCACCAAGCCCTGGCACATGTACCCGGTCGGCCTGCTGTTCGGCCTCGGCTTCGACACCGCGACCGAGGTGTCGCTGCTGGTGCTGGCCGGCGGCGCGGCCGCGTTCTCGCTGCCCTGGTACGCGCTGCTCACGCTGCCGATCCTGTTCGCGGCCGGGATGAGCCTGCTGGACACCATCGACGGCTCGTTCATGAACTTCGCCTACGAGTGGGCCTTCTCCAAGCCGGTCCGCAAGATCTACTACAACCTGACCGTCACCGGCCTGTCGGTGCTGGTCGCGCTGGTGATCGGCCTGGTCGAGCTGATCGGCCTGCTCGGCGAGAAGCTGGACATCACCAGTGGCCCGATCGCCTGGATCGGCGGGCTGGACCTCAACTTCGTCGGCTACGCGATCGTCGGCCTGTTCGTGCTGACCTGGGTCGGGGCGATCGCCTACTGGAAGTTCGGCAAGGTCGAGGAGAAGTGGTCGGCCGGCCTGGCCGCCGCGGCCGCCAAGTCGGAGTAGCGATGGGGCGGAGGGGGCGGTGACCGGAGTCCGGTCGCCGCCCCCTCGGCGTTCCGGGGCCTACCGCAGCGCGGCGAGCACCGCGTCCGCCATCACCTTCTCGCCGGTGGCGTTCGGGTGGAACGGCACGGCGGGCGAGCCGGGCAGCGCGCCCTCGATCCAGCGGTCGTCCGAGCACACGTCGTGCCCGGCGGTGGGCGTGGCGGTGTCGACGTACGTCGCGCCGCCGGCCGCCGCGGTGCTCCTGAGCGCGGCGTTCAGCTTGTCGAGCACGCCGTGCATGTACTCGACGTCGCCCGGGGTCACGGGCTGGCGCAGGATGCACGAGCGGCCGTCGGCGGGCAGCACGGACGGGTAGCCGACCAGCAGCACCCGGGCCCGCGGCGCCTTGGCGTGGATGCGCCGCAGCGTGTCGGCGACCTGCGGCGCGATGCTGCCGGTGATCCGCTCGGCCAGGTCGTCGTCGCCGTACTGCCAGGACCAGCTGCGCCAGTCCCAGTAGCCGTGGTGGTAGACGTCCTTGCAGGGCGTGCCGAGCGGGTTGACGACCGCGCCGGCGATGCAGGTGGCGACGAGTTCGCCGAGGCCGAGGTCGCTGGCCGCGAGGTCGTTGCCGCCGATGCCGAGGGTGACCAGGTCGGTGTCGGGGGTCACCGCGTCCAGCTGCGGGTCGTTGACCCGGATGAAGGCGTCGTACTGCGGCTGCGTCATGGCCTTGACCTTGGCGGCGGCGCAGGTGACGTCGGTGTACGCGCCGGCCTTGAGGGCGGCGGCGACCAGGTGGCCGTAGTTGCGGTCGGAGCGCAGACACAGGCCGGCCGACTGGCCGGGCACGCCCGCGCCGGCGGCGTAGGAGTCGCCGAGCGCCACGAGGTGCTTGGGCGCCGGGGTGGCGGCCTGGGCGCTGGTGGAGGTGAGCGCGAGGGCGGCGCCCAGTGCGACGGTGGCGAGTGCGGTGGAGCTGCGCAGGCGTCGGGGTTTCCGGGCAGGGGGGAGCACGGTTCCTCCTGGGGGGAGAGAAACGACGGGTGGGGGTCGTGCCGGGCCGCGGCTACTCGCAGGTAAGTTACTTGTTGGTTTCGTGGACGTCCATGCCGTGCGCGGAAATTTCCGAAATTCCGTCAGATCGCATTTCGCATTTCGCTCCGCCGTGTATCGAGGACATTTCCGAAACGGTGTGGAGCGGAATTGCCGCAGTCGGTTGTTACCGGCCGGTTGACCGGACGTCACCGCAGGCCGCAGTATCGGGCGCACAGCGACGGCGCCCACCCCGCGCGCGCCGTCCCGCTCGCCGCGACGGAGGACTGCGCATGGCCCTAGACGCCGACGTCATCGTCATCGGAGCAGGACTCGCCGGACTCGCCGCCACCGCCGAACTCGCCGACGCCGGACGGAAGGTGATCCTGCTCGACCAGGAGCCCGCGGCCTCGCTCGGCGGCCAGGCGCACTGGTCCTTCGGCGGCCTCTTCCTGGTCGACTCGCCCGAGCAGCGCCGGATGCGGATCCGCGACTCGCACGCCCTGGCCCGTCAGGACTGGTTCGGCACCGCCGGCTTCGACCGGCCCGAGGACGCCTGGCCGCGCCGCTGGGCCGAGGCCTACGTCGACTTCGCGGCCGGCGAGAAGCGCTCCTGGCTGCACGGCCTGGGCGTCCGGTTCTTCCCCGTCGTCGGCTGGGCCGAGCGCGGCGGCCTCCTCGCCGACGGCCCGGGCAACTCGGTGCCCCGCTTCCACATCACCTGGGGCACCGGGCCCGGACTGCTGGAGCCCTTCGTCCGCCGGGTCCGCGCCGCCGCCGCCCGCGGGCTGGTCGACCTGCGCTTCCGGCACCGGGTCACCGGCCTGGCCGCCACCGCGGGCGTCACCGACACCGTCACCGGCGAGGTGCTGGTGCCCAGTCCGGCGGCCCGCGGCGAGGCCAGCTCGCGCGAGGCCGCCGGACGGTTCGAACTGCGCGCCCAGGCCGTGATCGTGACCTCCGGCGGCATCGGCGGCAACCACGACCTCGTCCGCAAGGCCTGGCCCGCCCGGCTCGGCACCCCGCCCGCCAAGCTGCTCTCCGGCGTCCCCGCCCACGTCGACGGGCTGATGCTCGGCATCGCCGGCGACGCCGGCGCCAGCCTCATCAACGGCGACCGGATGTGGCACTACACCGAGGGCATCGAGAACTGGGACCCGATCTGGGCCCGGCACGGCATCCGCATCCTGCCCGGCCCGTCCTCGCTCTGGCTGGACGCGCGCGGCAACCGGCTGCCCGTCCCGCTCTTCCCCGGCTTCGACACCCTCGGCACGCTCGACCACATCATGTCCACCGGCTACGGGCACACCTGGTTCGTGCTCAACCAGCGCATCATCGAGAAGGAGTTCACCCTCTCCGGCTCCGAGCAGAACCCGGACCTGACCGGGAAGTCCGTGCGCGGCGTCCTCGGCCGCGCCCTGCCCGGCGCCCCCGGTCCGGTCCGGAGCCACCTGCGGCACGGGCCCGACTTCGTCGTCGCGAGCAACCTCGCCGACCTCGCCCGCGGCATGAACGCCAGGACCCGCGAGGCGCTGATCGACCCCGCCGAACTGCGCCGCACCGTCGAGGCCCGCGACCGGCAGTTCGCCAACCCCTTCGCCAAGGACCTCCAGGTCACCGCCGTCCACGGCGCCCGCCGCTACCTCGGCGACAAGCTGATCCGGGTGGCCCCGCCGCACCGCATCCTCGACCCCGGCGCCGCCCCGCTGATCGCCGTCCGGCTCAACATCCTCACCCGCAAGTCCCTCGGCGGGCTGGAGACCGACCTCTCCGCGCGCGTCCTGCGCCCCGACGGCGAACCCCTCCCGGGCGTCTACGCCGCCGGCGAGGCCGCCGGCTTCGGCGGCGGCGGCGTCCACGGCTACCGCTCCCTGGAGGGCACCTTCCTCGGCGGCTGCCTCTTCTCCGGCCGCACCGCCGGCCGCGCGGCGGCGGAGGCGACGGCGTAGGGGACGGTGGTGGAGGCGGCGGCGTAGGGGGCGGTGGTGGAGGTCGGTGCGTTCGGCCTCAGCGCTCGTCGGTGAGGCCCAGCCGCAGGTGCTCGACGTGGTACACGGCCTGGTCGAGGAGGGCGGCGACGTGGTCGTCGTGCAGGGAGTAGACCACCGAGCGGCCCCGGCGCTCGCCGACGACCAGGCCGAGGTTGCGCAGCAGCCGCAGCTGGTGGGAGCAGGCGGACTGCTCCATGCCCACGGCGTCGGCGAGTTCGGTCGCCGCGCGCGGGCCCTCGCGCAGTTCGGCGAGGATCAGCAGCCGGGACGGGGTGGCCAGCGCCTGGAGGGTGGTCGCGACCTTGGCCGCGTTGGAGGCGTCCAGACGCATCCGCGGTACGGCTTTCTCGGTGGTCGCGTGTCCCATGGGGGCATCCTACGGACCGCCGTCGAACCCCGGCACCCGGCAGTGGTTCTTGGCATGCCAGGTAGGCTGCGCGTGCAGCGTGCCCCGTGACCAGGAGGAGTTCCAGAGCCGATGAGCCGCCGAGACCGGGACCGCAAGCAGGCGGTCGCCTCCCCGGTGACCGTCACCGTCTGCCGGGGCTGCTGCTGCGGCACCGAGGCCAAGCACCCGGGGGTGGACCACGCCGGGCAGTACGAGCGGCTGCGGGCCGCGGTGGGTGCGGCGGGCCGGGTCCGCGCGGTCAAGTGCCTGGACGTGTGCACCCAGTCCAACGTGGTGGTGGTCGGCCCCTCCGGGGAGGGGCGGGCGGCGGGTGGGCGTCCGGTCTGGCTGGGCTTCGTGCTGGCGGACGACATGATCGACGAGATAGCCGCCTGGGTGCACGCGGGCGGCCCCGGGCTGGCCGACCCGCCCGGACTGCTCGACCTCCAGCTGATCTCGGTGTCCCGCCGGGTCCGCGAGGGCCTGGCGGAGTAGCGGACGGTGGAGCCGATCCGTCCTCATCACGGTTGGGACGCAGCGGGGTTGGCCGATCCGGCGGCCGAGCAGGATCCGCTGGACGCCGCCCTCGGCGGTCCCACTAGCATGACCGGTGGCTGCCAGCGGTTCCGCCCAGGGAGGACGACGATGACGACGGTCTGCCGCATCTGCGCGGGCACCGGCCGGACCGCCGGTCTCAGTTGCCGGACCTGTCAGGGCACCGGGACCACCGAGGTGGGCGGTGGGGGCGGAAACTGCTTCCTCTGCGACGGCACCGGGGTGTACGTCCGCTACCGGGTGGACGCGACCGGCGCCAAGCACGCCTACCGGGACGAGATCTGCCGCACCTGCGACGGCACCGGCAACCGGTCCCCCTCCACCTGGGACGAGCCCTCCGGCTGAGCGCCCCGTCCGCGGCGGCGCCGACGGTGGCTCAGGCCGTGCCGCCGGCGGGGGCCATGATCCGGGGTCGGCCCGGTGCGGGCGCGTTTCTTTACCTGATCATGGTCGAACATTGGTGTTCGAATGGGCGGCGCGCTGCGGCCCGTTCACCCCGCGTCCGTGTGCGGTCAACGCGCCGCTGGAAGAGTCCCGCGCATGGATATCCCTCACATGGGCGTACCGGCCAAGCTCGCCGACCGCATGAGCACGGCCGAGCAGCACGAGTACCTGCGGGCCCGCTTCTCCCGCCGCCGGATGCTGCGCGCCGGCGCCGTGACCGTCGGCGCCGTCGCCGTCGGCGGCGCGCTGGGCAGCGGAACGGCCTTCGCCGCGCCGGCGAGCCCGCAGCTGCTGACCGGTGCCACGACGGCCGGCGTCGACGGTTCGCTGGTCGCGCCGATCGGGCGCCACCTCCAGTTCGGCCCCGAGCCCGACACCCAGTTCCGCATCTCCTGGCAGGTCCCGGCGCCGGTCAAGAAGCCGTTCCTGCGCTTCGGCAAGACCCCGTGGGAGCTCAGCCACAAGCTCCAGGCCGAGGTCCGCACCCTGCACACCCCGGCGCTGAGCCCGAACAGCCAGCCGGTGGACCAGTACTACCTGCACGTGGCGCTGGAGGACCTGCACCCCGACACCACCTACTACTACGGTGTCGGCCACGAGGGCTTCGACCCGGCCTCGCAGCAGCAGATCTCCACCCTGCACACCTTCCGCACCGCGCCCTCCCGCGACCACCGCTGGGGCAAGGTCTACGAGCCGTTCACCTTCACCGCCTTCGGCGACCAGGGCGTCAGCTCGCACGCGGCCGGCAACGACCACGTCATCCTGGCCCAGAAGCCGTCCTTCCACCTGCACGCCGGCGACATCTGCTACGCCGACCCGGCGGGCTCCGGCACGGACCCCGACAAGTCCGTGTACAACGCCAGGACCTGGGACGACTTCCTGGTCCAGACCGAGACGGTCGCGGCGACCGTGCCGTGGATGGTCGTCTACGGCAACCACGACATCGAGGCCTGGTACTCGCCCAACGGGTACGGCGGCGAGAACACCCGCTTCTTCCTCCCGGACAACGGCCCGGACCCGCGCAAGGTCCCCGGCGTCTACACCTTCCGTTACAAGAACGTCGGCGTCATCTCGCTCGACGCCAAC
Organism: Kitasatospora sp. NPDC043950; assembly: GCF_056435345.1. NCBI lineage: Bacteria > Bacillati > Actinomycetota > Actinomycetes > Kitasatosporales > Streptomycetaceae > Kitasatospora > Kitasatospora sp. NPDC043950. The sequence continues at coordinate 35,096 of NZ_JBWKER010000028.1, forward strand.
GACGTCTCCTACGAGATCCCGGCCAACCTGGGGATCTCGGCGAACAAGCAGACCAAGTGGCTGGAGCGCACCCTCAAGGACCTGCGCAACGACGAGACGATCGACTTCGTCGTGGTCTTCTTCCACCACTGCGCCTTCTCCACCACCGTCGCGCACGCCTCCGAGGGCGGCGTCCGCGAGGCCTGGGTGCCGCTGTTCGAGAAGTTCCGGGTGGACCTGGTCATCAACGGCCACAACCACATCTACGAGCGCACCGACGCGATCCTCGGCAACAAGGTCTCGAAGCAGGTGCCGAGCGGCGCCACCATCGAGCCGGCGAAGGACGGCGTCGTCTACGTGACCGCGGGCGCGGCCGGCCGCAGCCTGTACAAGTTCGACGTGCCGGACACCTACGAGGGGCACGAGAACCACCAGGACGAGGTGAAGACCTACTACTGGGGGAAGGGCAAGGTGAAGGTCCCCGAGACCATCCAGTGGTCGCGGGTGCGCTACACCGGCTACTCCTTCATCAAGGTCGACGTCACCCCGGCCCACCTGGGCCAGAAGTCGTCCATGAAGGTGACCGCGCTGGCCGAGGACGGCACGCAGATCGACAACTACACGATCCTGCGCAAGGTCGGCGAGGGCTGGGACTCGGACCACGACGACGACGGTCAGGGCGGCGGCTGGGGCTGGTAGTCCCCGAACCGGCTTGCCGGGCCCCGGCGTCGAGGAGTCCGCACCTCGACGCCGGGGCCCCGTGCGTGGAGAACCCCGTGCGTGGAGGGCCCAGTGCGCTCAGCGCCGGGGCCCGTACATGATCACCGCGACCCCGGCCAGGCAGACCAGCGCGCCCACCACGTCGTAGCGGGTCGGCCGGAAGCCGTCCACGACCACGCCCCAGAGCAGCGACCCGGCGACGAACACCCCGCCGTACGCGGCCAGCACCCGGCCGAAGTGGCTGTCCGGCTGGAGCGCCGCGACGAAGCCGTACCCGCCGAGCACCACCACTCCCAGCCCGGCCAGCCACCACGGCCGCTGCTCGCGCACGCTCTGCCAGATCAGCCAGCAGCCGCCGATCTCGGCGAGGGCGGCGACGACGAACAGGGCGACGGAACGCAGGACGGTCATGACCGGCAAGCCTAGGCGTCAGGACTGGCGGTACGTCGCGAGGAAGCGCCCGATGCGGTTGATGGCCGTCTCCAGGTCGTCGGCGCGGGGCAGGGTGACGAAGCGGAAGTGGTCCGGGCGGGGCCAGTTGAAGCCGGTGCCCTGGACGACGTGGATCTTCTCGCGGAGCAGCAGGTCCAGCACGAACTGCTCGTCGTCGACGATCCGGTGCACCGCCGGGTCGAGCCGGGCGAAGGCGTACAGGGCGCCCTTGGGCTTGACGCAGCTGACGCCGGGGATCTCGTTGAGGGCCTTGAAGGCGACGTCGCGCTGTTCGGTGAGCCGGCCGCCGGGCAGCACCAGGTCGTTGATGGACTGGTGGCCGCCGAGCGCGGCCTGGACGGCGAACTGGGCGGGCACGTTGGGGCACAGCCGCATGCCGGAGAGCATGGTCAGGCCCTCCAGGTAGTCGGCGGCGTGCTGCTTGGGCCCGGAGACGACCAGCCAGCCGCTGCGGAAGCCGGCCACCCGGTAGGCCTTGGAGAGGCCGTTGAAGGTGAGGGTGAGGACGTCGTCGGCGAGGGCGGCGAGGCAGTGGTGCTCGGTGTCGTCGTAGAGGATCTTGTCGTAGATCTCGTCGGCCAGGACCATCAGCTGGTGGCGGCGGGCCAGGTCGAGGATGCCCTCCAGCAGTTCCTTCGGGTAGACCGCGCCTGTGGGGTTGTTGGGGTTGATGACGACGATGGCCTTGGTGCGGGCGGTGATCTTGGCGGCGATGTCGTCGAGGTCCGGGTACCAGTCGGCCTGCTCGTCGCACAGGTAGTGCACGGCCTTGCCGCCAGCCAGCCGGACCACGGCCGTCCACAGCGGGTAGTCCGGCATCGGGACGAGCACCTCGTCGCCGTCGTCGACGAGCGCGGTGACGGCCATCTGGATCAGCTCGGAGGCGCCGTTGCCGAGGTAGACGTCGTTGACGCCGACTCCGGTCACGCCGCGCTGCTGGTAGTACTGCACCACCGCGCGGCGGGCGGGCAGGATGCCGCGCGAGTCGCTGTAGCCGTGCGCCTTGGGCAGGTTGCGGATGATGTCCTGGATGATCTCCTCGGGCGCCTCGAAGCCGAACGGGGCCGGGTTGCCGGTGTTCAGCCGCAGCACGCTGTGCCCGGCCTCCTCCAGGGCGTTGGCCTGGTCGACCACCGGGCCGCGGATCTCGTAGCACACGTTGTTCAGCTTGCTGGACTGCCGAAACTCCACTTGCGGCCTCCCGACCGTCACCACCGCATCGTTGCTGATGCTTTGTTCTACCAAGTTGGCACTTGGAAAGTCCAACCTTTTGGCTATGCTGATCCGCATGTCACGCCGAAGCTACGACCAGTACTGCGCCGTCGCCCGCGCCCTGGACGCGGTGGGGGAGCGCTGGAGCCTCCTGATCGTCCGTGAACTCCTCGGCGGCCCGCGCCGCTACACCGATCTGCACGCCGACCTGCCCGGCGTCTCCACCGACATCCTCGCCGCCCGGCTCAAGCAGTTGGAGGGCGACGGCCTGGCCCTGCGCCGCCGGCTCGAACGGCCCGCCAACGCCACGGTCTACGAGCTCACCGAACGCGGCCGCGAACTGCGCCCGGTGATCGAGGCGCTGGGGGAGTGGGGCCTGCCCGCCCTCGGCGAGCAGCGGCCCACCGACGCCGTCCGCGAGCACTGGTTCACCCCCCGCACGGCGGACGACGGGGCGCCCGTCGCGGGTTAGGCGCAGATGCCGGTGTCGGTGCCGGGGTCCGATGCCGGTGCCCGGACCGGCCGCGCGTAGCATCGTCGGGCCACGGAGCCATCGGAGGAGAGCGGAGACCGCCCGTGCCCACCACCTACCGCAGTTACGTCGCCGTCGGGGACTCCTTCACCGAGGGCATGTGCGACGACCTGCTGCCCGACGGCCACTACCGGGGCTGGGCCGACCGGGTCGCCGACGCGCTCGCCGCTGAGGCCGGCGCTGACGGCGGCGACGGCGGGTTCCGCTACGCGAACCTCGCCGTCCGCGGCAAGCTCATCGGCCAGATCCACGACGAGCAGCTCCCCGCCGCCACCGCGATGGGCGCCGACCTGGTGACCCTCGTCGGCGGCCTCAACGACGCGCTGCGCCCCGGCTGCGACATCGCCCGGGTCGAGCGGCTGCTCGGCCGCTGCGCCGAGGAACTGCGCGCCACCGGCGCCACCGTGGTGCTGTTCACCAGCACCGACCCGACCCGCAGGATGGCGGGCAGCGCCCGGCTGCTCCCGGCCATCCTGCGGATGAAGGCCTTCGTGCACGAGCTCGGCCAGGACGAGGGCGTCGCCGTCGTCGACCTGTTCGCCGCTCCCTGCTTCGACGACCGCCGGCTCTGGGGCGAGGACCGCCTGCACCTGTCGCCCGAGGGCCACCGCCGGGTCGCCGAAGGGGTGTTGGAGGCGCTCGGCCGCCCCGCCGCCTTCGACTGGCGCGCCCCGCTGCCGCCCGCCGCCCCGCCCGGCCGGGCCGAGCGGCTGCGCGCCGACGCCCGTTGGCTGGGCGGTCACCTGGGGCCGTGGATCGGCCGCCGGCTCACCGGGCGCTCCTCCGGCGACGGCCGGCCGCCGAAGCGGGCCGAGCTGCTGCCCTACTCGGCTCCGGACCCGGCTCCGGCTGCGGGCGCGGCGGCGGGCACGGCCGCGGGCTCGTAGACCAGGCTCGCCATCGAGGAGCGGGTGGTCCAGCCGAGCGAGGTGTAGAGCGCCCGGCCGTCCGGGGTGCCGACCAGGACGGCGGTGTCGGCGCCCGCCTCGTGCCCGGCGCTCTGGAGGGTCCGCATCACCAGGGCGCCCAGGCCCCGGCGCCGGTGCTCGGGCGCGGTCAGGATCTGGTCCGGGACGGCCACGGGGCCGGCCAGGCCCGCCTGGCCGCGCGCGGCGAGGTGTCCGGCCTCGGTGCGGACCAGGGTCCGGACGGTCCCGCCCCGGGTCCAGGTGGTCACCGTGTAGCCGGCCGGCACCTCGGGCCGCTCGGCGCTCAGCGGGAGGGTCATCAGGTACCCCGGCTGGTCGAGCCGCCACTGCGGGCCCAGCCAGGGCCGGGCGACGGCGTCCTCGATGAACAGCTTCAGCCAGGTGCCCGGTGCGGTGGTGGCCTCGGCGATCTTGCGGACGTCGGGCTCGGCCGGCTCGGGCAGCACGTGCCGGGCGACGTGGCCGACCACGCCGACGTCGATCGTCCAGCCCCACGGCTCGTCCACCGCTTCGGCCGCGCCGCGCGAGACGCTCCAGCCGGCGATCCACATCCGGACGAGTTCGTTGATGCTCGGGTCCTGCACTCCTACCCCCGTATGCCATATGCGATGGGCGCGCACCTCGTAATAGGTGCACTGCCAGTTGACACCTTACCGATGGTGGGGCGGGTGTGGCCAGTGCCCAGTAGGCTTGGCAGTTCGACGCACCGGACGGCCGGTGCCCACGCTGGAAGGACCACGCGACGTGCGCGAGACCGAGCCGCCGCAGCACCCCACGGCGGCTCAGCCGACCGAGCTGCGCTCCGACTGCACCAGCTGCTTCGGCCTCTGCTGCGTCGCCCTGCCCTTCGGCGCCGGCACGGACTTCGCCGTCGACAAGGCCGCCGGCAGCGCGTGCCGCAACCTGCAGACCGACTTCACCTGCGGCATCCACGAACGCCTCCGCGACCGGGGCTTCCAGGGCTGCACCGTCTACGACTGCTTCGGCGCCGGGCAGCGCGTCTCCCAGGTCACCTTCGGCGGCCGCAGCTGGCGCGAGGCACCGGCCGACGCCAAGCCCATGTACGACGTCTTCCCGGTGGTGCGCCAGCTCCACGAACTGCTCTGGTACCTCACCGAGGCGCTCGGCTACGCCCCCGCCCGCCCGGTCCACGCCGACCTGCGGCAGGCCCTGGAGGAGACCGACCGGCTCGCCGGCGGCACCCCCGAGGAGATCCTCGCCGTCGACGTCCCCGCCCACCGGCAGCGGGTCAGCGACCTGCTGCTGCGCGCCAGCGAACTCGTCCGCGCCGCCGTCCCCCGCCGCCGTGAACACCGCGGCGCCGACCTCTTCGGCGCCCGTCTGCGCGGCGCCGACCTGCGCGGGGCCAACCTGCGCGGCGCCCTGCTCGTCGCCGCCGACCTCAGCGGCGCCGATCTGCGCCTCGCCGACCTCGTCGGCGCCGACCTGCGCGACGCCGACCTCTCCGGCGCCGACCTCACCGAGGCCCTCTTCCTCACCCAGGCCCAGCTGAACGCGGCCCGCGGCGACGCCACCACCCGCCTGCCGGGTATCCTCACCCGGCCCACCCACTGGCCCGCCACGGCCTCCGCCCCGGTGGCCTCCGCCCCGGTGGCCTCCGCCCCGGTGGCCTCCGCCCCGGTGGCCGCCGCCACCGGCGCGCGCGGCCCCCGCAAGCCGCGCAGCGGCGGCCGTCCGGGCGGCCCGCGCCGCCGCTAGCGGCCGCCCGCCGCGACGACCGGGCCCGCCCGGCAGGTGTCTGCCGGACGGGCCCGGTGCCGTCCGCGGACGGCTCGGTGCCTGGTGCTAACAGCTGTGCGCGGCGTCGGGGCGCTTCGCCGCGATGTACGGCTTGCCCATGTGCGCCACGACGTCGGCCGGGCAGGTCTTGATCCAGTTGGTGCCCGCGGCGTGGTTCTTGACCTTGGCGTCGCTGCAGTACTCGACGCGGTCTGCGGTCTTGAAGCACTGGTAGCCGGGGTACCCCGCCGCCGAGGCGGTGTTGACGCCGGCGAACAGGCCGGCCGCGGCCAGCAGGGCGACGGGCAGAACGGAACGCATCCTCATGGTTTTCTCCCGTTGGTTCGTCTGGGCAGTGGCCCGATCCTGGCAGCGCGGCGGAGGCGGGGGCAACGCGGCATGACATGTTTAGGTCAACCTTTGTTCGAGTGAACTCCCTTTATCTTCCTGGCCGTTGACGGTCCGTCGGGTGATGTCAGGCGGTGAGCAGGCGGGAGCGGAGGGCGGCTGTCCGGGCGGGGGAGAAGCCGAGGGTGCCGGTGGCGTAGCCCTCGACCGAGCCGTGGCGGGCGGTCAGGTCGGCGAGGGCGAGGCGGATGACCGTCTCGGGGGCGCGTCCGTAGCCGGGCCAGCGGAGGGTGCGGCCGGGATGGGCGGCGTGCCATTCGGCGACGAGGTGCGGAGTGGCCAGCTCGGTGAGGGCGAAGTCGGCGGCGACGTCGTCCTCGGAGACGCCGAGCAGGGTGAGGACCAGGGCGGCGATGAGCCCGGTGCGGTCCTTGCCGGAGGCGCAGTGGAAGACCACGGGCTTCTCGGCGGCGGCGATCACCTCCAGGGTCTCGCGGATCTCCTCCACCCCGTCCTCGGTGACCTCGGCGAAGCGGTCGGCGAGGTAGCGCCAGGGGTCGACGTCCGGGTCGATCTCGGCCTGGTCGTAGGTGCGGTGCTCGATCGAGAGGTTGTGGTAGACGAGCCCTTCGTAGTCGGGCACCCGGCCCTTGGCGGCGATCTCCCAGGGGTAGCGGAGGTCGATCACGGTGCGCACGCCGAGGGCCTGGAGCCGGTCGAGGTCGGCGGGCGAGGTGAGCTTGCCGAGCGAGTCGGAGCGGTAGAGCAGGCCCCGGCGGACGGACCGGCCGTCGGCGGGGTGGCCGCCCAGGTCGCGGAAGTTGTGCAGCCGTTCGAAGGTGAGCTGACGCGTTGTCATGCGCGGCACTCTAACCAGTGGGGCCTCAGCGCCCGGTGGGGCCCGGGTGCCCGGCGCCTTCGTAGCCGGCGGTGAGGAGTTCGAAGGCGCGGTCGGCGTTGGTGGTGGCCTCGAAGTGGAGTTCGTCGGCGGTCCGGCCGTCGTCCCGGATCCGGTGCCAGTTGTGTTCGGCGAGGACCCGCTGGGTGGCGGTGACCTGGGCGGCGAGGAGGGGGGCGGTGAGGCGCCGGGGCGGGGCCAGGTCGGGGGCCTCGTGCAACGCCCGGGCGAGGGACTGTTCGGCGCGGGCGAGGTATTCGGCGCCCCGGGCCTTCAGGCTCGGCGTGGAGTACACCAGATCGCTGAACGCCAGGACCCGGGGGTCGTCGTTGAGCCCGGTGATGGGGTCGCGCCGGGCAAGCCCGTCCAGGAAGTCCCGGTGCAGGGCGGCCAGCACCGTTTCGCCGGCCGCCCGGCCGCGGACCACGCCGGCGGCCTGGTCCTGGTGGTCGGCGAAGCGGTGGACGACCAGGTCCTCCTTGGTGGAGAAGTAGCTGAACAGCGTCGGCTTCGACACCTCGGCGGCGGCCGCGACGTCCGCCACCGAGACCGGGTCGAAGCCGTGCTCCAGGAAGAGCGCGATCGCGGCCTCGGAGATCGACCGTCGCGTCCGTTCCTTCTTCCGTTCCCGCAGTCCGCTCATGGCGTCAGGCTAGCAGCAGGCCTTGACCCGGGCAGATTTCTGACCCGGTATGACATTTACCCCGGGTGGGATGTCGCCTGCTGCCCGCCATCAGCTGCTCAGGAGTTCAGGAGTTCAGGAGCTCAGCGAGTCCAGGATGCGGCGGATCGACTCCACCACCGGGGCGCCGGCGGCGGCGAGGGCGGCGACGCCGGAGATGTTGCGCAGGGCGCGGCGCAGGGTGGCGGGCGGGGTGGCCTGCCCGCCACCGAGGTCCGCCAGCGACTCGTCCAGCACCTCGCGGTCCTCGGCCGGCACCTGCTCGCGCAACTGGCCTACGGCGGCGATGAGTTCACGCATCGCGGCCTGCGGGTCGGCCGGGCCCTGGTGCTTGATGATGCCGATGTTGTGGTCGCCGTGCTGGGTGACCGAGTCCCCGAAGTGGATGCCGCCGCTCACAGACTGACCTTCTTCCCGGTGTTGTGGTCGCCGTACTGGTTGATCTGGTCGCCGATGTGGACGTTCTCCACCTGGAGCGCGAACTCGGCCAGCGGGTTGTCGATCGCTTCCATGATCAGCTGGATCAGGTTGCCGACCTGCTGGGCGTCGTGGCTGACCACCGCCGTGTTCGAGGAGCTGGAGGTCTCGATGATCAGCTGGTAGACCGTGCGCATCTGCAGCCGCTTGACCATCCGGTAGAGGCTGGCCGCGAAGAGCGCGAGCGCCACCAGGCCGATCACGTTCTTGGTCGTCTCCTGGTTCGCGCCGCGCCCGAGCAGCGAACCGAGGAGGGCGGTGGCCACCAGCAGGCCGATCACCTGCCGGGCGAACCGGATGATCACCCGCGTGCGCTTGGGCGGCAGCAGCTGGAACCGCCGGGCCCGGGCGATGTTGTGGAGCGGATAGGCGTCGCCGCCCACCCACAGCACCCGCCGGCTGACTCTGACGTCGATCACACTGCTTCTGCGTGCCAAGTCGTCCCCCTACCCGTAGTGGCGGGGAGAACCATAGCAACGGCCGCCGACGGTGCCGACGGGAGTGCCGCCCCGCTGGTCAGGCGGCGGTGCGCGGTCAGCATCAGGGCCCGGTCGGCAGCGGGGCCGGTCAGGTGCTGCGGTCGGCGAGCACCTCGCGGACGACGTGACGGGCGTTGGCGGTGAGGCCCGGATTGGTGTGACGGTAGTAGGGGATCGTCACCAGCGCGATGGAGAAGGCCCAGGCACGGCCGCGGGCCCACGTGGCGTCATCGGCGTGGAGTGCGGCGCGGAAGGCGGGGCGGGCCGAGGCGGGCAGCAGGTTCCAGGCGACGATCAGGTCGGCGGTGGGGTCGCCGACGCCCATCAGGCCGAAGTCGAGGACGGCGCCGAGCCGGCCGGACCGGTCGAGCAGGAGGTTCCCGGGGGTGAGGTCGCCGTGCATCCAGGAGGGCGGGCCGGCGTACTCGGAGAGGCGAAGCGCCTTGTCCCACAGGGCGGTTGCGGCGTGGGTGTCGACCGCTCCGGCGAGTTGGGCGATGGCCGCGCGGGTGGCGCCGTCGCGGGAGGCGAGCGGGACGCTGCGGTGGCCCGCCGGGCCGCCGGCCGGGTTGACGGCGCGCAGGGCGTTGACGAAGGCGGCGAGGTCACGGGCGAGCGCGCCGGGAGCGGCGAGGGCGCCGACGACCGGGTTGGCGCCCTCGAACCAGCGGAGCACCGACCACTCCCAGGGGTAGCCGGCGGCGGGCCGGCCGACCGCGACCGGGGCGGGTATCGGCCGCGGCAGTCGGGGGGCCAGCGCGGGCAGCCACTGCTTCTCGCGGCGGACGTCCCCGGCCGCCCATTCCACCCGGGGGAGCCGGACGGCGAGTTCGGGCCCGAGGCGGAACATCGCGTTGTCCGTCCCGGTGGAGGGGACCGGCGTGACCGGCAGCCCGACCCAGTCCGGGAACTGGGCGGAGATCAACCGCCGTACCAGGGCCGCGTCGATGACCAGTCCGTCGGGGTGCATCCGGGTGGCAGCGCACATGCCCGGCAGCGTACAGCGCGGATCGGTGCCCTTCAGCGGATTCCCGGAATGCGTACGGCCGGCCTCAGCTCAGCGTGACCCGCACGCCGATCGTCCCGCCCCTGCCGAAGCGCAGCACGTTCGCGGTCAGCGCGATCGCGCACAGCAGCCCGTACTTGCGGCGCAGCAGCTTCCGGTAGGCGGGCGCGCGGCCGGGGTCGAGGACGGCGGTGGCCGGGACCTGCTCGCCGAGCAGGGTGCCGCGGATGTCGCTCGGCCCGACCAGCACGTCGGAGCGGTTGCGCAGCCGCTTGACCTTGCCGGTGCGGGTGACGGTGGTGAAGACCAGCGCGTCGCCGTCGCGCGCCACCCAGACCGGGGTGGGCACGGGGGTGCCGTTCTTGCGGTGGGTGGTGAACAGCAGGTACTTGGCGGCGGCGAGTTCGCTCAGCCGGGCGGCGGCGTCCGGCGCGCGGGAGGCGTCCAGTGCGGGGGAGGTGTCCATGCGCGTCAGCGTAGGAAGGCGCAACGGGGCACTGCTTGAGTCTGGTTGGGGCCGCGGGCGGAGGGCGCCACGCCCGGGCGCCCCGGGCGCGGCCGGGAGCTGTCCCCGGTACCTGCCAGAATGCAGGGCGTACGGCGAAAGCACTGAAGGAGAAGGTGACCGGCTTCGTGACCACGCCAGTCGAACAGGTGGCCCGGCAGGCCCAGCAGGCGATCGAGCGCAAGATCGCCGAGGAACTGGGCGTTCGCGACGGGCAGGTGAAGTCCGCCGTCGAGCTGCTCGACGGCGGCGCGACCGTGCCCTTCGTGGCCCGCTACCGCAAGGAGGTCACCGGCTCCCTGGACGACGCCCAGCTGCGCACCCTGGAGGAGCGGCTGCGCTACCTGCGCGAGCTGGAGGAGCGCCGGGCGGCCGTCCTGGAGTCGATCGAGGCCCAGGGCAAGCTGGACGACGCGCTGCGCGCGCAGGTGCTGGCCGCCGATTCCAAGGCCCGGCTGGAGGACATCTACCTGCCGTTCAAGCCGAAGCGGCGCACCAAGGCGCAGATCGCCCGCGAGGCGGGCCTGGAGCCGCTCGCCGAGACGCTGCTCGCCGATCCCTCGCAGGATCCGGCGGCGCTGGCCGCCCGGTTCCTGAACGAGTCCGTCGCCGAGCCGGCCGCCGCGCTGGAGGGCGCCCGGGCGATCCTGGTGGAGCGCTTCGGCGAGGACGCCGACCTGGTCGGTTCGCTGCGCGAGCGGATGTGGACCAGGGGCCGGCTGGTGGCCACCGTGCGTGGCGGCAAGGAGCAGGACGGCGCCAAGTTCGCCGACTACTTCGACTTCGCCGAGCCGTACACCAAGCTCCCCTCGCACCGCATCCTGGCGATGCTGCGCGGCGAGAAGGAGGAGGTGCTGGACCTCGACCTCTCGCCGTACGACGGTGAGGAGGGCGATCTGCCCGGCGAGAACGACTACGAGCGGCGGATCGCCGCCCGCTTCGGCATCGCCGACCACGGCCGCCCGGCCGACAAGTGGCTGGGCGACACCGTCCGTTGGGCCTGGCGCACCCGCGTCCTGGTCCGGCTCGGCATCGACCTGCGGTCGCGGCTGCGGGCCGAGGCGGAGGAGGAGGCGGTGCGCGTCTTTGCCGCCAACCTGCGCGATCTGCTGCTGGCCGCGCCGGCCGGCACCCGCGCCACCATGGGCCTGGACCCGGGCTTCCGGACGGGGGTGAAGGTCGCGGTGGTGGACGCCACCGGCAAGGTCCTCGCGTACGACACGATCTACCCGCACCAGCCCGCCAACAAGTGGGACGCCGCGCTCGCCTCGCTGGCCGCGCTGGCGAAGAAGCACGACGTCGACCTGGTGGCGATCGGCAACGGCACCGCCTCCCGGGAGACGGACAAGCTCGCCGAGGACCTGCTCAAGCGCCACCCCGAGCTGAAGCTCACCAAGGCGATGGTCAGCGAGGCGGGCGCCTCGGTCTACTCGGCCTCCGCCTTCGCCTCGCAGGAGCTGCCGGAGCTGGACGTGTCGATCCGCGGCGCGGTCTCGATCGCCCGCCGCCTCCAGGACCCGCTGGCCGAATTGGTCAAGATCGACCCGAAGTCGATCGGGGTCGGCCAGTACCAGCACGACCTGAGCGAGGTGAAGCTCTCCCGCTCGCTGGACGCGGTGGTCGAGGACTGCGTCAACGCCGTGGGCGTGGACGTCAACACCGCCTCGGCGCCGCTGCTGACCCGGGTCTCCGGCATCACCGGCACGCTCGCCGACAACATCGTGGCCCACCGCGACGCCAACGGCCCGTTCCGCACCCGCCGGCAGCTCAAGGACGTCTCCCGGCTGGGCCCGAAGGCCTTCGAGCAGTGCGCGGGCTTCCTGCGCATCCCCGACGGCGACGACCCGCTGGACGCCTCCAGCGTGCACCCCGAGGCGTACCCGGTGGTGCGCCGGATCCTGGCGTCCACCGGCGGGGAGCTGAGCGGGCTGATCGGCAACGGCGAACGGCTGCGGGCCCTGCGACCGGGCGACTTCGCCGACGAGGTCTTCGGCATCCCGACCGTCACCGACATCCTCGGCGAGCTGGACAAGCCCGGCCGCGACCCGCGCCCGGCGTTCCGCACCGCGACCTTCAAGGAGGGCGTCGACAAGATCGGCGACCTGGAGGTCGGGATGGTGCTGGAGGGCGTGGTCACCAATGTGGCCGCGTTCGGCGCCTTCGTCGACGTGGGCGTCCACCAGGACGGGCTGGTGCACGTCTCGGCGCTGTCGAGGACCTTCGTCAAGGATCCGCGCGAGGTGGTCAAGCCGGGCGACATCGTGAAGGTCCGGGTCGTCTCGGTGGACGTGCCGCGCAAGCGCATCGGGCTGACCCTGCGGCTGGACGACGAGGTCGGTCGCGACCGGGGCGGCGACCGCGGTGACCGGGGCGAGCGCGGCGAGCGTGGTGGCGACCGTGGCCGGGGCGGCGAGCGCGGCGACCGGCAGGCCCGCCCGCCGCGCCAGGAGCGCCGGGGCGGCGGCCAGGACCGGCGCGGCCAGGGCGGCGGCTCCGGCGGTTCGGGCGGTTCGGGCGGCGGCGCGCCGCTGGCGAACAGCGCGATGGCGGACGCGCTGCGCCGGGCGGGCCTGACCGGCGGCGACGCCTCGGGTGACCGCCGCTCCGGGCGGCGCTGAGCGGTTGAGGCGCTGAGCGGCTGAGCGGCTGAGCGGCTGAGCGGTTGAGGTACTGAGGTGCTGAGCGGCTTATCGCCGCGGGGGGGGGGGGGGGGGGGGGGTGGGGCCCCCGGGCCACGTCTGCGCTGGGGGGGGGGTGGGGTGGGGCGGGGTCGG
>NZ_JBWKER010000028.1:47839-60489 GCF_056435345.1 Kitasatospora sp. NPDC043950
CGAAGCACTCGCACGTCTACGCACACACCGCAGCTCGTCATCCCGCCCCGCTTCACTATCCTCCCCCCCCCCCCCGCGTTCCCGGCCACCCCCCCCCCCCCCCCCCCCCCCCCCGGCCGCCGTGCGGGTCGGGCTGGGCTGGGCCGGGTCAGGCCAGGAGCTTGTCCTTGGCCTTCTGGTACTCCTCCTCGGAGATGGCGCCCTTCTCCTTCAGGTCCGCCAGTCTCGCCAGGTCGTCGACGTGGCTGCCGCCGCCCCCGGGTGTGCCGGTTCCGGCCGCCTCCCGGATGTAGGCCTTGACGGCGGCCTCGCTCTGCCGGACCTGGGCGGCGTCCCGCTCGCTCATCGACTTCCCGCGGGCGATCACGTAGGCCAGCACACCGATCAGCGGCAGCACGATCACCAGGAGCAGCCAGCCGGCCTTGGCCCAGCCGCCCAGGTCGTGGCTGCGGAAGATGTCCGTGATGATCTTGAACAGCAGGAAGAACCAGAGGATCCAGAGGAACAGCTCCAGCATCGTCCAGAAGATGTTGAGCACCGGGTAGTCCACGGCCAGCATGTTGGTGTCCATGGCCGAGTCATATCATCGCAAAACGGACAATGCTCTCTGCTGTTCGGCCGTTCCAGTGGCTTTCCGGCCCCGCGGGAATATCTCGGAGCGGGGGCTCGGAGGGGCGGGGGATCAGCCCCGCCCGGCCCGCCGCCGCAGCTCCACGGCCAGCCCGATCAGCTCGCCCCACCAGGCGTCGTGCCCGGCCAGCAGCAGCCGCTGCGCCTCGTCCGCCGACACTGCCCGCACCTCGACCACCTGCTCGCCGTCCGCCGGGTTGGTCGGCGTCGAGTCCACCGCGACCTCCGCCCAGCCCCACAGCCACGCCTTCTCCGGGTGCGGCTGCCACGGCCGGTACGGCGTCGGGTCCTCGGTGCGGCAGCGGTGCGCGCCGAGCCAGTCCGGCTCGCCGAGCAGCCGGGCGCCGGCCTCCTCGCGCAGCTCGCGCGCCAGGCAGGTGGCGATGCTCTCGTCCTGCTCCCGGGTGCCGCCGGGCAGGAACCAGTGGTCCCGGTCGTCCCGGCAGAGGACCACCTTGTCGTCCGCGAAGCCCACCAGGTGGATGTTGGTCACCAGCTCGTCCGGCGGCAGCACGGTGGAGAACAGCGCGTCGTACCGGCCCCAGGTCCAGTACTGCGGGGCGTGCAACGCGGGGAAGAGGGTGGCGAGTTCGGCGGATCTGTCGTCGGTGTCCGCCTGGTGCGTGGTGTCAGTCATTCGGTGATCGTAGTGCCGGCCGGGAAACGCCGGGGGGCGCTCGGATGGACGAGTGTGATGTCCGAGGTGGAGATGGCCCGCGGCCGGCGGCGGGCGGCCTCGACCGGCTCGCCGACCCAACTCCCCAGCGAGATCTCGGCGGTGATGCCCGGCCCGAAACCGGCGATCAGGCCGGTGGTGCCGTCGGCCACGCCGCCGTCGGCGAACAGCCGGGCGAGCGCGTCGAAGACGACGGCGCTGGCGATGTTGCCGCGCTCGGTCAGCGTCGCGCGGCTGTACCGGAAGGTGGCCGGCTCCAGGTTGAGGAAGTGGCAGAGGTCGTCGAGGATGCGCGGGCCGCCGGCGTGCACGATGTAGAAGCCCAACCCGGAGACGTCCCAGCCGTGTTCGACGGCCAGGCCGCGCAGCGCCGGGGCGAGCATCTCCATGGTGCCGGGCACCCGCTTGTCCAGCTGGAAGTGGAACCCGGTGTCCTTGACCCCGTAGGAGATCCAGTTCTCGGTGTCCGGGACGAGGTGCGAGCCGTTGCGCTCGACGTGCACGCCGGTGCCGCCGTGTCCGCGCATCACCACGGCGGCGACGGCGTCCCCGAACAGGCCGTTGGAGAGCAGTGAGCCGACGCCGAGGTCGGTCGGCTGGTAGCAGAGCGAGCAGAACTCGCAGGACACGATCAGCACGTTGGCGCCCGGGTAGGCGCGGCAGAAGTCGTGCGCGCGGTTGACGGCGGCGCCGCCGGCCGCGCAGCCGAGCTGGGCGATCGGCATCTGGCGGGTGTCGGAGCGGAAGCCCAGGGCGTTGATCAGCCAGGCGGTCAGCGACGGCATCATGAAGCCGGTGCAGGACACGTAGATGATCAGGTCGATGTCCCGGGCGCCCAACTCGGCGTACCCCAGCGCCCGTTCGACCACCTCGGGGACGCGGAGCTTGGCCTCCCGCTCGTAGACCGCGTTGCGGGCGGTGAAGCCCGGGTGGGTGAGGGTCTGCTCGATCGGCTGGACCAGGTGCCTGGTCCGCACCCCGGTGTTCTCGATCAGCCGCAGGGCGAGGCCGAGTTGCGGGTGGCCGGCGTGCAGGCTGCGGGCCAGGTCGAGGGTCTGGTCGAGGGTGATGACGTTCTCGGGTACGGCGACGGCAGGGCGGCAGAGTGTTGCCATGGTGCGGGTCTCCCCTGGGTGGCCTGGCCGGGCGGGCTGGCGAGCGGCCCGGGCAGGCGGCCTACGGATGCGTCGGACGGGCGCCGTGCGGTGCTCCGTGGCGGAGGCGGCGGCGCGGGGAGGAGGTCACCAGGCGAGCGGCAGGGTGCGGGGGTAGCGCCAGATCGACCCGGTGTGCCAGTCGAGTTCGGACGGCGGGACGGCGAGCCGCAGGCCGGGGAATCGCCGCAGCAGGGTGCCGATGGCGACCTGGAGCTCCATCCGGGCCAGGTGCGCGCCGAGGCAGTGGTGCTGGCCGTGGCCGAAGGCCATGTGGGTGGGGGCGCCGCGGTCGAGGTCGAGTTCGTCGGGGCGCTCGTACATCGCCGGGTCGCGGTTGGCGGTGAGGTAGGAGACGTGGACGGCCTCGCCGGCCCGGATCAGCACGCCGCCCAGCTCGACGTCCTCGGTGGCGACCCGGGCGATGCCGACGCCCTGGCGGAACGGGATGAAGCGCAGCAGCTCCTCCAGCCCGCGCGGCAGCAGTTCGGGCTGGGCGCGCAGCTTGGCGAGCTGTTCGGGGTGGGTGAGCAGGGTGTAGGTGATGTTGCTGAGCTGGTAGGTGCTGGTGTCGTGGCCGGTGACCAGCAGGACCATCGCCATGACGGCCAGCTCCTGGTCGTCCAGCAGTTCGTCGCCGTCGCGGGCGGTGGCGAGGGAGCTGATCAGGTCCTCGCCGGGGTGGGCGCGGCGGGCGGCGGTCAGCTCGGTGAAGTAGCCGCGCAGCGCGGCCTTGGCGGCTTCCTGGCCGGCCCGGCTGCCGGGGCCCATCGTCATCATGGCGACGGCGTGGCCGCGCAGTTCGGCGCGGTCCTGCTCGGGGATGTCCAGCAGCTCGCAGATGGTGGTGAGCGGGAGCCGGCTGGAGAGGAAGTGCACCAGGTCGGCGGGGGAGCCGTGTTCGGCCATCTCGTCGAGGTAGCCGTCGACGATCCGCTGGGTGGCCGGGCGCATCCGCTCGACCTGGCGGTTGGTGAAGCCCTGGGCGACGAGGCGGCGCAGCCGGTTGTGGGCCGGCGGGTCCATCAGGTTGATCGCCTCGGCCTGGGCGATCGGGGCGGGCGTCATCCGGGGCAGGTCGCGCCCGATGCCGGCGGCGCGGCTGAACCGCCGGTCGGTGGTGACGATCCGGACGTCCTCGTAGCGGGTGGCCAGCCAGGCCTCGCCCTCGCCGTGCGGCAGTCGGATCCTGGCGATCGGGGCCTCGGTGAGCAGCCGCTTGAGGAGCGGGTCGAACTCCAGGCCGTCGGTGTGGTTGAAGGGGCAGTCCCACACGGGGGCGGAGGTAGTCACGGGCCTGTCCAAATGTCTTGGAAATGCCGCCCGAACGGTCATTTCTCGTTCGGGCGCGGACAGAGAGATGTTCCCCCATGAACTGGCAAAAATGTGAATCAGACCGGGAGTTAGCTCTAACGAGTTAGATAGCTGATTGTCATGCGAATCAAGGGAGTTGACTGAGCATCAATCAGAACCTCCCCCCGGCGAGACCAACCCGGTCTCGTACGCGAGGACGACCGCCTGGGCCCGGTCGCGCAGGTCGAGCTTGGCGAAGATCCGGGCGACGTGCGTCTTCACCGTCGACTCGCTGAGCGTCAGTTCGGCCGCCAACTCGGTGTTGGACAGTCCGCGTCCGAGCAACGCCAGCACCTCCGCCTCGCGCGGGGTGAGCGGGGCGAGGTTTCGGTGCAGCGGCGGGCCGTCGGTGCCGGGGGCGGGACGCGGGGCGCCGGCCGCGAAGCGTTCGACCAGCCGCCGGGTGATCGAGGGGGCGAGCAGGGCGTCCCCGGTGTCCACCAGGCGCACGGCGGCGGCGAGATGGGCGGAGGTGACGTCCTTCAGCAGGAAGCCGCTGGCCCCGGCGGCGAGGGCGGCGTAGACGTAGTGGTCGAGGTCGAAGGTGGTCAGCATGATCACCCGGCAGCCGGGCGCCCGGGCGAGGATCCGGCGGGCGGCCTCCAGGCCGTCCATGCCGGGCATCCGGATGTCCAGCAGCGCGACGTCCGGCCGGTGCGCGACGGCGGCCGCCACCGCCTCGGCGCCGTCGGCGGCCTCGGCGACCACGTCGATGCCGCGCGCGGTGAGGATCATCCGGAAGCCGGTGCGGACGAGCTCCTGGTCGTCGGCGATCACCACCCGGGGGCGGCGCTCCCGCTCCGGCTGCTGCTCCGGCCCCCGCTGCACCTCGGCCCCGGTCACGGCCGGTCCAGCGGGATGCGGGCGCGGACCCGGTAGCCGCCGCCGAGCCGGCGCCGGGCGTCGAGGTCGCCGCCGTACACGGCGACGCGCTCGCGCAGGCCGAGCAGCCCGCGCCCGGCGCCGTCGGCCGGCCGGGCGGGCTGCGCGGGCGCGGCGTGGGCGCCCACCAGCACGCTCGGCCCGCTGTTGAGCACTTCCACCCGCAGGTAGTGGTCCGCGTAGCGCACCGTCACCTCGGCCGTCACCCCGTCCCCGTGTTTGAGCGCGTTGGTCAGCGCCTCCTGGATGATCCGGTACGCCGTCACGTCGACGCCGCCGGGCAGCGGTCTCGGCTCGCCCGAGATCCGCACCTCCACCGGCAGCCCGGCGAAGGCGAACCGGTCGATCAGCGGCCCGAGGCGGCTCAGGCTGGGCTGCGGCGCGAAACCGTCCGCCTCCTCCCCGGTGCCGTCGGCGGCCGGGGCGAGCAGTCCGAGCAGGTGCCGCAGCTCGGTCATCGCGTCGCGCCCGGCGGCCTCGACGGCTCCCATCGCCGCCGCCGCCTCCCCGGGCATGGTGGCGATCACCTCGCGCGCGGCCCCGGCCTGGACCACCATCAGACTCACGTTGTGGCTGACGATGTCGTGCAACTCGGCTGCGATGCGCGCCCGTTCGGCTTCCACGGCGGTACGGGCGGCGCTCTCCCGCTCCCGTTCCAGCAGCCAGCCGCGCTCGCCGATGGCCGCCCGGTGCAGCCGCCGCGCCCGGGCGAGCGCGACGCCCAGCCAGCCGGCCGCCGCGACCGCCGTACCCGCCACCGCCGCACTCGCCACCGCTACGGCGGCCCAGTTCGTCCCCGTTCCCCACACGCCGCCAGTTTCCCAGTCCAGGCCATGATCGACATCACCCGGGGGTGCCGCCCGCGTACATCCCGGGTACTACGGCCGCCCCGGCTACACCCCGGGTGGGACGCCGGGCCCGGGGGCCCGCGCCTACCGTCGTCCACCATGAGCAACGACCACGACGGGACCACCCCGCCGGACGACGCGCAGGCCGTCGTCGAGCTGACCGGGGTCCACAAGGAGTTCGGCGACGCCAAGGCGCTCGACGGCGTCGACCTGCGGATCCGGGCGGGCGAGGCGGTCGCCGTGATGGGCCCCTCCGGGTGCGGCAAGTCCACCCTGCTGAACATGGTCGCCGGGCTGGACCGGCCGACCTCCGGCACCGTCCGGGTGCACGGCCAGGACCTCGGGCGGCTGAACGAGACCGGCCTGGCCCTGTTCCGCCGCCGCCACATCGGCATGATCTTCCAGTTCTTCAACCTGATCGACGACCTGCCCGCCCTCGACAACGTCGCCCTGGCCGCCCAGCTGACCGGCACCGCGGCCCGCCAGGCGCGCCGCCGCGCCCTGGAACTGCTGGACGAACTCGGCGTCGCGCACCGCAAGGACACCTACCCGGCCGCACTCAGCGGCGGCGAGCGCCAGCGGGTCGCGGTGGCCCGGGCCCTGATGAACCGCCCGGCGCTGCTGCTCGCGGACGAGCCGACCGGCGCACTGGACAGCCGCTCCGGCGAGCAGGTGATGGACCTGCTGATCGACCTCAACCAGATCGGCCAGACCCTGCTGATCGTCACCCACGACCCCAACCTGGCCACCCGCTGCGCCAGCCGCCTGGTCGAGGTCGCGGACGGCAAGGTGGCGCGCGAGCGGGCCCTGGAGGCGTCCGCATGACCGGCGCCGTGTGGCGGGCGTCCCGGGCGGCCGTGAAGCGCCGCCGGGTGCAGACCTTCGTGATCGGCCTGGTCGTCTTCTGCTCCACCACGACCGTGCTGCTCGCCCTCGCGGTGATCAGCGCCGCCCGGGCCCCCTTCGACGACGCCTTCGCCGCCGAGCGCGGCGCCCACGTCGTCGCGGCCTTCGACCCGGACAGGGCCTCGGCGGAGCAACTGGCCGCCACCGCCCACCGGCCGGGCGTCGAGGCCGCCGCCGGGCCGTTCGACCAGGCCGTGGTGGAGATCCCCACCGACTGGGTCGGTCGCCCGCCGGGCCCGCTGACCCTGGTCGGCCGGGCCGATCCGGCCGGGCCGGTGGACCGGGTGCGGCTGCTCGGCGGCCGCTGGGCCACGGCGCCCGGCGAGGTGGTCATCCAGCAACCGGGCGGCGGCGCCGCGACGACGTTCCTCGGCACCTCGCTCACCACCGCCACCGGGCTGAAGCTCACCATCGTCGGCTTCGCCGGCAGCATGAGCCAGTCCGCCGGCGGCTGGGTCGTCCCCGAGCAGGCGGCCGCCCTGCACCCCACCGGCCGCCAGATGCTCTACCGCTTCGCCGACGCGGACACCGAGCAGCAGCTGACCGCCTCCCTCGGCGCGGCCACCGAGGGCCTGCCCGAGGACGCGCTCGCCAGCGCGCAGTCGTACCTGGTGCTCAAGCAGGCCTTCTCCGCCGGCGCCGACGCCTACCTCCCGCTGATGACGGTCTTCGGCGTGCTCGGCCTGGTCGTCGCCGCGCTGATCGTCGGCAACGTGGTGAGCGGCGCGGTGGTCTCCGGCTACCGGCACATCGGCGTGCTGAAGTCGATCGGCTTCACCCCGCGCCAGGTGGTCACGGTCTACCTGACCATGGTCTCGGTGCCCGCGGTCGCCGGCACGGTCCTCGGGACGGCGGCCGGCTGGGCGGGGGCGTACCCGATCCTCAAGACCGCCTTCAGCGGCATCTCGACCGGCACCGCCGTGATCGAGCCGGCCGGCTGGCTGCCCGCCGCCACCCTGGTCGGCGTCCCGCTGCTGGTCGTCGCCGCCGCGTTCGTCCCGGCCTCGCGCGCCCACCGGCTCTCCGCCGCCCAGGCGATCTCGGCCGGCAGCGCGCCGCGCACCGGGCGCGGGCTGAAGGTCCAGCGCCGGCTGAGCGGCACCCGGCTGCCGCGCGCCGTCAGCCTCGGCCTCGGCCAGCCCTTCGCCCGCCCGGGCCGGACGGCGCTGACCATGGCGGCGATCGTGCTCGGCGTGGTCACCGTGACGGTCACCACCGGCCTGAGCAGCACCCTGGCCAGGAGCATGGCCCCGGCCGACGACAAGACCCACGTCAACGTGCAGACCGGCCACTTCCAGAGCAACCCGACCGAGCCGCGGCTGACCCCGGCCCAGACCGAGGCGATGCTGCGCGCCACCCCCGGAGCCGCGCAGGTCGTCACCCGGGGGCTGGTCCGGGTGGGCGTGGTCGGCCACACCCAGCCCGTCTTCATGGACTTCTACGGCGGCGACGACATCGCGGCCACCAGGTGGCTGCGGGTGGTCAAGGGCCGCCCGGCGACCGGGCCGGACGAGGCCCAGGCCGGGCCGGCCTTCCTCGACCAGCGCGGGCTCAAGCTCGGCGACCGGATCACCCTGACCCTGGAGGGCCGACAGCTGGCCGTCACCATCGTCGGTGAGGAGATCCAGGGCAACGCGAACGCGATCACCTCCAACGACGCCACCCGGGCCGAGCTCACCCCCGACCCGCACACGGTCGAGTACGACGTGCGGCTCGCCGACGGCGCCGACACCGCGGCCTACCGGAAGGCGGTCACGGACGCCGACCCGAGCCTGACGCCCTCGGTGGTCACCGCGAGTTCGGTGGGGCCCGTCGTCGCGATCCAGACCTTCAGCACGGTCTTCACCGTCCTGTTGTCGGTGGTCGCCTCGCTCGGCGTCTTCAACACCCTGCTGCTCACCATCCGCGAGCGCCGCCGGGACATCGGCATGCTGAAGTCCATCGGCATGACGCCCCGCCAGGTCGTCGCGATGACGGTCACCTCGGTGGCCTGGCAGGGCGCGCTCAGCGGCGTCATCGGCATCCCGGTCGGAATCGTGGTGCACCGGCTGATCGCCGAGAACGTCCGGATCCTGGCCTTCCCGGAGCACATGATCGACGTGTGGGGCGCCCCGTTGCTCGCCGGGCTCGCACTGGCGGGCGTCGCGATCGCCGTCCTCGGCGCCCTCGTCCCGGCCCGCTCGGCGGCCCGGCTGCCGATCGCCGAGGTGCTGCACAACGAGTGAGCGGGGGCGGCGCGCGGTCGGCCCGCGGGCAGCGCACGGCCGGCCGGGCGGTTCGTCGCCCGGCCGTCCGGGTGCCGTCCGACGGGCCTTCGGCCGCATGGCTGACGCCGGGTCAAGGCCCGGCGGTCGAGCGCCTATCATCGCGCCATGGCCACCGCTGAGCTGATCCGCATCGTCTCCCGCTCCTCGCCCATGGCGCTCGCCCAGGTCGAGCGGGTCCGCGCCGAACTCGCCGCCCTGTACCCGGGCCTGCGCACCGAGGTGGTGCCGGTCACCACCTCCGGCGACCGCTGGATGGGCGACCTCGCCCGGCTCGGCGGCAAGGGCGCGTTCACCAAGGAGGTCGACGCCGCGCTGCTCGCCGGGGAGGCCGACGTCGCCGTGCACTGCCTCAAGGACGTGCCCGCCGACCGCCCGCTGCCCGCCGGCACCGTCTTCGCCGCCTACCTGCGCCGCGACGACATCCGCGACGCCCTCGTCCACCCCGGCGGCCTGACCCTCGCCGAACTGCCGCCCGGCACCCGGATCGGCACCTCCTCCGTTCGCCGGGTCGCCCAACTCGCCGCCTCCCACCCGCACCTGGTGTGCGTGCCGATCCGCGGCAACGCCAACAGCCGGCTGGCCAAGCTGGCAGCCGGGGAGGCCGACGCGCTGCTGCTCGCCGTCTCCGGGCTGGAGCGGATCGGCGAGCAGGCGCGGATCACCGAGATCCTGGACCTCGACGCGATGTGCCCGCCGATCGGCGCCGGCATCCTCGTCCTGCAGTGCCGCGAGGACGACGTCGTCACCGTCGACGCGGTCGCCGCGCTCGGCCACCGCGACACCTGGCGCGAGGCGGCGGCCGAGCGGATGTTCCTGCACGTCCTCCAGGGCCACTGCAACAGCCCGATCGCCGGCTACGCCAAGGCCGAACCGGACGGCCGGCTGTCGATGCGCGGCCGGGTCTTCAGCCCGGACGGCAAGCAGGTGCTGGACGCCCACGAGTGGGCCGGCGCGCTCAGCCCCGAGGACCTCGGCACCTCCACGGCGCTGGCACTCAAGCGGCAGGGCGCACAGGAGCTGATCGCGGGCATCCCGCACTGATCTCCGGCATCCCGCACTGATCGCCGGCTCTGCGACCGCTACCGGAACAGCAGTTCGGCGAAGCGGTCCACCTGGTCCACCTCGGGGGACCAGCAGTACAGCATCACCTCGTCCGCGCCGATGGCCGTGAAGCCGGCCACGGCGGTCCGGGTCGCCTCCGGCGTGGTGAGCAGGCCCTCCTCCATCCGGTCGGCACGGCCGCTGGACTCGTAGTACGCACGGATGTTGCGCCGGGCCTGCTCGACCGTCTCCGCCGAGCCGAGGACGGCGTTCGCCTGGGCGACCAGCCGGGGCCGGC
Organism: Kitasatospora sp. NPDC043950; assembly: GCF_056435345.1. Lineage (NCBI taxonomy): Bacteria > Bacillati > Actinomycetota > Actinomycetes > Kitasatosporales > Streptomycetaceae > Kitasatospora > Kitasatospora sp. NPDC043950. The sequence continues at coordinate 57,895 of NZ_JBWKER010000028.1, forward strand.
CGTCGCGGCCGTGCCGCTGCCAGGACTTCTCGACGTCCTGGAACAGCCCGGCCATCGCCTCCGGCGGCACCCCCGCGCCGAGGAAGCCGTCCCCGAACCGGCCGACCCGGTCCAGCGCGGCCGGGGCGAAGCCGCCGAACAGCACCTCGGGGCCGCCCGGCGTCACTGGCGCGGGCCCGACCGGGCCGACCCCGTCGCCGAACGACTCACCGGCCCAGAGGCGGCGCAGCACCGCCATCCGCTCGTCCAGGAGCCGGCCCCGGCGGCGCGGGTCGATGCCGGCGGCCAGGAAGTCGTCCTCCCGGCCGCCGACGCCGAGGCCGAGCGTGAACCGCCCGCCGGAGAGCAGGTCCAGGGTGGCGGTCTGCTTGGCGAGCAGCGCGGGGACGTGGTGCGGCGCGAGCAGCACCTCGGTCTGCAGGCGGACGCGGGACGTGGCGCCGGCCAGGGCGGCCAGCGTCACCAGCGGCTCGGGGTTGTCGAACACCACCCGGTCCGCCAGGCCCAGCGTGCTGAACGGGCCGGCGTCGGCCCGCCGGGCCCACTCGAACAGCAGGACGGGGTCCTGGAGGGGCAGACCGAGGCCGATCTTGACGGCCTGCGGGGCGGCCTGCGGGGCGGCTTGCGGGGCGGGCTGCGAGGTGGGCTGCGAGGTGGTCTGAGGGTCGGGCTGCATGGGGATCATCCTCCGGAGGGCAGGCCGCATACGGGCGCCGCCCCTCCGCGGGCCCGCGCGCGGTGCGCGGCCCTGCTCCCCGTCCTGCGGCTCGTCGTTCCGGGGAGCGTGCTCGTCGGAGTGCGGCGACGGTGGCGCGAGGTGTTCCCTGGGTCCAACGCCGTTCCCCTCGCGTCCGTGCCTGGAATGATGCCCGGTAATCGCCGGAGAGTTGACGATTGGCCATGCCCGGCGTCCGAAATCGGCTCGCCCGGGGGGCGCGGGAACCGGCAGAGTACCCCCATGACGAGCGCGGGACTGGACGACGACGGCTTCATCGCACGGGAGGGCTCGTTGGGCCGGGTGCCCCGGGCGTTCGCACCCGTGGTCGTCGCCGCCCGCACGCTGATCGCCGAGGTCTTCGACCGACCCCGGCTGCACAGTGCCTACCTCTACGGCAGCATCCCGCGCGGCACCGCGATCCCCGAGGTCTCCGATCTCGATCTCCTGCTCGCGCTGAGGCAGGAGCCCTCCGCCGCCGACCGGGCTGATGCCGGTGCGCTCGAAGCCCGGCTCGATGCCTCCTTCCCGCAGGTCAACGGTGTCGGAATCCTCCTGTTCAGCGCCGACACGCTGCTGAGCGAGCTCGAACGTCACGATCTGGGCTGGTTCGTGGCCTGCCTGTGCACCCCTTTGCTCGGTGACGACCTCGCCGCCGGACTGCCCCGCTACCGCCCCACCTCCACGCTCGCCCGCGAGACCAACGGTGATCTCGCCCTTGCCCTCCCGCGCTGGCGCGAGCGGGCGGGCTCGGCCGGTACGCCCGCCGAGCGCCGGGCGCTCAGCCGCGCTGTCGCCCGCCGGATCGTGCGGACGGGCTTCACCCTGGTGATGCCGCGGTGGGGTGGTTGGACCAGCGATCTCACCGAGTCCGCCGGGGCGTTCGCCCGTTACTACCCGGAGCGCGCCGAGCAGATGCGTCTGGCGGCGACCGTGGCCCGTACGCCGACGGCGGACCCGACCGTCCTCAAGGTGCTCACCGAGGACCTCGGGCCGTGGCTGGCGGCCGAGTACACCGCCGTCCACGGGGAGAAGACGCCCCGGACCTGAAATCGGACACGTCCTGTCCTACGCCCGGTGCTTGGGCAGCCAGTGCTGCGCGTAGGCGACGGCGTCGCGGAGGCGGAAGAGGCGGGTGGTGGCGGCGCCGACCGTGGCGTGGCGGACGGCCTTCGGGCGGTCGGCCTCGAAGGCGGTGCCGAGTTCGGCGAAGTCGTCGGCGCAGATGGCCCGGTCGCGGACGGTGAGCCGTTGGCGGCCCTCGGGGGTGAGGGCGGCGAAGGAGATGTCCTCGCTCGGGCCCGGGACGCGGTATTCGGCGAGGTGGAAGCAGGTGCAGGAGCCGAAGTCGACGCCCAGCAGCAGGACGTGCGCGTCGCGGTCCTCCAGCCGGGCGAGCGGGCTGGACTCGCCGAGCAGGCAGTCGAGGGCGTGTCCGTCGGTGGTCTCGGCCGCGCCCGGGCCGAGGGCGGCGAAGGAGGTCTGCGGGTGGGCGCTGCGCCGGGCGCCGGGCCAGGTCCGGACGGTCTCGGGGATGGCGCCCATTCCCAGGGTGGGGCTCACCTGCGGGTCGTACGCGGGCCAGGACGCCCGGATGTCGGGCCACCAGGCCTCCGGCACCGGCGGGTTGGACCAGCCGGCGGGGTCGGAGTTGTCCCCGGTGTGGGTGGGGACGACGAGGGTGCCGGTCGGTCCGAGGGCGTCGAGCAGGGCCTGGACGACGGTGACCGGCCCGCCGGAGACCCAGCCGAGGGAGCGCAGCGAGGAGTGCACGAGCAGCGGGGGGGGGGGGGGGGGAGGGCGGGGGGGGGGGGGGGGGGGGGGGGAGGGGGGGGGGGGGGGGGGGGGGTGGGGTGGCTCCGTACGAACTTCTCGTCCGG
>NZ_JBWKER010000028.1:60499-79598 GCF_056435345.1 Kitasatospora sp. NPDC043950
GGGTGTCGAGGGGCCGTTCTGGAGCACGTGCCCCCCCCCAGCCGACACCCCAACGGGGGAACCCAAGCATCCGCCCCCACCCCCCCCCCCCCCTGCCCCCCCCCCCCCCCCCCCGCAGCTCGGCGGCGAGGGACTGGCGGGTGCAGAGGGGGCCGTTGACGCGCATCGGGCCAGCTTGCAGGCCGGTGGGGCCGGTGCGCCAGCGGGTTTTTCCCTCGCCCGGACGCCGCCCGGGTGCCGCCCGGACGCCGCCGCTGACGCACTGCCAAATTGGTCTCGACCATTTGGTCTTGACCATTGCTTTGGGTTCGGGAGTGGAGGAGGATCACCGCGAAGCGCCGGGGGGCGGACTCCGGCGCTCCTCTTGGAGGGAAGAAGGCACCGGCATGGCAATGCGCAAAGCGGTTTCCACCATGGCCCTTGCTGGACTGCTGGCTGCGGGCGGGCTGATGGCCGCCCCGGCTGCTCAGGCATCCACGAGCGTGACGACCGGATACGTCTATGTCGGCATGTACCCGAGCGGCGCCGCGTGCGACGCCGCGGGCCGGGCCTACGTGGCCCGGGGCGAGGCTGTCAGCTACTTCTGTGATGTCGCCCCGAACACGGCCCGCCTCTCCATCTGGGCCTGAGCCGGGTAGGCGCGCGGGAGCGGCAGGCCGCCGGCCGGGCGGCCTGGCCTTGAAATCCCCGTGATAGTCGACGGTCGCGGAGCAGGAAGTCGGTCCGGCCGACTTCCTGCTCCGTCTGTAGGTGGCCCTGCTCGTCGGTGCTCGTCGGTGCTCGTCAGCGCTTGTGAGCGCTCGTCAGTGCTCGTCAGTGCTCGTCCGGGAGGAGCGGGAAGAGGCGGGCCACGGCGGCGACCGGGCGGGCGCCGGCAGGGCGGCCGGCCGGGTCGGCCTCGCGGTCGCGGTAGCGGGCCAGCACCTGGCGGACGGCCTCGCCGACGGCGGCCAGTTCGGCGGGGGTCAGGTAGAGGACGGTGCTGAACGCCTCGTCCTGCCGCCAGTCGGCCGGGGCCGTGTCGCGGCGGGCGAGCCAACGCTGGTAGCTCTCGTCCTCCAGGCCGCGCGCGAGGTCCCCGAACTCGTCGGCCGCGGCGGGCTGGTGGGGCTGGTGGGACTGCTGCGGGAGCCGCCAGGGGCGGGCGCGGCCGTCGGTGGCGGGAGCCTCCTCGATGAGGCCGTGGCGGGCCAGCTGCCGGAGGTGGAAGGAGCACAGGCCGGAGCTGTACCCGGTGGCGGCGGCGGCCTCGGTGGAGGTGAGGGCGGCCTTCTCGGCGAGGAGGCCGAGGAGCGCGGTGCGTACGGGGTGCTGGGGGAGGGCGCCGGTGGCGGGCGCGGTGAGGTCTTCGGTGTCTTCGGCGCCTCTGGCATCTTCGGTCACTTTGCAAAGTCTGCTACTTTGCAAAGTCGATGACAAGCCGTCATCCTCGCCGTCGTGTCGACGGTGTCGACGAGGGAGCGCCGATGTCCGAACCGCGTGAACGCCCGACCGTCCTGCGGATCACCGAGGTGGGGGAGGACATCCTCCGCCGCACCTGCCGCCCGGCGACCGGGGAGGACTACGGCAGCGAACGGCTGGCCCGCCTCATCGAGGACATGTTCGCCACCATGCAGGTCGCCGACGGCTGCGGGCTCGCGGCCAACCAGGTGGACGTGGACCTCAGCCTCTTCGTCTACGACTGCCGCGACGACCAGGGCGTCCGGCACGTCGGCCACGTGCTCAACCCGGTCGTCGAGCCCCGCGAGCCCGGCCGCCGGCTGATCGAGGACACCGAAGGCTGCCTCTCCGTCCCCGGCGCCGGCACCGAACTCGCCCGCCCGGCCGAGGTGGTGGTGCACGGCTTCGACCAGTACGGCGCCGCCGTCACCATCGAGGGGACCGGCTACTTCGCCCGCTGCCTCCAGCACGAGACCGACCACCTGAACGGGCAGCTGTACATCGACCGGCTGTCCGGCCGGGACCGTAAGCGCGTCCTGCGCCAGACCGCCGACCGCCGGGAGGACGTCTTCGCTCAGCGGGCCCAGCGCGCGGCCCGGGTGGCCCGGTCGTCGGCCCGCTGACCGCTGACCGCGCCCGACCAGGGCCTCGGCCGGCTGGCGCACCGGAGGCGCCCGTGAGGGCTGTCGGCGCGAACTGGTGTTCAGTAGCATGAAGTCGCCAACGCCCGTGGCTCCGAGGGGACGAGTGACTGTCGAGTGCCTACCGTGACCGCAAGCAGCCTGGCCTTCGACGTCGTCGACATCGACGTGGACGCCGATCTCACGCTGGGCCCCGACACCGCCGAGGACCGGCCCTTCCGCCAGGTCGGCCGGACGGACTTCGACCTGGACAGCCCGATCCTGACGGAGCCCGCGCCGCAGATCACCCAGATGGACTTCGAGGTGGACGCCCCGGGCCTGATGGATCCCCCGCCGCAGGTCGTCCAGATGGACTTCGCCGTCGATATCGCCTGACGCCGCCGACACCGACTGACGCCGCCCGATGGACCCGAACCGCCCGTACGGCCGCCCCTTCGACCGCTTCCCGACCCGCCGCGAGCACGAGGACCGCTGGGCGGAGCTGGCCCGGGCCATCGCCGCCGCCCCCGGGCCGGACCGCCCCGGGCTGGACGGTGGGCACGCCGAACCAGCCACGCCCAAGGGCGAGTTGACCGTCCTCGGCTCCGGCATCGAGGCGGCCGGGTTCACCCGCGCCGACGAGCGGCTGCTGCGCGAGGCGGACCACGTCTTCCACTGCGTCGCCGACCCGGTGACGGTGGTGCGGATCAAGGCCTGGCGGCCCGACTCCTACGACCTCGGCGTCCTCTACGACGACGCCAAGGACCGCTATCTGACGTACGTGCAGATGTCCGAGGCGATCCTGCACTTCGTCCGGGCCGGACGGCGGGTGGCGGCGGTCTTCTACGGCCACCCGGGCGTGTTCGTCCTCTCCAGCCACCGCGCCGTCCGGATCGCCCGCCGCGAGGGCCACGCGGCCGTGATGCGGCCTGGGATCAGCGCGCTGGACGTCCTGTGCGCCGACCTCGGCGTGGACCCGAGCAGCCCCGGCATGCAGACCTTCGAGGCCTCGGACCTGCTGATCCGCGGCCGGCGGATCGACCCGGGCCTGCACCTGGTGCTCTGGCAGGTCGGGCTGGTCGGCGAACTCGGCTACCAGCGCACCGGGTTCTTCAACCACCGGCTGCCCGTCCTGGTCGACCGGCTGGAGGAGGTCTACGGCCCGGACCACGCGGTGGTCAACTACATCGGCGCCCGCTACCGGGGCACCGCCCCCGTCACCGACCGGCACACCGTCGCCGGGCTCCGGGACCGGGCCGTGCAGCGGACCGTCACCAGCGCCTCCACCTGGTACCTCCCGCCGGCCGTCGCCGCCCCGGCCGATCCGCGGATGCTCGAACGGCTGGGCCTGATCCGGCCCGGCCAGACCGTGCGGCCGCCCACCGGCCCGGTCCGGACGGTCGACGACTACGGGCCGCGCGAACTCGCCGCCCTCGACGGCTTCACGGACTTCCACGTCCCCGGCGGCTACCACTGGCAGGAGGACACGCCCGCCGCCCGCTTCGTCCTCGCCCTGGGGGAGGACGGCGCCCTGCGCGAACGCTTCGTCCGGGAGCCCGAGGCAGCGGTGGCGTCCTGGGCGCCGCCGGATCTCGCCGACGCCGAACGCGCCCTGCTGGCCCGCCGCGAGGACGCGGCCATGCAGGCCGCCGCCAAGGGCCGCTACCGGCGGCCGACCCCGGAGGCGGCGCGGCGGCTGCGCGCCCTGCTCACCCGCAAGTCGGAGGCGCGCGCGCTGCTCCGGTCGGTGCGCGACGGCGGGCCCGGGGGTGGTCTTGGAGGCGATGGGAGCAACATTCGGCGGGACCTGGACACCGTCCTCGCCGAGGCCCTGTACCCGTGGACGGGCCTCTACGGCACGCCGGACGGCGACCTCGACGTCTACGTCCTGGGCCGCGCCACCGACCCGCCCCGCCACCGGATCCACGTCAACGGCCAGCGGATCACCGCCCCGCGTCACGACCACGGCGTGCTGCGCTGGCGGGTCGAGGACGGCAACGACTGCGGCGGCGAACTGCGCACCGAGGTCGGCCGGGACGGGCGGCGCCGGCTGGTCGGCGCGGTGTGGCCCGCCGGGCGGGTCGCGGCGGCGGAGTTCTCGGTGCAACTCGCCGAGTACGCCCTGCCGGACGTGCCGCCGCTCGCCGACCTGGTCGGCGACTACCGGGCGGCGGACGAGGCCGGGCGCGAACTGGTCGTCTCCGCCGGGCCGGGCGAGGACGGCCCGGCGCTGCGGGTCCGCGTCGCGGTCGACGGCGTGCCCACGGCGGCCGCCGTCGTGGTCGGCCCGGCGGGCTTCGAGGTGGACGGCGTCGCCGTCCCCTACGCCCAGGCCGTGGCGGCATCGGCCGTGCCGCCGTATCTGTACGGCTGCTACCGGGTGCGGCTGCCGGGCGGCCGCGGCGCGGAGCTACGGGTGGCCGCGGACGGCGTCGCCCTCGACGAACAGCCGATCCGCCACGCGGAGTTCACCGGCAAGCGCCTCACCTGGCGCGACGGCCCCGCACCGCTGCCGTCCGCCGAACTGACCTTGCTGCTCGACCCGATCACCCTGCACCCGATGCTCACCGGCACCGGCCGCGCTCCTGGCGGCCCGATCCTCACCGGCACCGGCACCGACACCGGCACCGACACCGGCACCGGCACCGGCCGCGCGCTCGACGGCCTACCGCTGCCGGTGGTCGGCATGGTGCCGGTCGTCGCCGGGGAGGCCGAACGCCTGGCCGCCCGACCGCAGTTCGGCCTCCCGGCCGGGCCGTGGGCACACCTGACGGCGCTGGCCGCCGAGGCGAGCCACGGCGGCGGCCTGTTCTGGTGGCACGGCTGGGAACAGTCCGCCACCGCCCTGCACACGGTGCGGCGCGCGCTCTGGGAGGCGGGTCTCTAAGCTCGCGGATCCGGGGCGGGAGTCAGCCGCCGGACGCGCAGCACGGCGGTCAGCATCGGGAGGGCGAACTCGCCGTGGGCGGTCTCCGGCCTGTCCGCGAGGAACGCGCGGATCCGGTCGAGCCTGGCCTCCCGCTCCTGTTCGGGCATGACGAGCATGCCCGCGCGGGTCGCGAGGGTCGCGACGAGGGAGTCGGCGGTGCGGAGCTGCCCGTGCGGGAACTCCTCCTGTTCCGGCGAGCCGAACCGGGCGGCCGCGCCGGACTTCGGAAGGTGCATGCCGGTCGTCTCGGCGCGCCACCCGGCGGGCGTGTCACGCGGGCCGATGGCCTCGCCCCCGCTGATCTGCGCGAGCCCGTCGACCCAGGCGACCTGGTCGTCCAGCACGTTCCACAGGCCGGCCAGGACGCCACCGGGGGCGAGGACCCGGGCGATCTCGGGCCCTGCGGCGGCCATGTCGAACCAGTGCATGGCGTTGCCGGCGACCACGGCGTCGACGGAAGCGTCCGGCAGCGGAATCGCCTCCGCGCTCCCCGACAGGGCACGGACCTCCGGCAGCGAACGGCGCAACTCGGCCAGCATCGCCGGGTCGGGCTCGACCGCGATGACCTCGGCACCCAGCGCGGCCAGCACGCCGGTCAGCTTGCCGGTTCCGGCGCCGAGGTCGAGCACGCGCGGGCCGGGAGCGGGTTCGAGCGCCCAACGCACCGCATCCTGCGCGGAGTCCGGGCGGTGCTCGGCGTACGCGATCGCCGCCGCGCCGAACGACGAGGCGTGGAGTGAGCGTTGACCTCGATCCATGCGGTCACGCTAGCCGCGCCGCCGCCGGCCGGCCACCTCCTTCACCCCGGGCTGCCACCGCCCACGCATCGGCGATCGGATCGACGTCGACAATTCGAGCCCGTCGACGCCGTCATGATGGCCCGTAGGGAATGTCGACGCCGAAATCGGGGACTTGTCGGGGGGCCACCCGGATGCCGCACCCCCGCGCGAGTGGAAAGAATCGCCGCCATGAAGACAATCCGGCGGGCAACCAGATACGCGGTCAGCTGTGCCACCGCCATGGCGATCATCCCCCTGAGCGTGTCGGCCCCAGCTGTCGCGGCACCCGCCGCGACACCGCTGGCGGCGTCCAGTGCGCCGACGGCCCGGACGACGAGTGCGTTGTCGTTGCCGAGGCCGACCGGGTCGTACGCGGTCGGTCGTGACACCCTGCACCTCGTCGACGATCGGCGCGCCGATCCGTGGGCACCGCAGTCGGGACCGCGACAGTTGATGGTCGACCTCTACTACCCTGCCCGCACCAACAGCGGCACGCCTGCCGCGTACATGAGCACCGCCGAAGCGTCGGCGCTGATCACCTATGCCGGTCTGTCGGGGGCCCTCGAACCGGCTCGCCTCGCCGACACCCGTACCTGGGCCCGGGCCGACGCGGCACCGGCGCGGGGCCGCTACCCGCTCGTCGTGCTGTCCCCCGGTTTCACGGTGCCCCGCTACACCCTCACCGCGCTGGCCGAGGAACTGAGCAGCCGGGGATTCGTGGTGGCGACCGTCGACCACGCCCACGAATCGGCGGCCACCCGCTTTCCGGACGGCATCCTGCCCTGTACGGCGTGCGACGAGTACAACTCCGGCGCCGCCACCCAGGAACAGATCGCCGCAGGCCGCGCCCGGGACGTGTCCTTCCTGCTCACCGAGCTCACCGGTCCGCGCCCGGTGTGGCGGTACTCCACGCTCATCGATCCGGCGAGGATCGGCATGGCCGGACACTCCGTCGGCGGCGATGCGACCCTGGCCGCCATGGGCGCGGACCGACGCGTGCTGGCCGGTGTCGACCTCGACGGCGCCATCACCCCACCGGTTCCCGCGACCGGCATCGACGGCCGCCCGGTCCTGCTGATCGCGGCCGCGGACCCGAGCGGCCCGGACATCGTGCCGTCCTGGAAGAGCAGTTGGCCGAACCTGGACGGATGGAAGCGCTGGCTCACCGTCGCCGGCGCCGACCACTACACCTTCACCGACCTGGACTACCTGGTCAACGAGAGCGGCGTGCTGCCCATCCCGAACGCCCCCCGGTCGATCGCGATCACCACCAGCTATGTCGGCGCCTTCTTCGAACGCCAACTCAGGGGAACCTGCGAGCCGTTGCTCAACGGCCCCAGCCGGGACTTCCCCGAGGTGACCTTCACCAGCCCCTGACCGGCACGGACGGCAGAAAGGGCCCCGGCGCCACGGAGGCGGCCCGCCCGCATCGAGGCGACGGTCATGCCGGATGCCCGCCGCTCGTCACCGTCCGCTGCGTGAAGGACTTCGGCCTCCAGACCCGGATGGAGACGGCAGCCTCGGGCCTTCAGGTGGCGGAGGTCGGGGCGAAGTCGACGAAGGCTTGCCAGGCGGCGGGGGAGAAGGTGAGCTGGGGGCCGTCCTTGTCCTTGGAGTCACGGACGTGGACGGCGGCGGTCGTCTCGGCGATCTCGACGCAGGCGGCGTCTTCGTTGCTGCTGTGGCTGCTCTTGAACCATGCGAGTTCCATGCTTTCTGACGGTACGCCGACGGCCCACCGCTGCCTAGCGGTGGGCCGTCGGGACAGTGCTCAGACCTCGGCGGTCGCGGCGAACGCCACGAACGTCTGCCACGTGGCCGGCTCGAACGCCAGCTGCGGGCCGCTCTTGTCCTTCGAGTCACGCACGTGGACGACACCGGGGGTCTCTGCCACCTCGACGCAAGCGCCACCCTCGTTGCCGCTGTAGCTGCTCTTGAACCATGCCAGCTCGGTGCTCATCGTTCTCCCAGGATCTTCTCGATCAAGGCCAGGGACTCCTCGGGACCAAGGGCCTGCGCCCTGAGGATGTTGTAGCGCGCGTTCATGATCCGGACTTCCTCCGGGTCGGCGATCAGCCTACTGCTCGTCTGTACCTCGATGTAGGCGTGCTGAGGCCGACCCTTTGGTGCGATCAGAATGAACGGCCCGCCCATTCCGGCGTGCTCAGCTCTGTCCAGGGGCAGCACCTGGATGACCATGCCGCGGGTCCGCCCGACCTCCAGGAGCCGGCGGAGCTGGGCTGCATGCACGTCCCACCCTCCCAGGGGTCTGCGTAGTACGCTCTCGTCGATCACCCAGCTGAACATCCCCCGGGGCCACCGGGTCAGTACCTCCTGGCGCGCCATTCGCGCGGCGACCCGCATCTCGATCACCTCCTCTGACAAGGGGGGCTGCCTCATTGCGTAGACAGCTCGGGCGTGCTCCTCGGTCTGGAGCAACCCGGGGATGTCGAGCGTGGCGAAGTCATGGGACTCGATTGAGTCGACCTCCAGGGTTGCGTACCCACGGAACCAGGCCGGGTGTCGCAGCCGCGCCTTGGCCCGCGCCCGCATCACGTCGTCCTTCGTGATGGCCAACAGGCCGCCGGCGTTGAGGACTTTGTCCGCCGCCACCAGGAACTCCGGCTGCGGGGTGCGCTTTCCGCGCTCCACCGCGCCGATCAGGTGCTCCCCGTAGCCGACGCGTTCGCCGAGTTCCTTCTGCGTCATCCCGGCCCGCTCCCGGAGCAGCTTGATCTGCTTCCCGATGGCGCGGAAGAAGTCCGACACCTCTCCCAGGTCCTCCGGCAGTTCCGTACGAACGTCGTCGCTTGACTCGATGTTCCGCGCTGCACCCACCGCGATCACCCCGCTTGTGATTCGGTCACACGAACAAAAGCTGTCCGCAGCTGGACAAGCACTCTCCGTACCCCCCAGATGCATGGTCAGCGTACGTCCGCACCGTCACGATTTTTTCCATGACGACCGACATCCCCCTCGACAGTCCCCGCCGCCACACCATCACCCTCGCCGCCACCCCCAAGGGCGCCGCGATCTGCCGGCGCATCGCCAGGCGTCAACTGACCACCTGGGGGGTGAACTTGTCCCACACAGAGCCGTACTACTCGGCTCTCCTGATCGTCGCGGAGCTCGCCGCCAACGCGACGACCCACGGCCGCGTTCCGGGGCGCGGCTTCGAGCTTCACCTCTGCCTCACCACCACCGTGCGCCGGGGCACCACCCTGCGCATCGAGATCTCGGACTGCCGGGGCGACCGCTTCCCCGCCCTGCCCGCCGTCCTCGCCCCCAACTCCCAGTCAGGGCGCGGCCTCACCCTCATCGACGCCCTCGCCGACCGCTGGGGCACCATCCCCCGCCACCCCAACGCCAAGACCGTCTGGGCCGAACTCGATCTCCCCGTCGCCCTCGATGCGTCCTGACGTGACCTGGGGCGCCGCGACCGCCTACACCCTCCTCCCGTTCGCCCTCCTGCTCGCCCTCCTCGCCTGGATCTACCCCCTCACCGCCGGTCACCCGACCGTCCACCACCCCCACCCGATTCCGACCCCAACCCCAGCCCCCGTCCGCTGAATACGGCATGGGAAGTCGGCCCCACCGACTTCCCGCGCCGAACCGACCCCGGACTCACTTCCCGGGCAGCCGCACCTGGCGTGAGTACACCGGCGGAGTGCCGTCCGTGACGGCGGGCTCCGCGTAGCACTCAAGGAGCAGATCGCCGTGCAGGTCTTCGAGTTCGTACGGCGCCTCCTCCAGCAAGGCATCGGCCCACACCGCAAGGGGCGCCCTCGCCAGTGCGGCGTTCGGGACGGGGATGAGCGGTCCCCGGTCCATCGCCTCCCACGCCGCCGTGCCGTCCGCACGGAACAGTAGCCGCCACCAGTACGGCTGCAAGTACGGCTTCTTCCGCTGCAACGAGACCAGCTCCCGGTGTCCTTGAGGCGCGGCGGTCGTACCCCGACATCCGTGAAATGACGGCCCCCGGGGCCGAATGGTTGCCCTGGCGCAGCCCGTGCAGCGGGAATGGCCCCGCCTCTCTCCGGAGACCTCGCGTGGTCGACGGTCGACCTCCCGTCGAGTCGGGACCTGTTGCGACAGTGGATCCGTGAAGCGGAACGCCGCGCCGACCGGGGAGGTCGTGCGCGGCGTTCGGCGAACGAGGGGGAGAGCCGGGGTCTGCTGCGAAGTGTTGGTCACGGCCTCCTCGCCGTGGCGGCTGACGAGGACACGGTGCGTGACGTCGTTCACCGCTTCAACGAGATCGGCTTGGCCTGTCTGGACCCTCAGTGGGCGGGAGGCCGTCCCCGCCAACTCAGTCTTGACGACGAGAACTTCGTCGTCAAGACGGCCACCACCCGCCCGACCAAGCTCGCCCAGCCCTTCACCCGCTGGTCCATCCGCAAGCTCGCCGCCTACCTCCGCAGGGTTCACGGCCGGGTGATCCGCATCGGCCGCGAGGCCCTGCGCCGCCTGCTCGCCCGACGCGGCGTCACCTTCCAACGAACCAAGACCTGGAAGGAGTCCACCGACCCCGACCGCGACGCCAAACTCGATCGGATCGAGCACGTCCTGGAGCACTTCCCCGACCGCGTTCTCGCGTTCAACGAGTTCGGGCCGCTCGGCATCCGCCCCACCGGCGGATCCTGCTGGGCCAAGCAGGGCCGACCGGACCGGGTCGCGGCGACCTACCACCGCACCCACGGCGTGACCTACTTCCACGGCTGCTACTCCGTCGGCGACGACACCCTCTGAGGCGTCAACCGCCGCCGCAAGGGCACCGCCAACAGCCTGGCCGCGCTCAGGTCGATCCGCGCCGCCCGCCCCGACGGCGCCCCGATCTACGTGATCATGGACAACCTCTCCGCCCACAAGGGCGCCAAGATCCGCCAATGGGCCCGGAAGAACAAGGTGGAGCTGTGCTTCACCCCGACCAGCGCCTCCTGGGCCAACCCCATCGAGGCGCACTTCGGACCGCTGGGGCAGTTCACCCTCGCCAACTCCAACCACCCCAACCACACCGCCCAGACCCGTGAACTGCACCGATACCTCCGTTGGCGCAACGCCAACGCCCGCCACCCCGACGTCCTGGCCGCCCAACGCCGTGAACGCGCCCGCATCCGCAGCGAGAAGGGACTCCGCTGGGGCGGACGCCCCCTCGCAAGCGCGGCAGCATGACCCTGGACGGATGAACCCTCCTGACCGCAGCCATAGCATCGCCTGATGCGCTACATCGACAACCGAGACGTCAACGAGGCCGTGACCGAGATGGTGCGGGTACTCGGCCCGCACGACGCAGAGGACTGGTCGGTACCAGCAGGTCCGCTGGAATGGAGCTGCTGGACGACGGCCGCCCACATCGCCCATGACCTGCTGGCCTACGCCGGGCAGATCGCCGCACGCCCTACGGACGCCTACCTGCCCTTCGATCTCTCCGTCCGCTCGGACAGCTCCCCGCGCGAGGTGCTCCAGGTGGTCACCGCCTGCGCAGGGCTACTCGGCAGTGCACTGGCCACCGCCAGCCCGGAGGTCCGGGCCTGGCACTGGGGTCCCTGCGACCCGTCAGGTTTCGCGGCAATGGGTGTCGCCGAGGTTCTCCTGCACACCCACGACATCACGCAGGGGCTGGGCGTGCCGTGGCTGCCCCCGGCGCCGCTCTGTGCGGCAGTGCTCCACCGGCTCTTCCCTGATGCCCCACCCGGTGACCCGGCTCATGTCCTCCTCTGGTGCACCGGCCGGGGCGACCTGGACGGCCATCCCCGCCGCAACTCATGGACATGGCAGGCGGCGGTGGCCGAGTGATCAGACCTACCGCGGGCAGACGGAGGGACGCCCCAAACGCGGCGAACCATCCCGGTCGCAGCACTAGAGGACTTCGGTCTGCTGTGGGGCCACGCAGTGGGATTCCTCGCCGACCTGCACGACGTAGCCCTTCGGCGGCTCCAGGGACGTCGTCCACCAGATCCCGGTGACCTCCCCGACAGCGTCCGTCGTCGCGCCCGGCGTGTCCGACTCCGTGCGGATCCGGACGCGGGTTCCTTCGGGCAGGTCGCTGCGGTAGCGCGGAGGCATGCCGGGGTGGAGTCCTCCTCGGGAGGCCAGGAACTCCGGCCGTAGCCGCCAGGGGCTGCCGTCCTCGGTCTCCACCGTGTAGAGAGGTCCGACGTGGTCATCGCGCTCGTCCTGCTCGACGACACACGCGACGATCACCCCGTGGGTGCCCACGATCTCCGGCCCGAGCCGGCCCAGTTCCGGAAGGGGCGGGTGCGGCGTCGCCAGTTCCACCAGCTCGCCGTAGGCCAGCGTGGCCTGCTCGGGCCAGGGAGTCTCGTCCACCGGCCACCGATGCCCGACCGTCATGAGGCCCTCCTGTCCATGGCCTCCGTGGACCGACCACACCATAACCGCGAGGCGGTCGGCCGATCCCGCCCGGCTGGCCCCGACCTGACCACGTACGACCTGGAACTGTCCGGCCGATCACTCTGCAGCAGCTGCATGAGGCCGGCCATCGCTGGCCGCCCGGCACCGGGCGGGCTCCGTTCGAGATCGAGATCGAGACCGAGGCTGAGATCGAGACCGAGGCTGAGACCGAGGCTGAGGCGGAGCCCGTGAACGAGGGCGCCGATTCCTGACCGCCACCGGCGGATGGCGCCGGGGGCGGTGCCGGCTGTTCAGCCGATGTGGTGGCGGTCGAGCCAGGTGAGGGTGTGGTCGGCGAGTTCGGTCCAGCCGTGGTCGACGGTGAGGGAGTGGCCGCGGTCGTCGAAGCGGTGGTAGTCGGTGACGGCGGGGGACTTGCGGTACTGCTTGTGGGTGGAGCGGGTGAGGACGTCGGGCACGGTGTGGTCGAGTTTGCCGGAGAGGAGGAGGAGCGGTCCGCGGTTCTGGTTGTGGGTGTCGACCTTGGCGGGGGAGTGTGGGGCGAAGTTGCTCAGGGCGAGTTGGAAGAGGGGGCGGGCGGGGCTGGGGATGGTCCATTCGTCGAAGAGCTGGTCGGATTCCTGCTGGGAGACGGCGTTGGCGAACGCGTAGCGGAACTGGGCGGGGTTGAGTGAGACGGCGCGCTTGGTGTTGCCGGGGTTGCGCAGGAAGGCGAAGGCGGACTTGGCCTGGGCGGGGCCGACGGCTTTGACGCCCTTGATCTGGCCGGGGCAGATCGCGACGGCGGCCTGGGCGAGGTTCTGGCCGAGGAGGTGTTGGGCGATGAAGCCGCCGACGGAGTGGCCGACGAGGATGGGCGGGGTGTCGAGGTCGCGGATGATCCGGGCGTGGTGGGCGGAGATCTCGGCGAGGCCGATTCCGCCCTGGGGGTCGGGGTTCCTGCGGGCCTGGGCGATGGTGGCGGGGACGCCGGGCCATTCGGGGAGGATCGGTTCGTAGCCGGCGTCGCGGAACCGGTCGGCCCAGCCCTGCCAGCTCGTGGAGTGCAGCCAGAGGCCGTGGATGAACATGACCGGGGTGCGGTTGCTGGGCATGGCGGGGTCTCTCCTGGTGTGTGAGGGCTGGGGATCGGATCGGCGGCCGGTCGGGGCGCGGTCGTTCGACCCAAGAAGTAGAAAGAGCGTTCTCTCTGCTCCTCCAAGGTAGAACGATCCTTCTGCTAGCGTCAAGCCATGACGACGAGAGATTCCGCGCCACCGCGCACTCGCATCCTGGCCGCGGCGATGCGGCTCTTCTACGCGCAGGGCGTGCGCGGGGTGGGCATCGACCAGCTGATCCGCGAGTCGGCGGTCGCCAACGCGACCTTCTACCGGCACTTCCCGTCCAAGGACGACGTCGTGCTCGCCTACGTCCACGAGCACGACCGCCTCTTCCGTGCGGCTGCCGCCACAGTGGCGGACCTTCCTCCGCGCGAGGCCGTGACGGCCCTGTTCGCGGGCATCTCCGACGAGTTCTGCGCACCCGGCTTCCGCGGTTGCCCGTTCATCAACGCCGCCGCCGACTACCCCGACCCGCACCATCCCGTCAGCCGCGCGATCCAGGAACACATGGACTGGTTCCGCGCCCTGCTGACCGGCCTGCTCGCCGCCGCCGGCCACCCCGACCCCGACCGGGCGGCCGACACCCTGCTGATCCTGCGGCACGGTGCGATGAACCAGAGCCGCTTCACCGCCCCCGCGGCGGTGCGCGAGGCGCTGACGGCCGCCGTGGACGCCGTCCTCGGCTAGGAAGCAGGCAGAGTGCGCCACCGGTGGTGGCGCACTCTGCCCTCCCGGCCGCTACGCCCGGCGTGCGTGCCGTGTGCGTTGCGCGCGTCGCCGGGGCCGGCCCGGGTGGTGGAGGGTGGTCACTCTCCCGAGCGGTCCTGGCGCAGGCGGGCGGAGGCGAAGGCGGCGATGAGCCAGCCGAGGCCCAGCAGCGCGCCGCCGCCGAGGCCGACCGTGGCCACCGGGGCTCCGGCGCTCGCGAGCATCAGGGCGGGTTCCTGCACGGCGGGTTCCTGCACGGCGGGTGCCTGCACGGCGGTGTCGCGCGGGGGAACGGGCGCGGGGTGGGTGCCGGCGGGGTGTTCGGCGGCCGACGTGTCACCAGGGGCGGTGCCGTCGGGGTGGTTGTCCCACTGGCCGGGCCCGGGGTGGTGGTCGCCCCAGCCGCCGTGGCCGCCGGAGTTGTGGCCGTCGCAGCCGCCGTGGTCCTGGTCCTCGCAGGGGGTGCAGGCGACGATGGTGACGGTGTTGCTGGTCGCCGTCACCGGGGTGCCGTCGGGGGTGGTGCCGGTGACGGTCGCGGTGTCGGTGATCTTCCCGGCCTGCACGTCGGACTCGGCGGTGGAGTACGTCGCGGTGCAGGTCGTGGACGCGCCCGGGGCCAGGGTGGTCACCGGGCAGGAGACGGCCGGCGTGCCCGGGCCGGAGTCCGTCACGGCGAGCGAACTGATCGTCGTGTCACCGGTGTTGGTGACGGTGAAGGTGTAGTGCAGGGCCTGTCCGGCGGCGGAGAACGAGGTTTCCTGGACGGCCTTGACGATCTTCAGCCCGGCGAAGGGCACGGTCACCTTGTTGCTGGTGGAGGTGATGTTCTGGCCACTGGGGGTGGTGCCGGTGACCTGGGCGGTGTCGACGACCTTGCCCGCGGCGACGTCGGCGTCGGTGGTGACGTAGGTCGCGGTGCAGTTCTCCGAGGCGCCCGGCGCGAGCGGCCCGGTGGGGCAGGTGACGGTCGGCGTGCCGGGGCCGTTGTCGACCACGCCGATGTTGGTCAGCGGCTGGGCGCCGGTGTTGGTGACCGCGTAGGTGTAGTGGATGGTCTGCCCGGCGGCGGTGTACTGCGCCTCGGCGGCCTTCTTCACCACGCTGATGGCGACCAGGGGGGTGTTGACCTTGTTGCTGGTCGTGGTGACGGTCTGGCCGCCGGTGTCGGTGCCGGTGACCTGGCCCTGGTCGGGCACGTTCTGGGCGGCGACGTCGGCGGCGGTGGTGACGTACGTGGCCTGGCAGGTGGTGGACTGGCCGGGCGCGAGCTGGTTGGTTCCGCAGCCGGAGACGGTGACGCCGGGCGTCAGGTCGGTCACCGTCACGTTGGTCAGTGCGATCTGGCCGGTGTTGGTGACGGTGTACGTGTAGTTGAGGGTCTCGCCCGGGGCTGTGAAGTCCGGCTGGACGGCGGACTTGGTGATGGTCAGCGCCCGCAGCGGCACGACGACCTGGTTGCTCGTCCCGGTCACCGTCTGGGTGCCGACGGTGGCGGTGAGGTTCGCCGTGTCGGTGATCGTGCCCGTCGTCGCGTCGGCGGCGGTCGCGGTGTAGGTGGCGGTGCAGTTCTCCGTGGCGCCGGCCGCGAGCGGGCCGGGCGGGCAGGTGACCGTCGGGGTGCCGGGGCCGGTGTCGGTGACCGCGACGTTCGTCAGCGCCACCGGGGCGTTGTTGGTCACCGTGTAGGTGTAGTGGATGGTCTGCCCCGCGACGAACGAGGCCTCGGTCGCCGCCTTGGTGATCGTGGGGGCGGGGACGTTGACCAGCACGGTGGTGGTGCAGCCGCCGGTGGTGGCGCAGGTGCCGCCGGCGATGGTCGGCGCGAGGTTGTTGGTCAGCGCGAAGTTGCCGGTGTCCGGGTTGTTGACCTTGACCTGGTACGTCACCGTCACGGTGGAGCCGGCGGCGGGCGGCGCCGTCAGCGTGCCCGACCAGGTCAGGGTGTTCCCGGTGACGGCGGCCGTTCCGGAGCTGGCGGTGACGGAGCCCGGCACCAGCGTGCCGTCCGTCAGCACGGCGGAGAGGTCGTCACTGAAACCCGCGAAGGTGGCCGGGTTGGTGCCGGTGTTGGTGACGGTCTCGGTGTAGGTGAGGGTGTCGCCCTGGTCCACCGGGCCGGTCGGGGAGACCGACTTCGCGACGGTGTAGGAGGTGCCGGCCGGCAGGTTGCAGTTCCCGCTGTCCTGGGTGGCGGAGGCGCCGTAGAAGCGGTGCCCGGTGTTGGCGATGACGGTGGTGGGCAGCGTCGCGGTCGAGCTGGCGGTCGGCACCGAGTTCAGCTCCTCGATGGTGCCGTTCGCGCGGAAGATGTAGACGTTGCCGCCGGACTGCGCCAGACCGTAGATGGAGTTCGGGGTGGTGCCGATCTCGGTGATCGTGTTGTCCGGGTGGATGCGGAAGTAGCTGGTGGGGTTCTGGAAGAACGAATCGAACGCGACCCCGAGGACATCGCCGTCGGACAGGGTCACGAAGTCGCCCGAGGAGACGAGCGTGGCGGGGTAGGCGACGGGGAACAGCGTGCTCACCCCGGTGGCCGGGTTGATCGTCCAGATCTGGTTCGAGAAGAACGACGCGACCAGCAGGGTGCCGTCCGGGCGGGCGCTCAACGCGTTGAAGTCGAATCCGTCGACCGCGGCCGGACCGGTGATCACTACCGAGCTGGTCTCCGCGCCGGTGGCTGGGTTGATCGTGTACAGCGTCGGCGGGGTTTCCTGCCAGGACACCCCGTACAGCGTCGTGCCGTCCGCACTCCACGCGATGTCCCCGTAGTCCCGCACCAGCGGCACGTCGGACAACTGCGTACCGGTCGGGCTGTACGAGTACAGCTGGTCACCGCCACCGCCGGTGTTCACCCACAGCGGCGTCGGCGGACAGGTCAGCGCCCGGGTCCCTGACTTCCCGTCCGCGCCGTTCGCGCCGTTCGCGCGGTCTGCGCCGTCCGGGGACTTCCTGTCGGCGTCGTCCCCCGGCGAGGCGACGGCAGGGCTGACGGACGTCGCACCTCGTGCCGGGAAGGCGTGCGCCGGGAAGGCCTGCGCCGAACCGCCTCCCCAACCCGCCGTCATGCCGATGACCGCCAGCCCGATCGCCGCGGCGAGCCTGCCGCGCGACCGGCCGCGTCTGATCCCTGCCATACCGTCTCCGTTCCAGTCGGGCGTGATCACCACAGGGCCCCACGCCACAGAATTTTGATAACACGAAGTGTTTTTGTGAACACTTTGAGTAACTTGACATGGGTTGGCCCGGCCCGCCATCCGTACCCGAACTGGCTGCGTCCGCCGGATGTCGGCCACCTGGCCGCATCGCGGCCCCTCGCGCGGCGCCCCGGCTGCCGACGATCCTTCGGTCCGCGCCGAAGAATCCCCGACTTACCGTCGATTCCCGTGAACACCATGACGCCTGACAGCACACGCACTGACGCGCTCACTGACGCGCTCACTGACGCGCTCACCGATGGCTCGGTGAGCGCGGACCACGTGGCCATCGCGCCGAGCATCCTCTACTTCGGCACGCCCGTCGTCCTGCTCTCAACGGAGAACGGGGACGGCACCCCCAACCTCGCGCCGATGTCCTCGGCCTGGGCCCTTGGCCAGGTGATCGTCCTCGGCATGGGGGCCGAGGCGCAGACCGCGCACAACCTCCGCAGCCGACCCGAGCTGGTGATCAACCTGCCCGAGCCGACCCAGTGGCCGGCGGTCGAACGACTCGCGCCGCTCACCGGGCGCACCCCCGTACCCGCGAACAAGCAGGACACCTTCCGGTTCGAGCGGGACAAGTTCGCGGCCGCAGGCCTGCGGGCCGAGCCCTCCGAACTCGTCCGGCCGCCCCGGGTCGCCGAATGCCCCCTGCAACTGGAGGCCCGTGCCGCCCGGATCCAGCCCGACGCCTCCGGCGGGTTCCTCATCGTCGAAGCCCACGTGCTCAAGGTCCACGCCGATCCGGGCATCGTCGTCCCCGGCTCCCAGCACGTCGACCCGGCCCGGTGGAGCCCGCTGATCTACAACTTCCGCCACTACTACGGACTCGGCCCCGAGCTCGGCCACAGCTTCCGCACCCAGACGCCCCGTTGAAGCGGCTGAAGCCGTCCTGCTGTTTGCGCGAGAGAGTGTCAGTCCCGGCTGTCAGGGTGACGGGCATGGACCTCGACACCTTCTGGCAGATCATCGACGACACCCGCGCCGGCGCCGCCGACGAGAGCGAACACGCCGACGCGCTCACCGAACACCTCGCTGGTCTGGCGCCCGACCAGATCGCCGACTTCGACCGGCACTACGCGCAGCAGAAGGCCCGCTCCTGCACCTGGCTGCTCTGGGGCGCGGGCTACCTCATCAACGACGGATGCAGCGACGACGGCTTCGACTACTTCCGCGACTGGCTGATAGGCGCCGGCCGCACCCTCTTCGAACAGGCCCTCGCCGACCCGGACAGCCTCGCCGGACTCCTAGCCCCCGACCAGGAGGATCTGGAGGCCGAAGACCTCGCCTACGCGGCCACCCATGCATACCGCCAACTCACCGGCAACGACCTCCCCGACAACGGCATCGCCTCCGGCCCCCCGACCGGCGAACCCTGGGAGGACGAAGACCTCCCCACCCTCCTCCCCCACCTGTCAGCCCGCTTCGCCGACTAGTCCCCCGCCCGCCTCCCCACGCCCGGCGCCGTTTCCGCCTCAGAGAATTATGTAGACCGACCGTCATATTCCTAGCCCCGGCCCATCTGGGGCGCTGCGCAGGAAGTCGGCCCGGCCGACTTCCTGCGCGCAGGGGAGGGGGTTCACGCCCGCCGCGAGACGAATATGTAGACCGACCGTCATATCCTGCGCTGCCCACGGTGGATTCCGCACAGGAAGTCGATCAGGCCGACTTCCTGTGCGCACCGGAGGTGGAGGCCGCGCTCGCCGGGCGCGTAGCTATGTAGACCGGTCTTCATATTCTCTGGCCCCCAGTCCGGCTTGGGGTGCTGCGCAGGAAGTCGGCCAGATCGACTTCCTGTGCGCGAGCGGGGGGTGCTCATGCTTGCCGCGAGCCCAACTAGGTAGACCGGTCGTCATATTTGGTTCGCTGCTGGGTGGGTGTCGGGGGGGGGGGGGGGGGGGGGGGGGGGGGGGTGGGGGGGGGGGGGGGGGGGGGGGGGGGGGGGGGGGAG
>NZ_JBWKER010000028.1:79608-108748 GCF_056435345.1 Kitasatospora sp. NPDC043950
GAATGCCCTTAGGGCATCCATCCTGCGTCCCGACTCCCTAACACTAGCTGAGTGTAGGGGTGTCGTCTCTCCCTGCCCCCCCCCCCCCCCACCCCCCCCCCCCCCCCCCCCCCCCCCCCCGAGGTGGGGTGGGTGGGCAGCGTGCGAGGGTGGGGATCAGTAGACCGGTCTGCATAATTTCCCGCGGGCGGTGCGCGGGCGGGGCCTGGTCAGTGGGTGTGGTGGTAGGTGGCGACGGTGGTGAAGGCGGCCTTGGGGTCCCAGGGGAGGTCGGGGTAGGTGGTGCCGGGGCGGTCCTCGTAGACCTTGACGATGCCGTAGCTGGCGAGGTCGAGGTCGTCGCGGGGGTCGGCGTCGGGGCGGTGCACGTGGTCGTAGAGGGCGAAGGTGAAGACGAAGGTGGCGTCGATGCCGCCGGCGTCGAAGGCCTCCAGCAGTTCGCGCAGGTAGGCGGCCTGGCCGGCCTCGTCGCGCTCGTGCGCGGCCTTCAGGCGGACGGGGCCCTCGGCGTCGTACTCGACGATGTCCAGGCCGAGCGCGCCCCGGTCGCCCGCGCCGCGGTAGCCGGCGGAGCCGAACTCGGTGATGGCGACGGGCTTTCCCTGCGAGGCCAGGCCGTGGACGCCGTCGGCGAACCGGTCGGCGGTCTCGGCGGAGCGGTAGAGGTCGAGGGAGATGAGGTCGAAGGGCGTCCAGTCGACGCGCTCCAGTGGTACGGCGGCGTAGGTGACGCGTCCGCCGAAGTGTTCGCGGACGGTGGTCACGGCCTGGTCGAGGAACGCGTTGACCCGGCCGCTGACCGGTCCGAGGTGTTCGCGGACGAGCTCGGGTCGGCTGAGCAGGGCGATGCGTTCGTCCGTGGTGTCGCCGGGCAGGAACCCCGGGTTCATCAGGCTGAGTTCGGCCCCGGTGACGAACACCACCTCGGCCCCGCGCCGCCGCAGCCGTTCCGCGCGCTCGGCGCAGTCGGCGAACAGGGCCAGGAGTTCGTCGGCGGCGAGTTCCAGCGGGTACGGAGAGTGCCAGACCTCCAGTCCGAGGTCGGCGGCGAGTCCGGCGGCGAGTTCGATCCGGTCGGGGTCGCCGCCCATGATGCGGACCGCGTTGCAGTGCAGGTCGTCGCGGATGATGCGCAGTTCGCGTTCGACCTCCTTCGGGTCGAACCGGCTGCGGGAGTACGACCCGTTCCTGACGAATCCGGTGTCGTAGCTGATGCCTTTGGCGCGCACGGTGTCCTGCCTTCCTGGGGGTGGGACGGGGAGCAGGCAAATACGGTACGGCCAGTACCCTAGTTGGTGTGGGACGGAGAGGACAAGAAGGATGGGAGGGTAGGGGGCGGTATCGACGGCGGTACCGGCGACGGGGTCGGACTGGATCGGACGGGACGAGGGCCATGGCCGGGCAGACGCGGCGGCGCGGGGCGGCGCTGGAGGAGGCGATCCTCCGGGCGGCGGTGGCGGAGCTCACCGAGTCCGGATTCGCCGGGCTGACCATGGACAAGGTCGCCGCCCGCGCCAGCACCAACAAGAACGCCCTCTACCGCCGCTGGCCCAACCGCCTGGCCCTCGGCATCGCCGCCTACAAGCAGCTGGCCACCGCCGCCGTGCCCCCCGACACCGGTGAACTACGCGGGGACGCCCTGGAGTTGCTCCGCCAGGCGAACCGGCACTGGAGCTCCCCGCTCGGCGCGATCCTGCGCGAACTCCTGGCCGCCGCCGGTGGCGCGGCGGAGTTCCTGGCGCAGCTCCAGGACCAGTCCGGCGAGGCCGCGGCCGCCCCCTGGCTCACCGTCCTGGGGCGCGCGGTCGCCCGCGGCGAAGCGGCCCCCGAGGCGCTCCACCCCAGGGTCGCCACGGTGGCGGTGGTGCTGCTGCGCAACGAGTTCGTGGTGCGGGGCGTGCCGACCGCGCCCGACGACGTCCTGATCGAGATCGTGGACGAGGTCTACCTGCCGCTGATCCGGCGCCGCGGGCCGTCGGACGTCTGAACGGACACGGCCCTGGAGCGGCGCCCAGCGGGACTCGTCGGTCGGGCTGAGGGCGGGCCGAGGGCGGGCGCGGGCCTCCGGGTTCAGGAACCGCCGAGGTGGCGGGCCTCCAGGTACACCGTCCGCTCGGTCTGCCCGGGGTCGGCCAGCACGCTGAAGCGGCTTCCGGTGGAGGTCGTGAAGTCGACGAAGAGGTCGTAGGTCACGTTCTTGTCGAAGGACCAGCCGAAGGTCCGGGTCTCGGTGTCGGAGTCGAAGCCCGTCCCGGCCCCCTGCCCGGGGCTCCAGGGGACGGGGCGGGCCAGGTCCACCGAGTGGTCGGCGAGGAAGCGGTCCACGCAGTCCTTCGGTGCCCGGAAGCTCAGGTTCAGGACCTCCCCGGGGTACTTCGCCGATCCGTGGAACCCGACGCCCTGAAGGTCGCACGCGGGCAGGTCCAGCCCGAACGCCTTCGTCACCTTTTCGAGGGTCTGCCCCTTCGGGCTGCCCGGGTACGCCCTCGGATCCGGATCCGGGTCCCCGGCCGCGCAGCCGGCCGCCAGGGCGACGGCGGCGGTCGCGGCCGCAACCAGCGCGGCCGAACGTCGCGCCGGGCGGGATGTGAACGGCCTTGCTGCGCCTCGCCCTTGCATGAATGTCCCCTCCCCGGACGGGTGCCGTCCCGCAGGGAGGGCCCCACGGGACGGTACCGAAGGCGGATCGGATGATCAACCGGCGTGGGCGCCCGGCAGGATCCGCCGGAGGGGGCCTAACTGTTCCCGGCGACCAGGGAGTTGGTGAGCCGGTCGGCGACGGTGGCGTCGAGGGGGGCGTGGCCGAGGATGAAGCGGTACCAGAAGACGCCGTAGACCTGGTCGACGATCAGGTCGAGGTCGGTGTCGTCGGCGAGTTCGCCGCGTTCGCGGCCGCGGGCGAGGAGGTCGCGCAGGGTGGTGCGGCGGGTGGCGGTGAAGGTCTGCATGAGGTCGGCGAGGTGGGGGTCGCGGGCGGCTTCGCGGACGAGGGTGCGCAGGGCGGGGGCGGTGGTGTCGCGCTGGGAGCCGTCGAAGGTGGTGGCGATGAAGGCGCGGAGGTCGGTGCGCAGGGTGCCGGTGTCGGGGCCGGGGACGTCCTGGTCGGCGCGGTCGGTGAGGGCGTCGAGCAGGACGGCGCCCTTGGAAGGCCACCAGCGGTAGACGGTCTGCTTGCCGACGCCGGCGCTGCGGGCGATGGCGTCGATGGTGACGGGGGTGCCGTCGGACTCGGCGAGCAGGTGCAGGGCCGCGTCGAGGATCGCCTGGTGGGCGGCCTCGTTGCGGCGGCGTCCGGTGTGCGGGCGGGCTTCGGTCATGGGGTTCCCTTTCTTCTTCCCCCGCTTGACAAGACTAGCAGTCTCGATAACATTATTGACGGAACTAGCGGTCTCGACAATATGAAGGACACGCCACCATGAGCACCACGTCAAACCTCTTCGCCGGACAGCGCGTCGTCGTGATGGGCGGCAGCTCGGGCATCGGCGAGGCCGCGGCCACCGCCTTCGCCGCGGACGGCGCCGAGGTCGTGATCACCGGCCGCGGCCGGGACCGGCTGGACGCCGCCGTCGCCCGGATCGGCGGCAGGGCCACCGGCCACCAGCTGGACGCGGCCGACCCCGAGGCCGTCGCGGCCTTCTTCGCCCAGTCCGGCACCGTCGACCACCTGGTCGTCGCGGTCAGCGGCGCGGCCGGCAGCGGTCCGTTCGCCCAGCTCGACCTGGCCGACCTCGCCACCGGGTTCGACGCCAAGTTCTGGCCGCAGGTCCGCGTTCTCCAGGCGGCGCTGCCGCACCTGCGGTCGGACGGATCCGTCACGCTGATCACCGCGGCCTCCGCCCGCGCCGCGTTCCCCGGCACCGCCGGACTCGCCGCCATCAACGGCGCGCTGGAGGCGATGGTCCCGCCGCTGGCCGTCGAACTCGCCCCGCTGCGGATCAACGCCGTCTCGCCCGGCGTCATCGACACCCCGTGGTGGGACCGCGTCCCGGCCGGGCAGCGGACGGCGCTGTTCGACGGTCTCGCCGCCACCACCCCGGTCGGCCGCGTCGGCCGGGCCGAGGACGTCGCGCAGGCGATCCACCTGCTGGCCGCCAACACCTTCGTGACGGGCGTGGTGTTCGACTGCACGGGAGGGGCCAACCTGCCCACCGGGCGCTGAACGAACCGTCGGCCGACCGGGCCCGGCCCGTAGCCGGCTCCGGCCCGCAGCAGTGCCCGGCCCGGAGCCGTCTCCGGGCCGGGGGTTGTCACAGCTCAGCCGTACGGTTCGGTCATGAGCGTTCCCGACCTGATCCCCATCCGGTACGAGCCCGACTACCGCACCCGCACCATCGGCCGGTGCGAGGGCGGCCAGTTCCTCGCCTCCGTCACGGCGGCCTTCCCGGAGGTCGGGGCCGACGTCGAGAACTGGCAGGCGCAGAAGCGCTGGTTCGCGGTGCTCCACCGCTTCGACGACGCCGGCCGGCACCTCGACTCGCGCATCCACTCGACCGGCACGACGGCGGACGGCGAGAAGGCGGCCGTCGAGGCCGCCCGCGCACTCCTCGCCGACTGGCTCGACGCCCTCCCCGGCCGCGCGTACGGGGACATCGCCATCGCGCCGTTCGCCGTCCGGGTCGAGGGGTCGCTGTTCGGGCTGGTCATCGAGACGGACGAGGAGGACGAGACGGACGAGGAGGACGAGGACAAGGAAGAAGAGGGCGAGGACGGCGAGGGCGGGGTCTGGGCCGAGCTCTACCCCGACGGCCTCGGCTTCCACGCCCCGTGGGACGGCTGCTACGACACCTGAGCCGCGGCCACCGTCACCGCTTCGCCTCCTGGCGGCCCTTGAGGAACACCCCTGGCACCGGGCCGACCCCTGCCGAGGCGGGGGTCGGCCCGTGAGGTGCGGTCAGCCCGCGTACTGGGCGAAGATCTTCGCGAACTCGTACGGCTGCTGCGCGATGTTGGTGCACTTGGAGAGCGAGCCGCCGGTGCAGGCGTTGGCGTCGCGGGTGGCGTCCCAGAAGGCCAGCAGGCCGAGGTGGTTCTGCCGGGCGAAGGTCACCAACTGCTGGGCGGCGGCCTGGTTGTAGATCTGGTGGTCGTCGTTCTCGCCGATCATCGGGGTGACGCCGACCATGGCCCACAGCTGGGCGTCGGTCTTCGCCGGGTAGAGCGCCTTGAGCTGGCCGAACAGGGCCTGGGCGGCCTGCACGGCGGCGTTGCCGTAGTCGGTGCCGGTCCGGTAGTAGTCCATCGCCATGATGTTCACCAGGTCGACGGCGACCCCGGCGTCGCGGGCGGACTTGACGATGGCGACGCCTTCGGTGGTCAGGCCCTCGGGCAGGACGGGCAGGGTGAAGGAGACCTTGAGGCCGGGGTGGGCCTGCTGGAGCTTGGCGAGCGCGGCGGAGCGGCGGTCGTTGGAGGCGGTGTCGGCGATGGCCGCGCCCTCGATGTCGAAGTCGACGTAGCGCAGGTTGTAGGCGTTGACCACGGCGTCGTACTCGGCGAACAGCGAGTCCACGGTGGTGCAGGCGGCGGCGAGTTCGGTGCCGCTGGCGCCGCCGAAGGAGAGCTTGACGTCGCCGCCGGCCGCGCGCAGCGCGTCGATCTGGTCCTTGGCCCAGCCGGTGCGCGGGTCGTAGGCGTTGAACCAGCTGGCCTTGCAGCCGACGCCGGTGACGAAGCCCATGGTGTAGGCCTTGAGGTTGCCGGACTTGGCCATGTCGGGCATGGACGGGGTGGGCCAGGCGCCCATGTCGATGTAGGGCGCGACGGGGACGGCGACGTTCGGCGGCGGGGTGCTCGGGCCGCCGGTGGGCGTGCCGGTGGGGCCGCCGGTCGGGGTGCCCGAAGTGGGCGGCGGGGTGGTGGGGTTGCCGCCGCCGGGGCCGGTGAGCGTGATGTCGTCGGCGAGGTAGGCGCCCTGCCCGTACCAGCCGTGCAGGTAGACGGTGACGCTGGTGGTGGCCGGGCCGGTGGTGAAACTGGTGGACAGCTGCTGCCAGTTGGCGCCGCCCGGCGTCCAGATGGCCGGGTCGGTGACGCCGCTGCCGGTGGCACCCAGGTAGACGTACTGGCCCTGCACCCAGGCGCTGAGGTTGTACGTGGTGTTGGGCTGGACGGTGACGGTCTGGCCGCACTGTGCGGTGTCGCTCGCGCCGACCGCCCCCTTCAGTGCGTAGCTGCCGCTGTGCGCACCGGAGTTGACGACGCTGCCGGTCCCGCCGGAACAGCTCCACGGGCTGAGCGTGCCGCTCTCCAGGCCGGGGTTGGCCAGCAGGTTGCCGTCGGCGGCGCCGGCGTTCCCGGCGAGCGTGGCGAGGCCGCCGGCGGCGAGCGCGGTGGCGGCGGCGAGGCTCAGCAGCTTGGTGCGACCGGCGGTGCGGCGGTGCGTGGGGGCGGGCTGGGGCGCGCTGGGCATGGGGGTGCCTCTCGGGACGTGGGGCCGCCCGCGCCGCGAAGGGGGATACGCGGGGCGGGCGGCAGCATGGGGGCTGGTCCGGTGCGGGGGAGGAGCGCGGTGCTGAGCATCAAACTGGACTAGACCAGCTGTGCACGTCAAGCACTTCCGGGGCATCGGAAGCCCGCTGTGGGAAGGTTTTAGGAACGGTTTAAGGCTCTGGGATCCCGCTCCTGGAACACCGCTCCGCGCCCTCGGACGGCACCCCTGTCGACCTCCGGCGCCCTGGCAGGAGGATTTTCGGCTCCCGGCAGGAGGCGGCCGCGAAAGCGACGGCGGTGAAGGCCGGGCCGCGGAGTCGACCCGACGAACTTCGTGCCGCCCACGATTCCGTTGCCGCCGATGGCACTTGCCGTGATGGCGCCCGCGCCGATGGTCCGGGTCAGCGAACCCTGAGCGTCCCATTCGGCTTCGGCGTAGCTCTTCCGGTAACTGACCCTGTCAGGGCTCGTCGTGCGGGGTGAAGCACTTTAAGCGAGGGGGAAACAACGGTCGGCAAGGAGGAGAAGGCCCGCCCGCTGGTCTCGAACCGGCGGGCGGGCGGGCGGTTCAGTGGATCACCCGCAGCACGGCTTGCACTCCTTGACCTGGACGTCGTCCACGACCGGGCCGGCCGAGCCCGCGTTGGTGCTGGCGAAGGTCAGCGTGGTGGAGGCGTTCCGCGCGACGAAGCTGAACTGGCGCCCCACGTAACCCATGTTGGTCGGCGTCTTGCCGGTGATGTCGAAGGAGAAGTCCTGGAAGTCCTGGCCGTCGACGAGCACCCGGCCGGTCTTCACGGTCGGTGCGGCCGACGTGTTGCCGGCCAGCGCGTACGTCACGGAGTAGGTGGCGCCCGGGACGGTGGTGAAGGACTGGGCGACGGCGCCGGTGGTGGCGCCGTTGAGGTCCACCGACTGGTCGCCCTCGGCGGCCTGCCAGAACCCGGCGCCGATCAGGTCGACGCTGCCGGTGGTGACCGTCCACGGGCCGATGGTCTGTCCGGCGCTGAACTCGGCGAAGCTGTTCGCCGGGGCCTTGGGCGACTCGAAGCTACCGTCGTCGAAGCGGCTGAGGGCGCGGTGGCCGCCGGCGGCCTGCGCCGGGACGGTCACGGCGGTGGCGGCGGCCACGATCACGGCGACGGCGGCGAGGCGGGTGCGCGAGAACGTCATGGGTTCCTCCCCAACGGGATACGACTGGATGAGCCGATGATCGGCTGTGCCCAGAGGGTCCGCCGTCGCCGTGAGCCCTGCCAAGACCGGGCGGATGGCGCCCGGTGGTGCGGAGGTTCCGCCGACGGGCTCCCGCGCGCCGGTTTGACGGGTGATCACCTGGTGTCGGCCGGTCGGCCGGCCTGCGCCCGCCCGGCGGCGGGCCGTGGTGCGAACGCACGGTTCGGATGGTCGTGTCCGCTCGCATGGTGGTGAAGTCCGTCGCACGCGCTCCGCCTGCGCCTCGGGCGCATCGCACCCCCGGGTGAGCCGAGGGCCGCTCATATGATCAACGGCCCCTCTGGCGGTCGGCGGATCGGAAGTGGATCCGAGGCGGATCCGAGGCGCGTCCGGACGGGCTTGACCTTGAGTGCACTCCAAGGTGAAAGCTGGACGCGTTGATCCACCGCAGCACCCCGCGAGCGGCCAAGCACACCACCACGATCGGAGCACCGTCATGCGCAACGCCACGTTCGGTACCAACGGCCCGGAGACCGGCGTCATCGGCCTCGGCTGCATGGGGATGACCTGGGCCTACGACGTGCAGAACCGGGACGACGAGAACTCCGTCCGGGTGATCCGGCAGGCGCTGGACCTCGGTGTCACCCTGATCGACACCGCCGACATGTACGGCCCCTACACCAACGAGGAGGTGGTCGGCGCCGCGCTGGCCGGCCCGTACCGGGAACGCGCCTTCCTCGCCACCAAGGTCGGCATCGTCCCGGGCGGGTCCGGCCAGTCGGCCCGCGACGGCAGCCCCGAGCACGTGCGCCGCTCGATCGACGACAGCCTGCGCCGCCTCGGCACCGACCACGTCGACCTCTACCAGCTGCACCGGGTCGACCCGGCCGTCCCGATCGAGGAGACCTGGGGCGCCCTCGCCGAGACCGTCGCGGCCGGCAAGGCCCGCCGGATCGGGCTCTCCGAGGTGACCGTCGAGGAGATCAAGCGGGCCCAGTCGGTGCACCCGGTGGCGTCCGTGCAGTCCGAGCTCTCGCTCTGGACCCGGGACGTGCTGGCCGAGGTGCTGCCGTACACCGAGGAGCAGGGCATCGCCTTCCTGCCGTTCTCGCCGCTCGGCCGGGGCTTCCTGACCGGCAGCATCGCCTCCTTCGACGAACTGCCCGCCGACGACTTCCGCCGCCGGCTGCCGCGCTTCCAGCAGGACGCGCTGAAGGAGAACCTGGCACTGGTCGGCAGGGTCAAGGAGGTCGCCGAGCGGATCGGCGCGACGCCCGCGCAGGTCGCGCTGGCCTGGGTGCTGGCGCAGGGCCGGTACGTCTTCCCGATCCCGGGTACCAAGACGCCGCGCTACCTGGTGGACAACGCGGGCGCGGCCGAGGTCGTGCTCTCGGCTGCGGACCTGGCCGACCTGGACGCGCTGCCGACTCCGACCGGCGAGCGGTACTGAGCTGAGCGGCGAGCGGTACTGAACGGCGAGCGGTGTTGAGCGGCGAGCGGTACCGAGCGGCATGGGCCGCCCGGGTCGCCGGCCCCGCCTCGGAACGCCGTCAGGCCTCCCGGACCCAGATCAGCTGCCGCCCGGTCTCGGCGGGAGCCCGGACGGCGGCCTCGGCGACCCGGTCGAGCCGGTAGCCGAGCTTGCGCGGGACGGCCGCGCTGGCGCCGTTCGCCTCGTCGCAGTGGATCTCCACCCGCGCGATGCCGGGCAGCGCCAGGGCGGCCTCGGTCAGCGCCCCGGCCGTGGTGGTGGCGATGCCGCGGCCGGCGTGCCGGGCGGCGACCCAGTAGCCGATCTCCAGTGCGCCGGGGCCGATCCGGCCGTGCAGGCCGAGGGCGCCGACCACGCCGCCGGGTTCGGCGTCCAGGCCGACCAGGTACATGAAGTCGGTGCCGGCCTCCCAGGCGAGGGAGCCGGCCCGGGCCAGCTCGGCGGTCTGCGCCCGGGTGGGGGGCTCGGCCGCCCACTCCATCCAGGGCCGCAGGTGGTCCAGGTTGGCGCGGACGGCCTTGTTGAGCGCCACCGCGTGCGTGCTGCGGCGGCGCAGCAGCGAGATCCCGCCGGGCAGCCGCAGTTCCTCGGGCGGCCGCCCGGCGGTGACGGCGGCGGGAGCGGGCACGTGGAGCGGGGCGGGCGGGTACTTGCAGGACCGTGACTGCGGGTGGCTCATGGCCGCGATTATGTCCTTGGCCGGGACCTGTCACCAATGAATTCCAGACGGCCTCCCACCAGGCCTCTCACCGGTCCCCGCCACACCCCGGCGCGCCCGGCCGCACCCCCGGCGCACCGGGGCGCGCACACGCCCGGCGGTCAGAGCCGGATCAGCACCTCGTCCAGCTCCTTGCGCCGCAGATCCGGCACCCGCGCCCCCTCGGCCGGGTAGCCGACCGGGATGACGTACGCGGCGCGCTCCTCCAGCGGACGCTCGCAGACCTCGTTGAGGAACTTCATCGGGCTCGGCGTGTGGGTCAGCGTCGCCAGCCCGGCCTGGTGCAGCGAGGCCAGCAGCAGTCCGACCGCGATCCCCACCGACTCCTTGGTGTAGTAAGGCCGCGGCGAATCGGGCCCCTTGTGCACTTCGAACACCACGATCACCGCCGGCGCGTCCTCCAGGAACGGCTTGCGCCAGTCGGTGCCGATCGGCGCCAGCGCGGCCAGCCACTCCTCCGACGCCCGGTGCGCGTAGAACTCGCGCTCCTCGGCCTCGGCGGCCTCGCGCAGACGCCGCTTGCGTTCCGGGTCGGTGATCACCACGAACCGCCAGGGCTGGACGTGCGCACCGCTGGGCGCGGTGTTGGCGGTCCGGATCGCCCACTCGACGACCCCGTCCGGGATCGGGTGGGTCGCGTAGTCGCGGACGGTCCGGCGCTGCGCCATCACGTCGTGGAAGGACCTGCTGCGGGCCTCGGCCTCGTGGGCCGGCACCGTCATCGGGGTGAGGGGGACGGTCGGATAGGGCGTCCCTGCCACTGCACTGTCAACCATGGCCGACAGCACAGCACATGACGGCCGCGCCGGGAAGAGGTCGAGACCAATCCGCAGATCAGGCCCATCCGGCGGGTCCATCCGGCAGGTTCATCCGGCAGGGCCGCCCGGCGGGGCCGCCCGGCGGGGCGGGACTACAGCTCGTGCACCCGCCCGTCCCGGACCTCGATCCGCCGGTTCACCGTGACGGTGTCCAGCATCCGCCGGTCGTGGGTGACCAGCAGCAGGGTCCCGGTGTACGAGCCGAGCGCCGCCTCCAACTGCTCGATCGCGGGCAGGTCCAGGTGGTTGGTGGGCTCGTCCAGCACCAGCAGGTTGACCCCGCGCGCCTGGAGCAGCGCCAGCGCGGCCCTGGTGCGCTCGCCGGGGGAGAGGGTGCCGGCCGGGCGCTTCACGTGCACCGCCTTGAGGCCGAACTTGGCCAGCAGGGTGCGCACCTCCTCCGGCGTGAACTCCGGGACGGCGGCGGCGAAGGCGTCCGCCAGCGGCTCGCCGCCGAGGAACAGCCCGCGCGCCTGGTCCACCTCGCCGACCACCACGCCGGAGCCCAACGAGGCGCTGCCGCCGTCGAGTTCGAGCCGGCCGAGCAGGGCGGCCAGCAGCGTCGACTTGCCCGCGCCGTTGGCGCCGGTGATGGCGACCCGGTCCGCCCAGTCGATCTGGAGGTCCACCGGGCCGAAGGCGAAGTCGCCGCGGCGGGCGACGGCCGCGCGCAGGGTGGCGACCACCGAGCCGGAGCGCGGCGCGGTGGCGATCTCCATCCGCAGCTCCCACTCCTTGCGCGGCTCCTCGATCACGTCCAGCCGCTCGATCATCCGCTGGGTCTGCCGGGCCTTGGAGGCCTGCTTCTCGGTGGACTCGGCGCGCTGCGCCTTTCCGATCTTGTCGTTGTCGGAGGACTTGCGGCGGGCGTTGCGCACGCCGTGCTCCATCCAGCCGCGCTGCATCCGGGCCCGGGCCTCCAGCCCGGCCTTGGTGTCGGCGTACTCGTCGTACTCCTCGCGGGCGTGCCGGCGGGCCACCGCGCGCTCCTCCAGGTACGCCTCGTAGCCGCCGCCGTACAGGTTGACCTGCTGCTGGTGCAGGTCCAGCTCCAGCACCTTGGTGACGGTGCGGGCCAGGAACTCGCGGTCGTGGCTGATCAGCACGGTGCCCGCGCGCAGGCCCTTGACGAAGGCCTCCAGCCGCTCCAGGCCGTCGAGGTCGAGGTCGTTGGTGGGCTCGTCCAGCAGGAAGACGTCGTAGCGGGAGAGCAGCAGCGAGGCGAGGCCGGCCCGGGCGGCCTGGCCGCCGGACAGCGCCGTCATCGGCAGGTCGAGCGAGACCTTCAGGCCGAGCGAGTCGGCGACCTCCTCGGCGCGCTCCTCCAGGTCGGCGCCGCCCAGCTCCAGCCAGCGGTCCAGGCTCGCCGCGTACGCGTCGTCGGCGCCCGGGCGGCCCTCGACCAGGCCCTCGGTGGCCTCGTCCAGCGCGGTCTGCGCGGCCGCCACGCCGGTGCGACGGGCCAGGAAGTCGCGCACCGACTCGCCCTCGCGCCGCTCCGGCTCCTGTGGCAGGTGGCCGATGTTGGCGGTCGCCGGGCTGAGCCGCAGCGAACCGCCCTCGGGGGTGTCCAGCCCGGCCAGCAGCCGCAGCAGCGTCGACTTGCCGGCGCCGTTCACGCCGACCAGGCCGATCACGTCACCGGGGGCGACGACCAGGTCCAGGCCGGAGAAGAGGGTGCGTTCGCCGTGACCGGCGGCGAGGTCCTTGACTACGAGTGTGGCGCTCATGATGAGCCCGATTGTAGGAGGAGCGGGCCGGGTGGCGGAAAAGCCCGGGGCCGCGGCGCGGCTGCCGCGACCCCGGGGACCGGCCACGCGGGCCGGTCAGGAGGTCACTTGGACTTCTTCGAGAAGTAGTCGAACATCCGGGCCGCCACGTCGTCCAGGTACGGGCCGGCCTCCCAGGTGCTGGCGCCGTTGCCGATCGAGGTGTCGCTGACCAGGGCCGGCTTGCCGTCCTTGGCGGCGACCCAGCCGCCGCCGCTGCTGCCGCCGGTCATGTTGCAGCCGATCATCAGCATCGCCGGGCGGCTCGGGTCGCCGGTCTTCTTCACCGGCTTCCCGCTGTCGCAGTGGTCCAGCTCGACGCCGTCGAACGGCTTGCCGGCCGGGTAGCCGTAGGCGCTGACGCTGCTGAGCTGCTCACGCGGGGCGTTGAACCAGATCGGCACGGAGCCGCCGACGGTCTCCTCCAGCGACTTGCCGTCGCCGCTCGGGTTGGCGACCTTGATGATCCCGAAGTCGTACTGGCTCCACGGGCCGCCGTGCTCCGGGTCGGCCTCGGCCGACCACTGCGGCGAGACCATGCCGGCGGTCGCGCCCCACTCGCCGTACGGCTCGGCGGCGGTCTCGTTGGCCTGCTTGCCGCCGCTCAGCAGGCCGTTGCTGTTGTAGGCCGGGGCGAAGGAGATGTTGGTGTAGTACGTGCCGCCCTTGCCGCCGTTCAGGCAGTGGCTGGCGGTCCAGACCAGGTTGCTCTTGCCGGGGTTGGCCGGGTCGGAGACGACGGTGCCGGAGCACACGTAGTCCTCGTTCCCGTCCTTGAAGAAGAGCTTGCCGTTGACGTGCAGGTTCTTCGCGAACGGGTGCTGGGTCGGCTTGGCCTCGATGACGGTGGGCAGCGCGTCGCCGGTGCTCGGGGGCTGGGCGGTGGTGGGCTGCGCCGGGGCCGGGGTGGCCGGCTTCGAGGTCGGCTGTGCCGGGGCCGCGCCGGTCGGCTGGGCGGGCGGCTGCGTCGGGTCGGGCTGCGGCTGCGGCATCGGCTTGGGCTTGGCGTTCAGGATCCGCTGCAGGGTCCAGTAGCCCTTGACCGCCGGAGTGATCACGTTCTGCTGGGCCCACTTGTCCCAGTCCTCGAACTTCCAGGTCTTCAGCTCTTCGGCGGTCGGCAGCTTGATCGGCGCCGCGCCCGGCTTGCCGGTGGCGCCGGCCGCGACCGTCGGAGCCGTGGTCCGGGCCGTGACCGGGTCGCTGTTGTCCGGGCCGCACGCGGTCGCGGCCAGCACGGTCAGCGCGGCGACGGAGGCGCCCAGGACGGCACGGTTCGGCCGGTACATCGGTGACATGAGTTCAGATCCCCCTGTGAATAACCGCCACGCGACCCCTTCCTCGGGTACGGCTCCGGGGAGCCGCAGGCGTGGCAGGGGAGGAGTCTGCCATGCGGATAAAGGCCCCTTACGCACACCCCCGGACTGGGGCGGGGCCGTCACCGGATCGGCACCGGACCGGCACCCGCCCTCCTCCGGGCGCCCGGAATCCGGTCGGGCGAGCCGCTTCCCGACGCGTGTCCAGGGGTGCTTCCCGGTGCGCCGAAATTCGGTTGCCCGGGTCCGGCGCCGTGCGTAGCGTGGACGGAGTCACCCGCCAGACAAGGAGAAGGCCGTTGCTCTACTGAGGTCCCGAGACACCGCCCCCGCCGCGCAGGCCCTTCGCCGCGCGGTGTGCGAGTGTGCGACCTCAGTCACGGCCCCGTGGCGAGCCCGATCCGGCTGATCCGGATCCGCCCCGCCCTCCCCCGGCCGTACCGGCCCGCACCCGCGGTGTCTCCCCGTGTTGCTCATCGTTCCCTTCGGCAACCACCCGGGAGGCCCTCCATGGCACAACCCACCACCGCCGTCCTCTGCACCGATCTCACCTTCGAGTGGCCCGACGGCAAGCCCGTCCTGGACGGCTTCCACCTCGCCGTCGGCCCCGGCCGCACCGGCCTGATCGGGCTCAACGGCGCCGGCAAGTCCACCCTGCTGCGGCTGATCGCCGGCGAGCTGACCCCGACCGGCGGCACCGTCCGGGTCGACGGCGAACTCGGCTACCTGCCCCAGGGGTTGACGCTGGACACCACCGTGCGGGTGGACGAGGCGCTCGGCATCCGGGCCACCCGTGAGGCCCTGCACGCCATCGAGTCCGGGGACTCCGACCAGCGCCACTTCGACGCCGTCGGCGACGACTGGGACGTCGAGGAGCGCGCCCGCGCCACCCTCGACCGGCTCGGCCTGCACCGCCTCGGCCTCGACCGCACCACCGGGGAGCTCTCCGGCGGCGAGGCCGTCCTGCTGCGCCTCGCCGCCCTGCTGCTGCGCCGCCCCGACGTCCTGCTGCTCGACGAGCCCACCAACAACCTGGACCGGACGGCCCGGGAGCGGCTCTACGAGACGGTCGCAGGCTGGCACGGCGTCATGCTGATCGTCAGCCACGACCGCGAACTGCTCCAGCACGTCGACCAGATCGCCGACCTGCGGGACGGCGCGGTCACCTGGTACGGCGGCAACTTCGCCGAGTACGAGCGCACCCTCGCCGCCCAGCAGGAGACCGCCGAGCGGCTGCTGCGCAACGCCGAGGCCGACGTCGAGCGCCAGAAACGGGACTTGACCGAGGCCCGCACCCGGCTGGACCGCAGCGCCAGCTACGGCAAGAAGCGCTCGGTCACCCGCAACGACCCGCACATCTTCGCGGGCAAGCTCAAACGCCAGGGCCAGGAGACGGCCGGGCGGCTCCAGGGCATTCACACCGAGCGGCTGGAGGAGGCCCGGCAGCGGCTCACCGCCGCCGAGGAGGCGGTGCGCGACGACGCCGAGATCCGGATCGACCTGCCGCGCACGGCCGTCCCGGTCGGGCGCACCGTGCTCACCCTGCAGAAGGTCCGGCTGCCCTACGGCACCACCGCCGACCTCGACCTGCGCGGCCCCGAGCGGATCGCCCTGGTCGGCCGCAACGGCTCCGGCAAGACCACCCTGCTGCGCACCATCGCGGGCGAACTCGCCCCGCTGGAGGGCGAGGTCAGCACGCCGGTGCCGTTGCGCCACCTGCCGCAGCGGCTCGACCTGCTGGACGACAAGCTGACCGTGGCGGAGAACGTCAAGCTGTTCGCCCCCGCCGCCGGGGACAACGCGATCCGTGCCCGGCTGGCCCGCTTCCTGTTCCGCGGCGGCCGGGCCGACCAGCCCGCCGCCACCCTCTCCGGCGGCGAGCGGTTCCGGGCCACCCTGGCCGCGCTGCTGCTGGCCGACCCGCCGCCGCAGCTGCTGCTGCTCGACGAGCCGACCAACAATCTGGACCTCGCCAGCGTCCGCCAGCTCACCCAGGCGCTCGCCGCCTACCAGGGCGCGCTGATCGTGGCCAGCCACGACGTGCCGTTCCTGCGCGGCCTGGGCCTCACCCGGTGGCTGGAGCTGGACGGCGAACTGCGGGGGGTGGATCCGATGTAGGGGGACCGGTACGTCGCGGGCGGCCCCGCCCGCGACGCGGCCGCTACTGCTCGGCGAGGACGCGGCGGGCCGTGCTCAGGGCGGAGTCCTTGAGCCCGGCCAACTCCTCATCGGTGAACACCGGTGTGCGGATGTCCGGCGGGATGCCGGGGCCGTCGAAGGTGCTGCCGTCGGGCGTGAGGTACTTCTCGTTCGGCAGCACCACCATGAAGTCCGGCGAGAGGGTCTTGACCAGCACGTCGGAGAAGACGCCCTGGGTGTTCTCGCCGATCCGGACGACGTGCGGGGAGCGGCCCATCAGGGTCTGGGCGAAGGTCTCGGCGGCGCTGATCGACAGCGAGGAGGTGAGCAGGGCGACGGGGCCGGTGAAGTGCTCGGTGCGCGCGGGCCGCACCACGACCGGCTGCGGCCGGGTGAACTTCGTGGGGTCGGCCGGGTCGTCGCGGGCCACCTTGCGGTAGGCGACGTACGGGCGGTCGGTGAGCCGGGCGGCGATCTGCTGCCCGAGCGCGTCCGAGCCGCCGCCGTTCAGCCGGACGTCGATCACCAGGCCGTTGAGCCGGTCGGGGTCGGCGAGCAGGGCGTCCAGGGCCCGGTCGAGCTCCTTGGCCTGGGCGGTGAATCCGCCGGTCGCGTAACCGTCGAAGCCGCTCACCCGCAGGTAGCCGACGCCGTCCGGGAGCCGGCCCACGCCCAGCCGACTCACCCCCTGCGCGTTGACGGCGAACTCCTGTTCGGGGCCGGTCAGTTGTGCGTCGACGGCCCTGCGGGCCGCGTCCCGCAGGGCGGGCGTCGACTTCAGCGAGCCGTCGCGCCGGCCGGAGTAGACGCCGGTCGGGCCGGTGCCGGTCACCCGGGCCAGACTGGTGTGCGCGTCCTTGAGCGGGGTCAGCAGGTCGATGAAGATCTGCTGGAGCTGGTCGGTGGTGGTCGCCGGAGTGATCTTCGCGCGCTGCTCGTCGCGGGCCGCGTGCCAGTCGATCCCCTTGGCGGCGAAGAAGGGGTAGTTCTCCTCGAAGGTCTCCCAGAACCGGTCGAAGACCGCGAGCGGGTCGTTGGGGGCGGGCCGGGTGCACAGCGCCGGCAGCGCGTCCAGGCGGCGCAGTGTCTTGGTGCCCGTCCCGCCCTCCTCGACGTCGATCGCCCGGCGCCCGCCCGGCTGCGGGGTGAGGGTGAGGGCGTTGTCGCCCAGGACGTACCGGACGGTGCCGTCCCGGCCGGGGGCGCCGTCCTGCGTCCCGGTGACCCACCCCGGCACGCAGCTGTGCGTCGTCACGTCGTAGGTGGCCAGGCTGCTCCCGGAGACCACGGCCACCAGGCCGTACCCGTCCATCTGCCAGACCCCCTGGAGGGACCCGCCCCGCCTGTCCTGGCCGTCGGCCTGCGTCGCGGCCACCCCCGGCGCCGCCACCGCGACCGTCATCGCGAGCGCCACCGCCGTGGCCGCCACCGCCCTGCCGACCGCCGCCCTGCCCACGGCCGCCCCGCTCGCCGTCGTCCTGCTCGCTGCGGCCCTGCCCACTGCCCTGCGCGTCATCTCCGGCCTCCG
Organism: Kitasatospora sp. NPDC043950; assembly: GCF_056435345.1. Lineage (NCBI taxonomy): Bacteria > Bacillati > Actinomycetota > Actinomycetes > Kitasatosporales > Streptomycetaceae > Kitasatospora > Kitasatospora sp. NPDC043950. The sequence continues at coordinate 96,991 of NZ_JBWKER010000028.1, forward strand.
CCGAACCGCCCGGCCTCCCCCGCGGAACCGCTCCGCCGCCTTGCCCCCGACGCTACGGCGGCCCCCACCGCCCCGGCGTCATCCCGCGCGCCCGACCCCCGCCCGACTTCGGGGCTACCCGCGGCTCCGCCGAAACCACTCCGTGGGGGTATCGACAGCAAACCCTTTTGACGGTGGGTGAAAATCCTCCGTCGGTGGTCCCAACTCCGGTGCGCTCCAGTACCATCGGCGCCATGCCTGCGCTCAACATCGAGTACACGGAGCACGAGCTCGCCGCGATCCGCGAGGCCGCCGCCGCGGACGGGAAGAGCATCAAGGCGTACATCCACGACCTGAGCGTGCGGGAGCAGCAGCGGCGGGTGTTCGTGGACCACGCGGTGGCGTTCTGGAAGTCGCACCGGGCGGAGTTCGACGCCGCGTTCCCGGAGGACGCGCCGGCGGCGTGAACGGCGCGGCGGGGGTGCGGGGATGATGCCGCTCCACGTCGACCTGCGCTGGCTGCTCGACGTGCAGGAGCTGGCCTCGCCGGAGGACCTCAGCGTGCGGGACTACTCCGCGCTCCAGGCCGCCGTCGCCCGGCACCGGGTGAACACCGCGCAACTCGGCCACGGCGCCGACGCCGCCTGGTGCGCGGCCACCCTGATGCACACCATCGTGCTGCTGCGCCCCTTGCCGGTGCGCAACAACCTGTACGCCTGCGTGACGACGGCCGCGTACATGCACGCGGCCAAGGAGGGCATCGACCCGCCGTACGGGGCGCTGGTCGAGCTGGCCCGCGACATCGCGGCGGGCGGGGCGGACGTGTTCGCGGCGGCCGACCGGATCCGCTCCTGGCGGATCTGAGGCCGGCCGCCGCGCGGACGGTCACCCGGGAAGGGAGCCCCCGGGAGAGGGCGACCCCGGGAAGGGCGCCATCTGCGCCCGGGCATTCAGGACTTGGCGGACCTCAGCTTGCCCGCGACCAGCGTTCCCAGCCGGTCCAGGCCGACCACGGCGGCGGCCAGCACCACGAACTCGACCGTCAGCAGGGCTATCTGGCCCCAGACGTAGCCGTAGCCCTTGGTGGTGGGGTCGAAGAAGAAGTAGGGGTAGGGCGTCGGGTAGTCGTCGAACAGCGCGTTCCGGGCGAGCACGATCGCCGCGTAGCCGAGTGGGAAGGCCAGCCAGAGCGGGATGTCCTTCCAGGCCGCCGCGTTGCGCGGCTTCAGCACCAGCCAGTCGGCGATCACCATCACCGGCGTCACGTAGTGCAGGAAGAACGACGACCAGTGCGCGAGCTTGTCCGGCCCGCTGACCAGCCCGGGCAGCGGGTTGGCGCCGTGCTGGAGCAGGACGTGCGAGACCAGCCCGGTGATCAGTATGTACAGGGTGGCGGCGCCGCGCAGCCGGGGCGCGGGCGCGTCCACGGTGTCGCGCTTGAGCATCCAGTACACGGCGCCGATGAAGTAGCCGAGCACGATGACGTTGCTCTGCACGGTGAAGAACACCAGCGGCGCGGTTCCGAGGGTCAGGCCGAGGCCCGCCGAGAGCACGATGCCCATGCGCCACCACAGCGCGGGGCGGGTCCGGACTGTCATGCGGCCACCAGTTCGTTTCAGGCGATACGGGAGGTATCGGACGGCTAAGGGGGAACGCCGCACTCTACTCGCAGGTAGCGGGGGGACGGAAGAAACGGTCCTGCTCGGGACTGGACCCGCCGGACTCCGCAGCCCGGCTGGACTCCAACGGCCCCGTCGGCCTCTGAGGCCCCCTCGGCTCAACCCGGCAGGACGAAGCCCGACTCGTACGCCGCGATCACCACGCGGATGCCGTCGCGGGCCCCGTCGCGGCTCTCGCCGTGCGCGTTCTCGCCGTGCGCGCTCCCGCCGTGGTCGTCCTCGTTCATCGTGTCCCTCCCACCGGCAGCCAGACGGCCAGCCGCCACGTCGTCCCGTCCTCGCTCGGCCCCGCCGTGCTCCCGCCGCACAGGGCGGTCACGCGCTCCCCGATCCCGCGCAGCCCGCGCCCGCCGCCAGGGCGGCTCGGGCGGGCGGGGCCCAGCGGGTTGGTCAGTTCGATCTCCAACCGGCCCCCGGCCAGGACGACCCGCAGCCCGGCCGGCGCGGGCCCGGCGTGCCGCAGCACGTTGGTCAGGCTCTCCTGCACGATCCGGTACGCCTCCCGGGAGACCCCGGCGGGCAGCCGGGCCAGGCCCGGGGCCAGCTCGGCGTCCACCGTCACGCCGGTGCGGGCGAGTTGGCGCAGCAGGTCGTCCAGCCCGCCGAGCGTCGGCCCGGCGGGCCGGTCGGCGTCGGCCTCCTCCTCGCGCAACAGCCCGAGCACGGCGTCCAGTTCGGCGACGGCCGCTCGCGTGGTCCGCTCGATCGCCTGGAGTGCCTCGGCGGCGAAGTCCGGGTCGGTGCGCAGCACCCGGGAGGCCGCCGAGGCCTGGATGCCGACCGCGCTGAGCGCGTGCCCGACCGAGTCGTGCAGTTCGCGGGCCAGCCGGTTGCGCTGGGCGAGCACGGTGGTCCGGCGTTCGGCGGCGGCCAGCCGCTCCTCCGGGGTCGGGCCGAGCAGGGCCGGCGCCCAGCGGGCCAGCAGGGCGCCGCAGCCGGCGCTGGTGGCGACGATCAGCAGCAGGAGGGCGAGGCCCAGCGCCGGGCCGGTGAGCATCCAGCCGGGGAAGCGGCCCTCCCAGTACCTCGCGAGATCCTCGGTGCCGGTGAAGGAGAACAGCAGCACCACCGCGAACGGCGTCCCGCCGAGCGTCATCCCGGCCACCACGCCGCCGAAGAAGAGGTGCAGCACGTACCAGAGCGCGGTGCGTCGGCGCGCCGCCCACGAGCGGGCCGGCCCAGCGGCCAGTTCCTCGGGCCGCTGCGCCGCGCACAGTGCCCGGGCCGCGGCCCCCTCCAGCGCCCGTACGGTCGGCACCAGCGCGGTGGCGGCGGCCATCGGCAGGGAGGTGAACAGCGCGGTGAGCTGTAGGAGCGTCTGGCGCAGTTGCCCCTGGTCCGGGTCGAGCGCCCCGAGCATCACCACCGAGAGCAGCCAGTACGGCATCAGCAGCGCGCCGCCCAGCACCAGGTGCACCCAGCGCAGCCGGGCCCGCCGCCCCAGCAGCGCCCCCGCCGCCCGCCGCATCCGGCCGCCCGCCCCCGTGTTCACCCGGGTGACCCTACGTCAGCGGGTGCGCGGCCCGCGGCCGTCCGTCCGGTCGGCGCCACCGCGCCCGCCGACGGGGCCGGCAGTAGCCCGGGCCGGCGCCGCGCGTCCTCCCTGATCCTCATGCCGTCCACGGTCCCGCCGCCCCCCGGGCCGACGCGTCAACCCGGCGAACGGTCCCCCTCCCCCTCCAGGGGGATCTTGCCCTGCGACCCTCCTCCCGGGCCGGGGGAGCGTCGTTGACCCGGACACACGCCTCACGAGACACGCAGGTGGACGGGAGAGGACACCGCCATGGCCGAACCGTCCGTACCGGTACCGCCGCCCCGGTACCCGCACCTGCCACCGGTCGCCCCGACGGTGCCCGACCCGCTGCAGCAGCTCATCCAGGCCCAGACCGGCGCTCCGCGCGGCGACGCCACCGCCTACCTGCGGGCGGGGGCGCACCTCGACCCGGCCTTCCGGGACGCGGTGATCGAGGAACTCGCCGAACACCCGTACCGGGTACCGCCGCCGACCCCCGGGGTCGACCTGGCGGCGGTGCTCAAGGAGTGCTACGCGGCCCGGCGGCAGGCGGTGGGGCGGGCGGTGCTGGTCCTGCTGGCCGCGGCCGTGCTGCCCGTGCTCGCGGTGTGCGGCGCCGTCTCCCTCATGGCGTCCGGTCAGGCCGACGTGCCGCACGCGCTCGATGTGCTGCTGCGGTTCTGGCTGCTGCAACTGACCGTCCCCCTGGTGTTCGTGGCGGCCTGGCTGATCCGGTCCGACCGGCCCCGGCGCCGCCGGACCGGCAACTGGCTGGCCGTCGGCTGCCTGCTCGGCGCGGTCGGGGTGCTCGGGTGGCACTGGATCGCCGCCCTGCTGGCCGTCTGGTTCGCGGTGTCCCTGGCCGGTCGGCGGCGGCTCGAACAGACGCTGTACGAGCTCGGCACCGGCCGGGCCGCCGCCCCCGAGGACCCCCTCCGCAAGGACCTGTACCGGCGGCTCGCGCGGCAGCAGGCCGACCCTGACGTCGTCTACAGCGACTACGCGCCCTTCGTCGGCGCCGGGATCGAGATCGACCACTGGTCCTTCGCCGACGACCTGCTGCCCGACGGCCCGCTGCCCGAGGACCAGGCGGAACCGGCGGCCACCGCACAGGCGTTGACCGTCCCGGCCGTCCACGCCCGGCTGCGCACCGAACTCGCCCGCCTCGGCGCCGCCGACACACCCGCCTACCCGGGCGACCGCCTGCACGGGATCGCCGTGCACGACCTCGTGTTCAAGAGCGGCAAGCGCCTCGGCCCCGCCGCCGACTGGTGCGGCCACGGCCCCGGCACCGCGTTCGCCGCCCTCGCCCCGTACGCGGCCCACTGCGCCGCCGCGCTGAACGGGGGCGGGCCGGACCCGGAGCACTGGTGGGTGGAGAGCGTCGACCTCGCCGCCGAGGAACGGCTGCGGCACTACCTGGCGGTGCGGGTCGCGGGCTGGCGCGAGGAGATCGTCGTCACCGTGTTCGTGCGGGCCCAACTCCAGGGCGGGCAGCTGTTCCTGGAGAGCAGGGCCTTCGTGCTGCCGCCGATCGCGCGTGCCTACCACGCGATCGACACCGCGGCCCCGCCCGCCGATCTCGGCGACTGGCTCGGCCTCTGCGCGGCGTCCCTCGCGGCGCTGCCCGCTCTGGTGGCGGGCTCGGTCGGCGTGCTGCGCCGCGCCGCGCGCAGCCGGCGCGCCGTCGGGCGCAACGCGCTCCGCTACGCCCGGATGTGCCGGGAGAACCGGCTGGTCGACCACGGCCCCACGCTGTCCGTCCGGGAGCTGGGAGCGGAGCGCGCGTACCAGCAGCTGTTCCAGGAGATGGACGTCCAGCGGTACGTGAAGTGCGTCAGGGCCCGGATCGTGTCGGCCGTCCACGACTGCCTGCGGGACCACGGCTACCGGACGGACGGGGCGGAGCAGCTGCAGTACGTGGTGATCAACAACGGCGTGCAGGTGCACGGCGACGTCCACGGCGTCGTGCAGACCGGGGACGCGGCCAACGCCTCGTACCGGACGCTCACCACCCCGGCGCCGCGCGTCGGCGGCACCCGGCAGGACTGAACGGCACCAGGAACAGGGGAACAGCGTGAACGACGACGGCCACGGGATCAGCATCACCGGGAACGTCACGGGCATCGTGCAGAGCGGCAGCCACGCCCGCGCCGAGTACACCCACCAGCAGACCGCCCCCACCCCGGGCGAGGCACCCGAACTGCGCGCCCTGCTCGTGGCGGCGGACGCGCTGCGCGAGCGGCTGCGGGCGCTCGCCCCGGACGAACTGCCGCCCGCCGCCGCGGAGGTGGCCGGGCAGGCGCTCGACGAGCTGGCGGCTGCCGCCCCTGAGGGCCGGCAGCCGGACGGCGGCCGAGTCAGGCGCGCCGTCTTCACGCTCACCGGCGCCCTCGGGGCCGCGGCGGCCCTCACCGAGGCCCTGCGGGCCCTGACCTCGGCCGCTGCCCCCTGGTTCTGAGGGCCGCCCTCTGGCCTCTCGCTCGCCCGCTCGCCCGCTCGCCCGCTCGCCCGGCCCCCCGGCCCGGCCCCTGGGCTCAGGCCGTCCGGTGGATCAGCCGGTCCTCGTCGTCGGTGCGGCCGTCCGGGTCCGGCAGCAGCCCGAGCCGCTCGGCGAGCCGGCGGGACGGCACGTTGTCCGGGTGGATCAGGGCGACCACCGGCACGCCGGGGAAGCGCGGCAGCGCCTCCGCCATCGCCGCCCGGGCCGCCTCGGCGGCGTAGCCCAGGCCCCAGGCGGACGGCCGGAAGCGGTAGTAGAGGTTGAACACCCGCTCGCCGTCAAGCGTGTGCAGGTAGAGCCCGGCGAACCCGATGACCGCCTCCGGCTCCTCCCGGGTGGACACGGTGCAGTACCCCACCCCGTCCCGCGCCCAGTCGGCGACGAAGCCGTCCAGCATCTCCCGGCTCGCCGCCCGGTCGCGGTGGGGTCCGTTGGGGTTGTAGCGGTTGGTCTCCGGATCCCCGTGGATCGCGAACACCACCTCCACGTCCCCCTCCTGGGGCCGGCCGAGGACCAGCCGCTCGGAGGCGGTGACGATCGTGCGGGTGGCGGGTCCGGTGGCGGGTCCGGTGGCGGGTCCGGTGGCGTGTCCGGTGGTGGTCATGGCGCTTCCCCCGTGTCGTGCGTAATAGGTCTACCGCACCATAGGCCATTACTCCGACAGTCGCCCGACCATTTCCGCCCACCCGCCCCGGCTACAGGATCGGCTCACACCCGATGGCCTTGCCCCCGGCGGTGAGGAACTGGCGCATCAGGTCCATCTGGTCGGGGAACAAGTAGTGCTTGTCGAGGGTGGGTTCGTACCCGCCGTCGACGGAGAAGAAGACGTCCCTGCCGTGGCAGGTGACGACCAGCTCGGCGGGTGTTTCCTTGCCGATCTGATGGGCCCGCCCGAATTCGGACGGACGTGCGCCTTCCTTCTGATCCAGGGCGGTGGTCCGTGGCTCCGTCGTGATCGCGAAGGTCTGCGGCAGAGTGCCCAATGACCGCCTGGTGATCGTGCAGGACCAGATCGGGTCGGACGCGGTGGTCACCTGCTGCTGGTACGGCCATTGGGCCTCGGGGTCCTTCGCGGGCGCGAACCCGGGCAGGCCGCAGAGCTCGGCCCAGTTCGGCGCCGCCTCGGCCCCCTTGGCCGACAGGCTCTTCGGCATCGGCAGCTTCTGGTCCGCGCACCGGTTCGCCTTGGCGGCCCTGTTGGCGAAGGCCACGGCCAGCCGGGCCCTGGTCTCGTCCCGGCCCTCCTCGATGGTCTCCACCTCGGCGCGCAGGCCCTTGTCACACCCCTCGGGAAGCAGGGCCCACGCCTTTTGCGGGGTCACCGAGCCGACCGAGCCGCCGGAGAACAGTCGGGCATCCGGCGCGGCCAGGCCGTGCGGGCCCTTGGTGTCGAGTGCGATGGTGAACCACGCGGTCTTCTTGGTCGTCTCGAACAGACCGGAGCTGACCGTGGCGGAGCAGCTGTAGCCGGAGGAGGCCGCCATCGTCGAGTGCTTCTCGCGCTTGTGTTCACTGATCCGCCCGGACCCCAGCACATCGTGCACCTGGCCCGCCGTGGCCGCCCCGTCGCACACGCTGTCCGGCCCGCCGACGTTCGTCAGCCGGTACAGCAGGAACCACGACACCCCCACCACGAAGACGGACAGCACCGCTGCTGCCCGCACTCGCAGCCGCCAGGTGGTGAACCCGCGCGCAGTCAGCGCGGCGTCCAGACGCTTGCCCGCGCCCTGCGTGTGCCCGGGCTCCTCGTCCGCTTGTTGCGTTCCCTGCTTCATATCGCCCTCTCAGCGTCCGCCCAGCGCATTGCGGTAGGTCCCGTTGACCCCGGTGCTGTAACTGCTGGACACCTGGAACAGCAGGTTCTGCATCACGCCGCCGCTGTCGCCGATCTGTTTGTCGGTGAGGCCGGCCAGTTCGGCCCGCTTCCTGATCATGGTGTCGAGTTGGTTCTCACCTGCGGAGAACATCTTCGCCATCTGCTCCTGCGTTGACTTGTCCTCCTCGGCGTTGAGCCCGTTCGCCCATTCCGACGTGCCGACGTCGACGAGCCGCTGGACGTAGTCCCCCACGACCGGGATGGGGGTCAGCGGAGCGCCGATCAGGTGGTAGTTCACCTTCGCCGCCCAGTTGTTCTTGAACACCGCGTCGTCGTGGTGGTGGGTGATGACATCCGACTGGGTGCCGCTGAGGACGCCCAGGACCTGTCCGGCCTCGTGGACGAACCCCTCGATCCTGGGGTTGGGTCGCCCGGCGCTGTCCGGCCTGAACGCATCGGTCGGGAAGGTGTCGAGCCGCCGGGCCAGTTCCTGGCTCTCGGCGTAGTGGATGGTCTGGAACGCCTCCGGGTCCTCGGCCACTCCTCGGATGGCTCGGATCATCTGGTCCCGGTCGATGGCCAGTCCGCTGGTCTCGGAGTGTCCGCCGAGCTTCTTCCCGAGGACCTCGTACGTGTCGGGCGCGTAGTCGGCGATCATGTTGGCGAGCGGACGACGCATCACGGACGGTAGTTCGGCCGCGTGACCTGCGGTGTCGCCGCCGAACGAGGCGATGGCCTCGGACATGATGCGCGCCATCGCCGCGTCGTGCGGGCGGACCGGAGGCTGGTTGCCATGGGGGTCCCGACCTGTCGTGGCGGCCTCCAGGGCGTCACCGAACGTGGCGCGGGAGGTGTCGCGGGCGAGGCCGCTGTCGAGGTTCTGCTCGGATCCCTGGAACGGCCACTTCCGGTCGTGCAGGAGGTAGTCCAGGTTCTTGCTCTTCCCGGGGTCGAAGAAGTCCTTCGAGGCATCGGGGGTGCGGCTCAGAGCCTTCATCAGACCGCCGATGGGGTCGGTCTGGTCGGCCAGGGTCTCCCAGTTGCGGCCCCAGAGGTCCTCGCCCTTGGCCTTGCTGGTGCGCTCGTAGTCGACCAGGTCGTTGCCGACCTTGAGCAGGAACGCCTTGTCGTACGTCCCCTTCGCCCCCATCAGCGCCGTCAGCGCCGGGTAGTTGTCGTTGAACCCCGCCGCAGAGCCTCCCGGGCGGCGGGCGGCGGCCAGCAGGCCGTCCTCCCAGGCCTTGCCCATTCCTCCGTCATGGGTGGCCGTGGCGAGCACCACCGACAGGTTGCCGTAGACGTCCTGGTAGCCCTTGGCGTTGTGGTTGCCGTGGGCGAGGCCGTCGTAGACCTTGCTGTACTCCAGCAGGGCGTCCGGGCCGGTCTTCCCGCCGTAGTCGAGGCCGTTGAGCAGCGTGGTGGAGAAGTCCTTGTTGCCCGCGTTGGCGGCCATGATGTCCTGCAACTGCTTCAGCTGCGGATCGCTGAGGCTGCCGGCCTTGGCCATCAGGTCCTTGGCCCGGTTGGCGTCGGCGACCGGGCCGCCGCCGTAGGGCGTGGGGTTGAAGGCCGTGGTGCTGGTGCCGATGTCGCCCTGGAGTGCGGCGGTGGCCCGCTGGTCGGCGGAGTCGGCCTTCTCGACGGCCTTCGTCAGCCGGGCCGCGATGGCCTCGGCCTTGGCCGCGAGCGTCTGAGCCAGCTTCTCGCCGTCGGGGTCGTTCCGCGTCTCCTTCGGCAGGGTCCAGTTGACCTGGCCGTCCGCGGCGACGGTCATGTTGTCGCTCTGGGCGTCGTGGATCGCCGTGTCGAGGTCGCGGCGGGCGGCGGCGAAGTCCTCGGCGGCGGTCTTCATGATCGCGGCGAGGGCGGTGGCGACGGTCGAGGCCTGCTTGAAGTCGCCGTCGACGGTCTGGAGCACCTTGGTCGCGTCGTCGGCCGCCGCGCCCTTCCAGCCGGCCCGCTGCGCGGTGCTGGTGAGGTCCTTGGCGACCCGGCCGTCCAGGGCGGTGAGGGCTTTGGCGACGCCGGCCCAGGCTTCGGCGGCGTCGGTGATCCCGGAGAAGTCGGCCTCGTGCAGTTCCTTGAAGGACACCATGTGTCCGGGTTCCCCCTTCTGGTCTTCCAACTGCTGTTCTTCTGGGACCAAACAGGGCCAAACAGGGCCTAGCGGCCCGCGCGGAGGTCGGCGGCGGTCGCGGCTTCGTTGGCGCTGTAGGACTGCCGGGTCCTGTCGAGGTTGCCGGCGGCCTTGCCGAGCGTGTCGTGCAGGGCCTTGCACTGCTGCATCCAGCGCTCGGTGCAGCCGGTGAGGGCGCCGCCGAAGGAGAAGCCGCGGATCCTGGTCGACGCGGTGCTCGCGTACTCGGTGAGGCTGTGTGCGCCGGGCCCGGCCTTGCCGTTCGCGTTGTCGAGGTCGGTGGCGATCTGTCGGGCCATCCCGGCCGAGGCGTTGAGTTCGTGCGGGACGTCCAGCCGGGTGGTCACCAGACCCGGGGCGAGGACGGGCGCGGGCACGTTGCCGCCACCGGACTGGACGGGTGGGGCGTACGGCGCGGTCCTGGCCGAGCCGGGTGCCGGAGCCGAGGCCGGCGAGACCGGCCCGGTGGTGAAGTACGGGCTAACCATGTGTGTGCAACTCCTTCTCGTCGAGAAGGGGTCAATCCCCCTGTGGCATGACGACGGTACAGGGGCCCTCCGTCAGTGCACTGACGCACCCTCCGTGTTCGCGGTCGCACGGCGGGTGGATGGGGGAGGAGGTCTTGTTACCGGCGGGTCGCTTCCCTATCATCACGGGTGTTACAGCTTTACTGTCAAACCCAGAAGGGTTCTGCAGCCAGTGCGTGACACGAGCAGTCCGCCGGGCGCCACGGCCGCCGGCCCCGGCCCGTTGGCGGGGGTGCGGGTGGTCGAGTTCGCGGGGATCGGGCCGGGGCCGTTCGCGGCGATGCTGCTGGCCGACCTGGGCGCCGACGTGGTGCGGGTGGACCGGCCGGATCCGTCGCCGCTGGGCATCGACCCGGCGTACGACGTGACCAACCGGAACAAGCGGTCGGTGCTGGTCGACCTCAAGTCCCCGGCGGGGCCCGGCCTGGTGCTGGACCTGGTCGAGCGGGCGGACCTGCTGATCGAGGGCTACCGGCCCGGGGTCGCGGAGCGGCTCGGGGTCGGGCCGCAGGACTGCCTGGCCCGCAACCCGGCGCTGGTGTACGGGCGGATGACCGGGTGGGGGCAGCAGGGCCCGCGCGCCGCCAGCGCCGGGCACGACCTCGGGTACGCGGCGGTGGCCGGGGTACTCGGCCTGGTCGCGGGGCCGGGCGGGCCCGAGGAGGCGCCCGGCATCCCGGCCAACCTGCTGGGCGACTACGCGGGCGGCTCGCTCTACCTGGTCGTCGGCCTGCTCGCCGGGCTGCACCACGCCAGGAGCACCGGCGCCGGCCAGGTCGTCGACGCCGCGATCGTGGACGGTGCGGCGCACCTGTCCAGCATGCTGTGGGGGCTGCTCGCGGCCGGCCACTGGCAGGACCGCCGGGGCGCCAACCTGCTGGACGGCGGCGCGCCGTTCTACGCGGTCTACCGGGCGGCCGACGGCGGACACCTGGCCGTGGGGGCGCTGGAACCGCAGTTCTACGCCGAGTTCGCCCGCCTGCTGGACCTCGGCCCGCAGGCGCCCGGGCAGTACGACCTGGCCCGCTGGCCCGAACTGCGGGCCCTGATCGCCGACCGCTTCGCCACCCGGACCAGGGCCGAGTGGGAGGCCGTCTTCGCCGGGTCCGACGCCTGCGTGGAACCGGTGCTGACGATGCATCAGGCAGCCCGGGAGGAACACCTGTTGGCGCGCGGCACCTATGTCGAGGCGGGCGGCGTCACCCAGCCCGCCCCGGCCCCGCGCTTCTCCGCCACCCCCGGCACGCTGCGCCGCCCGCCGGCCCGGCCGGGCGCGGACACCGCCGAAGTGGCCCGCGACTGGGCCGTCCCGTCCCTCAACTCCGATGCAGGACAAGGAGCGTAGCGTTGCAGCGCGAGATCTTCACCGAGCAGCACGAGGACTTCCGGGCCGCCGTGCGGGCCTTCCTCGCCAAGGAGGTGCTGCCGCACTACGACCGCTGGGAGAAGGCCGGCATCGTCGACCGCTCCGCCTGGCTGGGGGGGGGGGGCCAGGGGGGGGGGGGGGGGGGCGGCCCCAAGGAGGACAATGGGGGGGGGGGCCCGCAGCTCCCCTCCGCCGCCACGCTGTTCACAGGGGTTTTCTAGGCCGGCGCATCCCGGCC
>NZ_JBWKER010000029.1:0-7530 GCF_056435345.1 Kitasatospora sp. NPDC043950
CGGCGGAGACCACCACGGTGTGGGACACCCCGGGGGTGTTGTCCACGAAATTGGTGATCAGCCAGTTCAGGTTCTGTGCGGCCTGGCTCATCTGATTCAACTCAACGCTCCTGGTGATCTGCGCCGTTGCCGTCGGTCCGGCCACCGAAACTATCGAATCCGGGCTGCTGGGCACCATGCTGGGAGCCCGGCTGGTTGGCCTGTTCGGCTCCGGCCCGGCGGCCCTGCTGGATGCCGCGGCGCAGGTTGGTCAGCCGGCCGCGGACCTCTTCGGGGGCCCGGGAGACCTGCGGACCGGTCAGCGGCGAGGCCTCGGCGGTGCCGGAGACCAGGTTGGCCTGCGGGGTCCGCCGGGGGAGACCGGACATCGTGACGCCGCTGGTCGAGGGCTCGCGGACCTGCTCGGCGCGGCGCCAGCGCTCGTCGTTCGCGGACGGGCGCCACGGGGCGTCCCCGGTGCCGGGCTGCGGCTGCTGGCCCTGCTGCTGGCCCTGCTGCTGACCCTGCTGCGGGGCCTGGGGCTGCGGGGCCTGGGGGGCCTGAGCCTGCGCGGCCTGCTGCGGAGCCTGGGGCTGCGGGGCCTGGGCCGGCCGGCCCTGTCGGCCCTGCGGGTCGGACGGCTGGAACTCCGGCGCCGAGGTGCCGGGCCGGCGCGGCTGGTACGTCCGCGGCCGCGCCTCCTGCCCGCCCTCCTGCGGGTACCACGGCTGCTCGGCCGCACCCCCGGACGGGCCGGTCGGCAGCGCCATCGGCTCCGGCCGGGCCTGCTCCTGGCGCACCGGCTCGGGCCGGGCCTGCTCCTGACGGACCGGCTCCGGACGCGCCGGGTTGGGCACGCTCGGCAGCACCGGCTCCACCAGACCGAGGCCCAGCGGGTCACGCGGGTCGATCTGACTGGCCTCGAAGCGCGGCCGGGCGAACTGCTGGGTGCTCTCCACCGGTGCCGGCTCGGCCGACGGCAGCGGCTGGGCCTGCTGCTGCGGCGGCAGTTGCGGCTGGCGGTCGCGCTGCGGCGCGTCCGGGCCGGGGCGCTGCGGACGGCGCTGGCCCTGCGGACCGGGCTGGCCCTGCGGGCCGCCCTGACCGGGGCCGCCCTGGCCCTGCGGGGCCGGCCGGCGCTGGGGCAGGCCCTCCTGCGGGCGGTTGCCCGGGCGGGCGCCGCCCTGCTGCTGCGGAGCGCCGCCCGGCCGGCCCGGCCGACCGTGCTGCGGCTGCTCGCCGGTCCGGGGGCCCGGACCGCCGTCGAACTCGCCACCCGGGCGCGGCCGTTCCTGGCCGGGGCGGCCCTGAGCGGGCTGCTGCTGACCGGGGCGGCCCTGAGCGGGCTGCTGCTGACCGGGGCGGCCCTGGGCGGGCTGCTGCTGGCCGCGGCGGGGCAGGCCGCCGAGGCCGCCCTGCGCCGGGCCCGGCCGGTTCGGGCCGCGCTGCGGCAGGCCGCCCTGCGGGGACTGCTGGGGCTGCGGGGACTGCGGGGCCTGCTGGGCCGGCTTCTGGCCCTGGGGCTGCGGGGCTTGCCGGCCCGGTCCCTGGGGTCCCTGGGGCTGCTGGCCCGGGCCCGGCTGGCCCGGCTGGCCGGGGTTCTCGCGCAGCGACTGGCCGACCTGGCGGGTCGGCAGGCCTCCGGCCCGGCCGCCGGGCGCGGCAGGCGCACCCGGTCCGGTCGGAGCACCCGGAGCACCCGGAGCACCCGGAGCACCCGGAGCACCCGGAGCACCCGGAGCGTTCGGTCCGGTCGGAGCACCGGGGCCGCCCTGGCCGAGCTGCGGGCGGCCGCCCTGCGGGGCACCGCCGGCCGGGCCCTGGCCGAGCGCGGCCGGGCCGCCCTGGCCGGGCGGCACCTGGCGCTGCTGGCGCGGCGTCGGGGCGACTCCGCGCTGCTGCTTGGCCTGGGCCGGGCCGGGCCGGCCGGCGCCGCGGCGGTCGGCGGAGTTGGTGACGTCCACCGGGAGCATGACCAGCGCGGTGGTGCCGCCGGAGTCGCTGGGGCGCAGCTGGATGCGGATGCCGTGTCGCAGGGACAGGCGGCCGACCACGAAGAGGCCCATGCGGCGGGAGACCGAGACGTCCACCGTCGGCGGGTTGGCGAGGCGCTCGTTGATGTCGGCGAGGTCGTCGGGGCTCAGGCCGATGCCGGTGTCGTGGATCTCGACCAGGACGCGGCCGTCGGGCAGCGCGTGGCCGGTGACCCGGACGCGGGTCTGCGGGCTGGAGAACGAGGTGGCGTTCTCCAGCAGCTCGGCGAGCAGGTGGACGAGGTCGTTGACGACGCGGCCGGCGACCTCGGCCGACGGCACGGCGGCGAGTTCGATGCGCTCGTACTGCTCCACCTCGGAGGCGGCGGCGCGGAGCACGTCGACCAGCGGGACGGGCCTGGTCCAGCGGCGGCCCGGGTCCTCACCGGCGAGGACGAGGAGGTTCTCGCCGTTGCGGCGCATGCGGGTCGCGAGGTGGTCCAGCTTGAAGAGGTTGGCCAGCTGGTCCGGGTCGGCCTCGCGGCTCTCCAGTTCGGAGATGAGCGACAGCTGGCGCTGGATGAGGCCCTGGCTGCGGCGCGAGAGGTTGGTGAACATCGCGTTGATGTTGCCGCGCAGGAGGGCCTGCTCGGCGGCGAGGCGGACGGCCTCGCTGTGCACCATGTCGAAGGCGTGCGCCACGTGGCCGATCTCGTCGGTGGAGTCGACGGCCACCGGTTCGACCGTCGTGTCGACGTCGTGCGGGTCGCTCTCGGAGAGGGTCTTGACCAGCTCGGGCAGGCGGCGCTCGGCGACGTCCTCGGCCGCGGCCTGCAGACGGGTCAGCGAGCGCACCATCGAGCGGGCGATCAGACCGGCGCCACCGAGGGCGACGAGCAGCACCAGGGCGATGGCGGCACCGATGATGATGGCCTCGGTGTCGGCCTGGGACTGGAGGTCCTGGGCCTTGCCGTCGAGGTCCTCGATGAGCTTGGACTCGATCCGGCGCTCGGCGGTGATCTTGGCGCTGGCCTTCTCGTACCAGTCCTTGTAGGTCACCGGGTCGGTCTGGTGGATGCCGCTCGGCTGGAGGATCGAGCGCGCGTACCGGTCGGCGTCGGCGATCACCGAGTTGTAGCTGAGCTGGCCGCGCAGGTTGTCCAGGTCGTGCGCGGTGTAGATGTTGTTGAAGCTGGTGAGCGAGTTGTCGTACGAGGTGCGCAGGCGGATGCCGAAGGACTCGTCGCTGGGGCTGAGGTCGGGGCCCTTGGGGTTGGCGAGTGCGGCGCCGATCAGGGCGCGCTGCTGCGAGGTGGCGTTCTTGGCCAGCGAGAACTGCTGCAGCGAGCGGGTCGCGACGAGCAGGTCCTTGTTGTTCGACGCGAGCGCGATGTCCTGGGTGATGGCCAGCAGGTCGCGGATGATCACGTCGTAGGCGGTGATCGTCGACTGGATGTTCTGGTTGTTCTGGTACGGCGTGTTGCGCGCGTCCGAGATCGAGTTCAGGTCCCTGCGGATCTGGAACAGCAGCGCCTTCCCGCCCGAGAGCTCGAGGTTCTCGAACTTGTCCGAGGACGCGGTGAAGGTGCGGCTCAGGTCGTCGGTGGCCCTGCGGGCGGTGGCGATGTCGTCGTCGAGCGGGTCGTTGGGGCGCGCGGTGATGTAGCCGGCGCTGATGTCGCGCTCGGTCTGCAGGGCGTCCGCGAGGTTGGTCGCCTTCTTGGCCAGGTCGGACAGGTTGGCCATCTGGGAGAGCTGCTGCGAGTTCTGCATCGAGGCCTGGATCCGCAGGCCACCGAGGACCAGGGAGACCAGGACGGGCAGGGCGAGCAGGGCGATCAGTCGGGTCCGGATGCGCCAGTTGCGCATCGCGAGCCGGCTCAGACCGGTGGCCCGCCGCCTGGTCAGGGTGGTCCGGAGCTTGTCCCGGGCGGACTTCCGTTCCTGGCCGTCGTCCTCCGGGTGGCCGGGGGCCTCGGGGATCACCGGCTCGGGCGGGCCGCCGGGGGCCGCCGCCTGCTGGGGGGCTGCCACGGGCTCGTGCGACTCCGGGTTACCCGCGCCGCCGCTACCCCTTTTGAAACGTCCCTGCACTGGCGTCGCAACCTCTGGACCGGGCGTCCCGCCGCGTCGCCGCGGACCGGACGGTGTCGAGTTTCCTTCCGCTCCCCGGCTGGTCCGGGTGAGCGCGTCGCCGGGGTGGACTTCTCCCTACCCACGGTCCGTGGCATTCCAGCACAGCCGGGGAATCCCAACAAGGGCCGCCAGGACACGCCGCGCGGCGCTACCGAACGCGTGCGTGACTTCACTGACTGTGCCGTAACAGGACCGGAATACCGCATTTTTCGGACACTCGCCGGATACATGCCAACCCGGCCCGAGATCGAAAAGAGTCGCGGACCTTCCGGAATGACCGTTATCGGAGATATGCCGGAAAATCCCGTTGCGGCGATATGTCGGATATCTGCAATTCGCTCATGAATTTGTGAGCAAAATCACAGTCTAATGTGTAGCTTTGGTCACGGCCCCTGTGGAATGAGATCTCGTAACCTGGCTGTCTCCGGAGCACGGCCCCGATCAGCCTGCCCAGAACCCCTCCGAATCATTCGGAATCACTCAGGCCGGTGACGATCCGCCGCGATCCGCCCGGCCGCGACCACGAGGTGCTCTCGATGTCCCAGGCGAAGAAGGCCACCAAGTCCACGCTGCCCTGCCGCTCCACGGCGAACCCGCGCCGGACGACGCTGGCCTCGGTCGCGGACTTCAGCACGATCCCGGGTGCCCGCAAGCCCGAGGACGCCGTCACCTACGGCACCGAGCTGCCGGCCAGCACCGCCAACCCGCGCCGCACCCAGCTGATGGTCGCCCCGGCGCCCGTCGTCGTGCAGGACTGACCCGACCCCCGCTCCGACCGGGCGTCGCGGCCGTGCCACCGAGGGCGGTCGCGGCGCCCTGCGGCGTTCCCGGGCGGTTGCCGGGGCTCGCGGCCCAACCGCGCTGAACAGGGGCAAAGCGGTCAGCCGGGGCCCCACGCGATAGCCTGGACGACGATTGACGGGGCCGCGCCCACCGTGGGCGAGGCGCCCACCAGCGCCCGGGCGCGCCCCGGGCGGTCGACGAAGCGAGGGGTATCCCAGCCGTGCGCATTGCCAGGTTTTCCGTCCGGGAGGGGAGCCCTGCCGCCGGCAGCGTCTCCTTCGGCGTGGTGGAGGGCGACCCTTCCCAGCCCGACTCGCTGGTCGTCCACGCGCTGGCCGGCCACCCGTTCGGCCAGCCCCAGCCGACCGGCGAGAGTTACCGCTTCCAGGACGTCCGGCTGCTCAGCCCGATGCTCCCCAACAAGATCGTGGCGGTCGGCCGCAACTTCGCGGCGCACGCCGCCGAGCTGGGCAACGACGTCCCGGACGTGCCGCTCACCTTCTTCAAGCCGTCCACCTCGGTGATCGGCCCGACCGAGAACATCGCCTACCCGCCGTTCTCCTCGGACGTCCAGCACGAGGCCGAACTCGCCGTGGTGATCGGCCGGATGTGCCGCGAGGTGCCGCTGGACCGGGTGCCCGAGGTGATCCTCGGCTACACCTGCGCCAACGACGTCACCGCCCGGGACGTGCAGAAGCGCGAGGGCCAGTGGGCCCGGGCCAAGGGCTTCGACACCTCCTGCCCGCTGGGCCCGTGGATCGAGACCGATCTGGACCCGGCCGACCTCGCCGTCACCTGCACGGTCAACGGCGAGCTCCGGCAGGCCGGCCGCACCTCCCAGATGGTCCGCTCGGTCGCCGAGCTGATCGTCCACATCTCCGAGGCCATGACGCTGCTGCCCGGCGACGTCATCCTCACCGGCACGCCCGCAGGGGTGGGCCCGCTCAACGTCGGCGACGAGGTCGCCGTCTCCATCGAAGGCATCGGCACTCTCACCAACAAGGTGATCAAGCGTGGCTAGTGAAAAGCTCAGCGGCTCCGCCGCGGGCAACCCGGCCGTCCGGGTTCGTTTCTGTCCGTCCCCGACCGGGAACCCGCACGTGGGCCTGGTCCGCACGGCCCTCTTCAACTGGGCCTACGCCCGCCACAACGGCGGCACGCTGGTCTTCCGGATCGAGGACACCGACTCGGCCCGCGACTCCGAGGAGTCGTACGACCAGCTGCTCGACGCGATGCGCTGGCTCGGCTTCGACTGGGACGAGGGCCCGGAGGTCGGCGGCCCGCACGAGCCGTACCGCCAGTCCCAGCGGATGGACATCTACGCCGACGTCGCCCGCCGCCTGCACGAGGCCGGCCACGCCTACCACTGCTACTGCAGCACCGAGGAGCTGGACGCCCGCCGCGAGGCCGCCCGCGCCGCCGGCAAGCCCTCCGGCTACGACGGCCACTGCCGCGAGCTGACGGACGAGCAGGTCGCCGTCTACAAGCTGGAGAAGCGCGAGCCGATCCTGCGCTTCCGGATGCCCGACCGCACCCTCAGCTTCGACGACCTGGTGCGCGGCACGCTCACCTTCGAGCCGGAGAACGTGCCGGACTACGGCATCGTCCGGGCCAACGGTGCCCCGCTGTACACCCTGGTCAACCCGGTGGACGACGCCCTGATGGGCATCACCCACGTGCTGCGCGGCGAGGACCTGCTCTCCTCCACCCCGCGGCAGATCGCGCTGTACGCCGCGCTCGCCGAGATCGGCGTCGGCGACGGCACCACCCCGCGCTTCGGCCACCTGCCGTACGTGATGGGCGAGGGCAACAAGAAGCTCTCCAAGCGCGACCCGCAGGCCTCGCTCAACCTGTACCGCGAGCGCGGCTTCATCCCCGAGGGCCTGCTCAACTACCTGTCCCTGCTGGGCTGGTCGCTGGCCGACGACCGCGACCTGTTCGGCATCGACGAGATGGTCGCCGCCTTCGACATCGCCAAGGTGAACGCCAACCCGGCCCGCTTCGACCTGAAGAAGTGCGAGGCGATCAACGCCGAGCACGTCCGCAAGCTGGCCCCGGAGGACTTCGTCCGCCGCCTGGTGCCGTACCTCCAGGCCCCCGGGCTGCTGCCGGCCGAGCCGACCGCCGAGCAGCTGGACCTGCTCGCCAGGATCGCGCCGCTCACCCAGGAGCGGATGGTCGTGCTGAGCGAGATCGTGAACATGGCCGGCTTCCTGTTCGTCGACCCGGCCGACTTCGCCGTCGACCCGGACGACGCCGCCAAGGCGCTGACCGCCGACGCCCGCCCGGTGCTGGAGGCCAGCGTCAAGGCGCTGGAGGCGCTCGCGGACTTCAGCCCGGAGCCGATCCAGGCCGCGCTGCGCGAGGCGCTGGTGGACGGGCTGGGCATCAAGCCCAAGTTCGCGTTCACGCCGCTGCGGGTCGCCGTCACCGGCCGCCGGGTCTCGCCGCCGCTGTTCGAGTCGATGGAGCTGCTCGGTCGCCCCGAGACGCTGCGCCGGCTGAACTCCGCCCTGGAGGCCCTGCCGGCCGCCTGAGCGGGCCGCTGAGCAGGCCGGGGGGGGGGGGGGGGGGGGGGGGGGGGGGGGGGGGGGGGGGGGGGGAGGAAGGACGAAACGCAAAAACGGCAATCAAGGGGCGTGGGGGGGGGGGGTGGTGG
>NZ_JBWKER010000029.1:7540-21564 GCF_056435345.1 Kitasatospora sp. NPDC043950
CGCCTTCCCCCCCGCCCTCCCCCCCCCCCCCCCCCCCCCCCCCCCTCCCCCCTCCCCCCCCCCCCCCCCCCCCCCCCCCCCCCCCCCCCCCCCCCCCCCCCCCCCCCCCTGCCCGGACGTCACCGCCCGGACGTCACTGCCAGGACGCCCGGCCGCTGCCTGGGGTTATCGATTTTGGAGCCGGGGCCGGCGTCGGGTAATGTTCTTTCTGCGCCGCCCGGGAGGGAACGGACGAGGGAGCGAAACCCTCCACCCGGCCCCGAACGAGAGGCGCAACGCCTGAGAAGGCCCCGACAGGGGTTCAACTCTGGTGGGGTATGGTGTAATTGGCAGCACGAGTGATTCTGGTTCATTTAGTCTAGGTTCGAGTCCTGGTACCCCAGCGCAGTACGCAAGTCCAGCAGTACAAGTGAAGAACAAGCCCCCGTTGTGTAGCGGCCTAGCACGCTGCCCTCTCACGGCAGTAGCGCCGGTTCGAATCCGGTCGGGGGTACCGATCCCGCAAGGGATCACCTGGAAAGCCCCCGTTGTGTAGCGGCCTAGCACGCTGCCCTCTCACGGCAGTAGCGCCGGTTCGAATCCGGTCGGGGGTACTGATCCCGCAAGGGATCGCCAGGAAGCCCCCGTTGTGTAGCGGCCTAGCACGCTGCCCTCTCACGGCAGTAGCGCCGGTTCGAATCCGGTCGGGGGTACTCCAGAGCATGAAGCCGGTGGGTTATCCCATCGGCGCTTGCTTTGTGTTGGGGTATGGTGTAATTGGCAGCACGAGTGATTCTGGTTCATTTAGTCTAGGTTCGAGTCCTGGTACCCCAGCCAGAAATTGGAAGGCCCCGGTTTCCGGGGTCTTTTTTGCATTTCCCGGAGCATTCCGAAGGGCCCCGCGCGGTGGTGCTGCGCGGGGCCCTTTCCGGGTGCGGCGGTCAGCCGCGGCGGAGGGCCTCGGTGAGCCGGTTCGCGGCCTCGATGATGGCCTGGGCGTGCAGGCGGCCCGGGTGGCGGGTCAGCCGCTCGATCGGGCCGGAGACGGAGACGGAGGCCACCACGCGGTTGGAGGGGCCGCGCACGGGAGCGGAGACGGACGCGACGCCCGGCTCGCGCTCGCCGATCGACTGGGCCCAGCCGCGGCGGCGGACGCCGCTGAGCGCGGTGGCGGTGAAGCGGGCGCCCTGGAGGCCGCGGTGCAGCCGCTCGGGCTCCTCCCAGGCCAGCAGGACCTGGGCGGCCGAGCCGGCCTTCATCGGCAGGGTGCTGCCGACCGGGACGGTGTCCCGCAGACCGGAGAGCCGCTCGGCGGCGGCTACGCAGATCCGCATCTCGCCCTGGCGGCGGTAGAGCTGTGCGCTCTCGCCGGTGACGTCGCGCAGGTGGGTCAGAACCGGGCCCGCGGTGGCGAGCAGCCGGTCCTCGCCCGCCGCGGCGGAGAGTTCGGACAGACGGGGGCCGAGGATGAATCGCCCCTGCATGTCCCTGGTGACCAGACGGTGGTGTTCGAGTGCGACGGCGAGCCGGTGGGCCGTGGGGCGCGCCAGACCGGTGGCGGCGACCAGCCCCGCCAACGTGGCGGGGCCCGACTCCAGTGCGCTCAGCACCAGAGCGGCCTTGTCGAGAACGCCGACGCCGCTAGAGTTGTCCATGCGCTAAGACTGCAGTCTCATTCCGCGAGACGCAAGTTCAATCTTCCGGGAAAAGCGCCACTCTGGATGCAGCAGCCCGGGAGGCATCCAGGATGCGACCTCACCAGAGTGTCCGCATCGTGGACAGCGATCCGGCGTGCAGGTCGCGAGAACGCGCCCGCCACAGGGCGGCGGGAGCTCCGACCTCGACGACACGAGAAGGCCGGCAACGCGGCCGGCTGGAGGGAATCCGATGGGACGGACACTCGCAGAGAAGGTCTGGGACGACCACGTCGTGCGGCGCGCGGAGGGAGAGCCCGACCTGCTCTTCATCGACCTCCACCTGCTCCACGAGGTGACCAGCCCGCAGGCCTTCGACGGGCTGCGGCTGGCCGGCCGGACGGTCCGCCGCACCGATCTGACGATCGCCACCGAGGATCACAACACCCCCACCGTGGACATCGACAAGCCGATCGCCGACCCGGTGTCCAAGGTGCAGCTGGAGACGCTGCGCCGCAACGCCGCCGAGTTCGGTGTCCGGATCCACTCGCTCGGCGACATCGAGCAGGGCGTCGTGCACGTGGTCGGCCCGCAGCTGGGCCTGACCCAGCCCGGCATGACCGTGGTCTGCGGCGACTCCCACACCTCGACCCACGGCGCGTTCGGCGCACTGGCGTTCGGCATCGGCACCAGCCAGGTCGAGCACGTGCTGGCCACCCAGACGCTGCCGCTGGCGCCGTTCCGGACCATGGCCGTCACGGTCGAGGGCGAGCTGCCCGAGGGCGTCACCGCCAAGGACCTGATCCTGGCCGTGATCGCCAAGATCGGCACCGGCGGCGGCCAGGGATACGTCCTGGAGTACCGCGGTTCGGCGATCCGGGGCCTGTCCATGGAGGCCCGGATGACCATCTGCAACATGTCCATCGAGGCCGGCGCCCGGGCGGGCATGATCGCCCCGGACGAGACCACCTTCGGCTACCTCAAGGGCCGTCCGCACGCCCCGCAGGGCGAGGACTGGGACGCCGCCGTCGCGTACTGGTCGACCCTGGGCACCGACGAGGACGCGGTCTTCGACCACGAGATCTTCGTCGACGCGGCCGCGCTGACCCCGTTCGTCACCTGGGGCACCAACCCCGGCCAGGGCGCCCCGCTGGGCTCCGACGTGCCGGACCCGGCCTCCTTCGCCGACCCGCAGGAGCGCGCGGCCGCCGAGAACGCCCTCGCCTACATGGGCCTGGAGGCCGGCACCCCGCTGCGCGAGGTCACCGTCGACGCCGTCTTCGTCGGCTCCTGCACCAACGGCCGGATCGAGGACCTGCGCGCCGCCGCCGCCGTCGTGGAGGGCCGCCGGATCGCCGACGGCGTACGGATGCTCGTCGTCCCCGGCTCCGTCCGGGTCGCCCTGCAAGCCGTGGAGGAGGGCCTGGACAAGGTGTTCACCGCGGCCGGCGCCGAGTGGCGCCACGCGGGCTGCTCGATGTGCCTGGGCATGAACCCCGACCAGCTCGCCCCCGGGGAGCGCTGCGCCTCCACCTCGAACCGCAACTTCGAGGGCCGGCAGGGCAAGGGTGGCCGGACCCACCTGGTGTCCCCGCAGGTCGCCGCCGCGACCGCCGTCCTGGGCCGTCTGGCCGCACCGTCCGATCTGCCCTCCGACCTGGCGGACACCAACGTGGCTGTGGAGGCCTGAGAACCATGGAGAAGTTCACCACCCACACCGGCCGGGCCGTTCCGCTGCGGCGCTCGAACGTGGACACCGACCAGATCATCCCGGCCCACTGGCTCAAGAAGGTCACCCGTTCCGGTTTCGAGGGCGGCCTTTTCGAGGCCTGGCGCAAGGACGAGTCGTTCATCCTCAACCAGCCCGAGCGGCAGGGCGCCACGGTCCTGGTGGCCGGCCCGGAGTTCGGCACCGGCTCCTCCCGTGAGCACGCCGTCTGGGCGCTGCAGAACTACGGCTTCCACGCGGTCATCTCGTCGCGCTTCGCGGACATCTTCCGTGGGAATTCCCTGAAGAACGGACTGCTGACGGTCGTCCTGCCGCAAGAGACCGTGGAACAGCTCTGGGCGCTCACCGAGAGTAACCCTTCGGCCGAGATCACCGTTGATCTGGAAGCCCGCGAAGTCCGGGCCGAGGGCGTCACCGCGTCTTTCGAACTGGACGACAACGTCCGGTGGCGGCTGCTCAACGGGCTGGACGACATCAGCATCACCCTGCGGAACGAGGCCGACATCGCGGCCTTCGAAGCGACCCGTCCGACCTTCAAGCCCCGTACTCTGCCGGTTGCCTGAGATCCCCTCAGAACAAGCATTCTGGCGATCCACCGGATGGCCCGCCTCCCCTTCGGGGGGGCGGGCCATCCGCCGTTCCGGAGCACGAGTTAGCGCCGCGGCCCACCCCGGATTGCCCATTTGGCTTTGCCGGAGAGGGCCCCGCGCAAGTACAACTGCGGGTAGATGGCACAATCAGTACATGCACCGGCACCATGAACCTCCGTACGCGGGCGGCGAACCCGCGGCTCCGGAGTCCGTGGGCCGGGGATCCGAACGCCGAATTGACGATCGGCCGGACGTCGCCTCCGCACCAGCTGAGGGGCCGGACGACCAGGAAGTCGCAGCGCTCTACGCGCTTGTGGCCGAGCGGTTGAAGCAAGCTCACGCCCGCGTGCATGCGCTGAACGTGTCTGCCGATGCAAAGACCGCTCTCTCCCGTCAACTCCTCATCGTCACCGAGACCGCCAAGCGCGATCTTCCGGAGGCGGCAAGGCGGTTGAGTCGCTTTGTACATGACCTCGACGAGGGGCGCCCGCCCGTCGCCTGAGGTCGCCGACGCGCAAATCCATTGCGACACTAGGGTGATTCGCGCGTTTGGTAATTGAAAGTCCGCAGATACATACCTAACGTGCGAAAAGAACGGATGGAATCATCCGGCGCCCGTTTCCGAAGGGGAAGACGTGAACAAGGCTCAGCTTGTCGAAGCGGTGGCCGAGCAGCTGGGCGGTCGCAAGGCTGCCGCAGAGGCCGTCGACGCAGTGCTCGACACCATGGTCCGTGCCGTTGTGGCCGGTGACCGGGTTTCGGTCACTGGTTTCGGCACCTTCGAGAAGGTGGAGCGCTCCGCGCGCTTCGCCCGCAACCCGCAGACCGGCGAGAAGGTCAAGGTCAAGAAGACCTCGGTGCCCCGCTTCCGTCCCGGCCAGGGCTTCAAGGACCTGGTCAGCGGCAGCAAGAAGCTGCCGAAGGAAGGCCCCTCGGTGAAGAAGGCCCCCAAGGGCTCCCTCACCCCGGGCAAGAGCGGCGTCGCCGCCACCCCGGCCGCCAAGCGCGCCGCCACCAAGCGTGCCGCCACGGCCGCCGCCGCCGCTCCGGCCAAGAAGGCCGCCGCCAAGAAGACGGCGACCACGGCCGCGGCCAAGAAGGCGACCACCACCGCCGCCGCGAAGAAGGCGACCGCCACCAAGAAGGCGACCACCACCGCCGCCGCGAAGAAGACCACCGCGACCGCGACCAAGAAGACGGCCGCCGCCGCCAAGAAGGCGACCACCACCGCCGCCGCCAAGAAGACCACCGCGACCGCCAAGAAGGCGACCGCGACGGCCAAGAAGACGGCTCCGGCGAAGAAGACCGCCACCCGCAAGACCACCGCGCGCAAGACCTCTGCCAAGTAGTCCCGCGCAGCGGTCCTCGGACGGCCTTCGGCAGAGAGCCGCGGCACCCCCCCTCCGTGAATTGCGGAGACCGGGTCGCCGCGGCTCTTTCGATTTCCGGGCGCTTAGTCAGGATTCTGCGACCGACGGTGACCAGGCACGGAACGCGGCGGCGGGCGTGCCGGACGGCGGGGGAGGACCAGCGGGGGGACGGTCAGCGGAGGACGGTCAGCCCGCGGCCGGGTCGGGGAAGGTCTGCAGCGTCACGAAGACCACCCGGCGGGCCTCGCCGGCGCCCTCGGTGCGGATCCGCACCCGCTGGCCCGGTCGCAGCAGCCGCAGACCGCCGGCGTCGAAGGCGGCCGCGTCGAACGGCACCGGGGTCCCGTCGTCGAGCAGCACGGAGCCGGCCCGGGTGGCGGGGTCGAAGGTGAACGCGGTGGCCTGCATGGCAGCAGCATAGCGAGCGGCCCCGGCCGACCGGGCGGCGTCCCGCGGGGCGCCGGTCAGGCCCGCGCCAGCCGGGCGAACAGGACGCTGGTGTACGGGCCGAGGCCGAGCGCCGCGGCCTCGCCGAGGTCCGCGCCGGTGTCGACGTCCCGGCGCACCGACTCCACGTCCGCCAGGCGAAGTTCGAGTGCTCCGCCGGCCGCGTGCCGGGCCCGCGAGCCGTCCCCGAAGGCGGGCGAGAGCGGGCGGCCGGGGGTACAGGCGAGCAGCGTGGTGCCGAGGCCTGGGGAGTCCGGCAGGAAGGCCCGGCCGTCCGGCGGCACCGCGCCCAGCACCCGGGCCAGTTCGACCGGGCGCAGGGCCGGCAGGTCCGCCGAGAGGGCGGCCAGCGGCGAGCGCGGGGCGAGCGCCAGGGCGGCCGCCGTGCCGTGCACCAGCGCCTCGTTGAGGCCCTCGCCGGGTTCGTCGGCGACCACCACCGCGCCCAGTGCCGCCAGCCGGGCGCCGGCCGCCGCGTCCCGGGTGACCACCAGGACCCGGGCGACGCCCGGGGTGGCCAGTGCGGCGGTGGCGGTGTCGAGCGCGAAGGACAGCGCGAGGTCCGCCCGGTGCGGCCCGGCGTACGGGGCCAGTCGGCTCTTCGCGAGGGCGAGCGGCTTGAGCGGCAGCACCAGCGACCAGTCGGTGGCGGGTGCGGGGGGCGCGACGGGCCCGTTGGGGCGTACGGTGTCCTGGGTCATCGGCGTCATTGTGACGCCGGTCCCGGAGCCCTCGCCAGGCCGTCCGATCTGTGCGGACGTGCGTTTGATCACGCCTGCCGGGCGGGTTGGTGCGGTCGCTCGACAGCCGGTGAGCAGCCGGGCGAGACTGTTCCGCGCCCGTCACCCGGGCACCGGTCCCGTACCGGTGCGCGGCACCGGGAGGTTATGACCGCGGCACCCCACGTGCCGCTTCGGATGAGGAGGACCTGGGGTGGCCCGCCGCTCGTACGCCAAGTTCGGCAACGCCGACTACGGCATCTGGTACCGCTTCGCGGCCGTGCTGGTGAAGCCGGTGACGACCGCGCTGGTGAAGCCCGACTGGCGGGGCTGGGAGCACCTTCCGAAGGAAGGCGGCTTCATCGCCGCGGTGAACCACAATTCGATCATCGACCCGGTGATCTACGCGCACTGGCAGTACAACAGCGGCCGTCCGCCGCGCATTCTCGGCAAGTCCTCGCTGTTCTCGATTCCCTTCATCGGATTCATGCTGCGCAAGACCGGCCAGATTCCGGTGTTCCGCGAGTCCACCGATGCCGCGCAGGCTTTCCGGGCCGCTATCGACGCCGTCAACGGCGGCCAGTGCGTGCAGTTCTACCCGGAGGGCACGCTCACCCGGGACCCGGACCTGTGGCCGATGACCGGCAAGAGCGGCGTCGCCCGGGTCGCGCTGATGACCGGCGCGCCGGTCATCCCGGTCGCACACTGGGGAGCGCACGAGATCATCCCGCCGTACGGCCGTCCGGGCTTCGGGAAGGGCAAGTTCAACCTCTTCCCGCGCCACCGGGTCACCGTGGCGGCGGGGCCCGCGGTGGACCTGAGCAAGTACCGGGGCCAGGAGCTCACCGCCCAGGTGCTCAACGACGCCACCGAGGACATCATGACGGCGATCACCGCCGTGCTGGCCGACGTCCGCGGCGAGGAGCCGCCGGCCGAGCGCTACGACATGCGCAAGGCCGCCCGGAACCGCGCCGCCGCGGCCGCCGCCGAACGCCGGCGCGCCAAGGGCGGCAACGACGACGAGGAGGGCGGCCGGTGACCCGCTGCGCAGTGATGGGGACGGGCTCCTGGGGCACCGCCTTCGCGATGGTGCTGGCCGACGCGGGCAGCGACGTCGTCCTGTGGGCCCGCCGCCAGGAACTCGTCGACGCCATCAACACCACGCACGAGAACCCGGACTACCTGCCGGGCGTGCCGCTGCCGGGCTCCGTCCGGGCCACCACCGACGCCGCCGAGGCGCTGGCCGGCGCCGACTTCGCCGTCCTGGTGGTGCCCTCGCAGACGCTGCGCGACAACCTGGCCGCCTGGACGCCGCTGATCGAGCCGCAGACCGTGCTGGTGAGCCTGATGAAGGGCATCGAACTCGGCACGGCCAAGCGGATGAGCGAGGTGATCGACGAGGTCACCAAGGTCGGCCCGGAGCGCGTCGCGGTGGTCAGCGGGCCCAACCTGGCCCGGGAGATCGCCAACCGGCAGCCCGCCGCCAGCGTCGTCGCCTGCGCGGACGAGGCGGTCGCCAAGCGGCTCCAGGCGGCCTGCCACACGCCGTACTTCCGCCCGTACACCAACACCGACGTGCTGGGCTGCGAGCTCGGCGGGGCGGTCAAGAACGTGATCGGCCTGGCGGTCGGCATGGCGGCCGGCATGGGGCTCGGCGACAACACCAAGGCGACGCTGATCACCCGCGGGCTGGCCGAGACCACCCGGCTCGGCGAGGTGCTCGGCGCCGACCCGCACACCTTCGCCGGGCTCGCCGGGATGGGCGACCTGGTCGCCACCTGCTCCTCGCCGCTGTCGCGCAACAACACCTTCGGCATGAACCTGGGCCGGGGCATGTCGCTCGCGGAGACCATCGCGGCGACCCGGCAGACCGCGGAGGGCGTCAAGTCCTGCGAGTCGGTGCTCGACCTGGCCCGGCGCAACGGCGTCGACATGCCGATCGTCGAGGCGGTGGTGGATGTCGTGCACAACGGGCGGCCCACCCAGGAGGCGCTCCAGGCCCTGATGTCCCGTTCGGCGAAGGCCGAGCGGCGCTGAGCGGTGCCGAGCGGTGCCGAGCGGTGCCGAGCGGCGCGGACGGCGAGGCGGTGGTCCGGGGCGGTGGTCGGGGGCGGCTGACGCCCCGGAAACCCTTCGCACGGTAGTCTCAAACCCGATATGAGCATCGAACAGTCCTCCCCGAACCCGTCCGCTGCGAAGCCGCGCGTCGCGCTGGTCTTCGGCGGACGCAGCTCCGAGCACGGCGTCTCGGTGGTCACCGCCGGCAGCGTGCTCAAGGCGATCGACCGCGAGAAGTACGAGGTGCTCCCGATCGGGATCACCCCCGAGGGCCGCTGGGCGCTGGTCAGCGACGAGCCCGCCCGGATGGCGATCACCGACGGCCGGATGCCGGACGTCCCGGGCGTCGCCGAGTCCGTGGACGGGCAGGTCGCGCTGCCGATCGCCCCGGGCGACCGGGAGGTCGTCCTGAGCGAGCCGGGGAGCACCCCCAAGGCCCTCGGCGAGGTCGACGTGGTGTTCCCGCTGCTGCACGGCCCCTGGGGAGAGGACGGCACCCTGCAAGGCCTGCTGGAGCTGTCCGGCGTGCCCTACGTCGGCAACGGCGTACTGTCCAGCGCGGTCGGCATGGACAAGGAGTTCACCAAGCGGATCCTGGCCTCGCACGGCCTGGGCGTCGGCCGGTACACCATCGTGCGGCCGCGCGACTGGGAGAGCGAGGCCGGCCGCGCCGCGGTGCGCGAGCTGGCCGCCGAGCTCGGCCTGCCGCTGTTCGTGAAGCCCTGCCGGGCCGGCTCCAGCATGGGCATCACCAAGGTCAAGGACCTCGCCGACCTCGACGCCGCGATCGAGGAGGCCCGCCGGCACGACCCCAAGCTGATCATCGAGGCCGGCGTGAGCGGC
The DNA here is from genome assembly GCF_056435345.1 of Kitasatospora sp. NPDC043950. Lineage (NCBI taxonomy): Bacteria > Bacillati > Actinomycetota > Actinomycetes > Kitasatosporales > Streptomycetaceae > Kitasatospora > Kitasatospora sp. NPDC043950. The sequence continues at coordinate 16,910 of NZ_JBWKER010000029.1, forward strand.
CGCGAGATCGAGTGCGGCGTGCTGGAGACCGAGGACGGCCCGAAGGCCAGCCTCCCGGCCGAGGTGCTGGTCGGCGACGGCTTCGACTTCTACGACTTCGAGGCCAAGTACATCGACTCGTCCGAGGTGCAGATCCCGGCGAAGCTCGACGACGAGCAGACCGCCGAGATCCGCCGCCAGGCGGTGGCCGCGTTCGACGCGCTCGGCTGCGAGGGCCTGGCCCGGGTGGACTTCTTCCTGCTGGAGGACGGCACCTGGATGGTCAACGAGATCAACACCATGCCCGGCTTCACCCCGATCTCGGCCTACCCGAAGATGTGGGAGGCCACCGGGCTGTCCTACCCGGAGCTGATCGACCGGCTGCTCCAGGCGGCGCTGCGCCGCTCGACCGGCCTGCGGTAGCCGCGCGCGAACGACGGAGGGCGGGCCGGGAAGCTCCCGGCCCGCCCTCCTCGGCGCGCTCGCGGGCTCAGCCCGGGACGGTGGCCTTCACCGCGCCGGTGAGGGCGGCGGCCGGGTCGAAGGGGTTGGCCGAGGCACCGGCCGGGACGGTCACCTCGACGTAGGCGGCGCGCATGGTCGTCACGAAGCGGTAGCCGCCGTCGGTGAGCTTCTGCGACCACCAGGTGACGTCGTCCACGGTCGGCGACCAGTCCTTGGCGTGCTCGCCGTCCAGTTCCTCCGGACGGTCGATGCCGCAACGCAGCACCGTGCGGGGCGAGCTGGCCCACGCGGCCACGTACGGCGAGGCGGGCGACGGGTCCTTGCGGGCGTGGCCGAGCAGCTCCTGCGGCAGGGCCGCGGCCAGCGCGCGGCAGTACTCGGCCGCCTTGCCGCCCGGCCGGGGGGCCGCCACCGATTCGTCGGCGGAGCCCCAACTGCCGAGCAGCACGACGACCGTGCAGGTCAGGGCGAGCGGCAGGGCCAGCCAGCGGACGGGCGCCGGCAGTGCCGTCAGCGCCCGTGGGATTCGGAGTTCTCTGGCCACCCGCCGATGGTAGCCGGGTCTTACAGGTGCACCACCGGACAGGTGAGGGTGCGGGTGATGCCCTCGACCTGCTGGACCTTGGCCACCACCAGGCGGCCCAGGTCGTCCACGGTGTCGGCCTCGGCCCGGACGATGACGTCGTACGGGCCGGTGACGTCCTCGGCCTGGAGGACGCCGGGAATCTCGGAGATCGACTGGGCCACGGCGGTGGCCTTGCCGACCTCGGTCTGGATCAGGATGTATGCCTGTACCACGGGGACCTCCGGCGGCCGGTTACGGGGATCGCCGCCGTGATCGCCCGGACGGTCGTCGGGGTGGGAACGGGCTCACCGGCAGTCTGATCACCACGCTACCGCGCGGTGGGCCGGGGAGGGGAGACCCCGACACCCCGGAAGGGCGTACGCTGCGCGCGGGGGCGCGACGGGGACGAGTTCAGATGGACATGCGAGAGGACGGCAGATGCAGGGGACCGTGGGCGAGCTCGGCGAGTTCGGTCTCATCAGGGAGCTGACCGCCCGGGTGCCGCTCACCGACGCGGTGGACCTCGGCCCCGGTGACGACGCCGCGGTGGTGAAGGCCCCGGACGGCCGGGTGGTGGCCACCACGGACGTCCTGATCGAGAACCGGCACTTCCGCCGGGACTGGTCCACCGCCTACGACGTGGGCCGCAAGGCCGCCGCCCAGAACCTCGCCGACGTGGCCGCCATGGGAGCGGTGCCCACCGCGATACTGCTCGGCCTGGTCGCCCCCGCCGACCTGCCCACCACCTGGGCCACCGAGCTGATGGACGGGCTGCGCGACGAGTGCCAGGTGGCCGGGGCGACGGTGGTCGGCGGCGACGTGGTGCGCGGCGACACCGTCACGCTGGCCATCACGGCGCTCGGGGACCTCCAGGGGCGCGCGCCGGTGACGCGCGCCGGCGCGCAGGTCGGCGACGTGGTCGCGGTGACCGGCTGGCTCGGCTGGTCGGCCGCCGGACTCACCGTGCTGCAACGCGGCTTCCGCTCCCCGCGCGCCTTCGTCGAGGCGCACCGCCGGCCCGAGCCTCCGTACCACGCGGGCCCGGGCGGCGCCGAGTTGGGCGCGACCTCGATGATCGACGTGAGCGACGGACTGGTCGCCGACCTCGGCCACGTGGCCCGGGCCAGCGCGGTGGACATCGACCTGAAGGCCGCCGACTTCGACGTCCCGGCGCAGATGGCCGACATCGGACAGGCGGTCGGGGTGGACCCGCTCGTCTGGGTGCTGTCCGGCGGCGAGGACCACGCGATCGTGGCGACCTTCCCGCGCGGGGTCCAACTCCCGGCCCGCTGGCGGGTGGTGGGCGAGGTGACCGGCCGCCCCCGGGGCAGCCGCAGCGGCCGGGTGACGGTGGACGGCGCGCCCTGGGACCGGGTCGGCGGCTGGGACCACTTCGCCGAGTGACGGGCGGCCGCGCCGATTGTCGTACGGCACACGGCGGGTGACCCCCGGACACCGGCGCGCGGCGGGCGGCGCGTGACCCCCGGACTCGCGGCGCACGGGCTTCGCGGGTCCGTTTTGCGTAGGCTGGCGACAACCGAGCCCGCCCGCCGTCTGGTGTGGGTGGTCTGAACCACTGCGAGCGGGAGCGCACCCAGTCATGCGTATCGGTGTACTGACCAGCGGCGGCGACTGCCCCGGCCTCAACGCGGTGATCCGCTCCGTCGTGCACCGGGGCACGGACGTGCACGGCGACGAGATCGTCGGCATCCTGGACGGCTTCCTCGGCCTGATCGAAGGCCGCACCCGGCCGGTCTCGCACGACGACGTCACCGGCCTGCTCACCCTCGGCGGCACCGTCCTGGGCTCCGCCCGGGTGCAGCGCGAGCGGATCTCCTGGGCGGTGGAGAACGCGAGGACGCTGGCCCGGGACATCGGCATCGACGCGCTCATCGCGATCGGCGGCGAGGGCACGCTGACCGCCGCCAGGCTGTTCAGCGACGCCGGACTGCCGGTCGTCGGGGTGCCCAAGACCATCGACAACGACATCAACGCCACCGACGCCACCTTCGGCTTCGACACCGCGGTGCACGTCGCGACCGAGGCGATCGACCGGCTCAAGACCACCGCGGAATCCCACCAGCGCGTCATGGTGGTCGAGTTGATGGGCCGTCACACCGGCTGGATCACCCTCACCGCGGGCATGGCCGGCGGCGCGCACGGCATCCTCATCCCGGAGAAGCCCTTCGACATCGAGGCGGTGGCCCGGATGGTCGACGACCGCTTCGACCGCGGCAAGAAGTTCGCCATCATCGCCGTCGCGGAGGGCGCCGCCCCGCTGCCCGGCACCATGCGCTTCGACCACGGCGAGGTCGACCAGTACGGCCACCGGACCTTCGGCGGGATCGGCAACCGGCTCGCCCACGAACTGGAGAACCTGCTCGGCAAGGAGGCCCGCCCGGTCATCCTCGGGCACACCCAGCGCGGCGGCACCCCGACCGCCCGGGACCGCGTGCTCGCCACCCGCTTCGGCTGGCACGCCGTCGAGGCCGTCCACCAGGGCGCGTTCGGCCACTTCACCGCGCTGCGCCGGACCGGGATCGAGCTGGTGCCGATCGCCGACGCGGTGACCAGGCTGAAGACGGTGCCGGAGGACCGCTGGGTGGAGTCCGAGGCCGTGCTCTGAGGCCGTGCTCTGGTCGCGCGCAGGTAGGGTGCCGCGCTCCGAACGCGCGCAGGTAGGTTGACCTCATGGCCCACCCGTCTCCCACCCCCGCCCCTGGCCGACGCGCTGCGCGCGGCCCCTCCACCGCCCCTCCCCGCGTGCTCACCGTCGCCGGCTCCGACTCCGGCGGTGGCGCCGGCATCCAGGCCGACCTCAAGGCGATGCTCGCTCTCGGCGTCCACGGCATGAGCGTGATCACCGCCGTCACCGCGCAGAACTCGCTCGGCGTCCAGGGCTACTGGGAGCTGCCCGCCGAGGCCGTCCGGGCGCAGTTCCGCAGCGTGGTCGACGACATCGGGGTGCAGGCCGTGAAGACCGGCATGCTCGCCTCGATCGAACTGGTCGAGACCGTCTCCGAACTGCTGGCCGGGGTGGACGCCCCGGTGGTCGTCGACCCGGTCGGCGTCTCCAAGCACGGGGACGCCCTGCTGGCCGCCGAGGCCGTCGCCACCGTCCGCGAACGGCTGCTGCCGGTCGCCACCCTGGCCACCCCCAACCTGCACGAAGTGACCCAGCTCACCGGCCGGACGGTCGAGGACGAGGGGCAGATGCTGGACGCCGCCAAGGCGTTGCTCGACCTCGGGCCGGGCTGGGCGCTGGTCAAGGGCGGCCACCTGGAGGGTGAGGCCGCGGACCTGCTCTACGGCGGGCCCGGCGAGGTGCACTGGTACCGGGCGCCGCGCTACGACAACCGGCACACCCACGGCACCGGTTGCACCCTGGCCAGCGCGATCGCGGCCGGGCTGGCCAAGGGCGAGTCGCTGCCGGAGGCGGTCGGCTCGGCCAAGGCCTACATCACCGGCGCGATCGCCGGCGGCTTCGCGCTCGGTGCCGGGATCGGCCCGGTCGACCACGCCTGGCGCTGGCGCTGACCCGGCCAGTGGGGGGGGCCGGGGGGCCGCCCCCCCCCACAGAGGTGGGGGGGGGCGGGCGTGGGGTGGGGCGTCTGAGGGGTCGTGGCCGGGGAGTGGGGCCCCGCGG